>NZ_CALAGI010000126.1 GCF_937891315.1 uncultured Amaricoccus sp. | reverse complement strand
CCGATGTCGGGCCGCTCCAGCCCGCAGGCCGACAGCACGTCGATCACCTCGGTCGAGGTGACGGCCTCGTTGACGAGCTGGCCGATGGCGAAGTCGGCGGCGGCGCTCTTGCGCGCTGTCGAGGCGCCGCCATCGAGTTTGGCGATGGCGGTCTGGACGGCCACGAAGAAGCCGACCTCCACCTTCACCGCCTCAGCCTCCGGCGTTCCGGCCGCCAGCTTGAAGGCGCTGGTGAGTTCCGCCACGGCGTCGAGGAATCGCTTCCGGCCGGCCTTCCTCTTCGCGTCCTGGTCGGCGCCCTCGCCCTCCAGGTCAAGGACGAGGCTCATCGCTTTCGGCAAGACAGCCAGCCGGTCGGCGGGCGTGCCGGCGAGCGCGGTCTGATAGTCGAGGCCGTGGAAGATGTCGCGGAGGACCTGCAGCGAGGTCATGAGCTTGCCGACGGCCGCCCGCGTATCGACGGCGGTCTTCGACTGGTCCTCGGCCGAGTAGTAGGCGAGCGCGGCCTTCAGGTCGGTGGCGATGCCGATGTAGTCGACGACGAGGCCGGCCGGCTTGTTGCGGAAGACCCGGTTCACCCGGGCGATGGCCTGCATCAGGCTGTGCCCCTGCATCGGCTTGTCGACGTAGAGCGTATGCATGCAGGGCGCGTCGAATCCGGTCAGCCACATGTCGCAGACGATGACGAGCTGCAGCGGATCGGCTGGGTTGCGGGCGCGGCTGCGCAGCGCCTCCAGCCGCGCCTTCGAGCGGATGTGAGGCTGAAACGCCTGCGGATCGGTGGCGTTGCCGGTCATCACGACCTTCACGGCACCCTGGTCGTCGGTCTCAGCGTGCCAGTCGGGCCGCGCCGTCACGATGCGGTCGTAGACCTCGACGGCGATCCGGCGGCTCATGCAGACGATCATGCCCTTGCCGTCGAGGGCGTCCTGGCGCTTGTCGAAATGGTCGAGGATGTCGGCGACCACCACGTCGAGGCGCGTCGAAGCGCCGACCAGCGCCTCGATCCGGCCCCAGCGGCGTGCGCTGGCGGCCTTCTCGGCCTCACTGATCGCCTCGGTGATCTCCTCGAACTCGGCGTCGATCAGCCCGGCCATCTCATCGGCGATCTCGACCTTGGCGACGCGGGCCTCGTAATAGATCGGCACGGTCGCGCCGTCCTCGACCGCCTGGGCGATATCGTAGACGTCAATCTGGTCGCCGAAGACGCCATAGGTGTTGGCCTTGACGAGCTCGACCGGGGTTCCGGTGAAGCCGACATAGGCGGCGTTCGGCAGGGCCCTGCGCAGGTGATGGGCGAAGCCATAGCGGATCTCGCCGGTCTTCGGGTCGATCTTCGCGGCGAAGCCGTATTGGGAGCGATGCGCCTCGTCGACGAAGACGATGACGTTGGAACGGTCGGTCAGGGGCGGGAACTCCGCCTCGCCGTCGCGCGGTCGGAACTTCTGGATGGTGGTGAAGATCACCCCGCCGACCTGCCGGTTCGCGAGCTTCGCATGGAGGTCGTCGATGTCCTCGACCTGGACCGGCGCCTCGCCGAAGAGCGCCGCGCAGCGGGAGAAGGTGGCGAAGAGCTGGTTGTCGAGGTCGTTCCGGTCGGTCAGCACAACCAGCGTCGGGTTCTCCAGCGCCGGCTCGTGCATCAGCGCGCCGCCGAGAAAGGCCATCAGCAGCGACTTGCCTGAGCCCTGCGTATGCCAGAAGACACCGCCGCGGCCGTCACCGGCGCGCGCTTCAAGGACGCGGGCGACGCCCTTTCGCACGGCGTGGAACTGGTGGTAGCCGGCAATCTTCTTGACCGGCCCCTTGCCCTCGTCCTCGAAGACCGCGAACCGCCGCAGCATGGCGAGCAGCGTCTCCGGCGCGAGCAGCCCGTGGATCAGGGTTTCCAGCGCGAGATCGGTGCCGTCCTTCACAAGCGTCTCGCCATCGACCGTGCGCCAGCGCATGAAGCGGTCGAAGTCAGCTGAAACCGAGCCGTAACGCGCGGTGATCCCGTCCGAGATCACCGAGAAGAGGTTGGTGCGGAAGAGCTCCGGCAGGTCCGCCTTGTAGGTCTCGATCTGGTTGAACGCCTCGGGCAGCCCCTTGCCCTCCGTCCCCTTCAGCTCGATCACAACGAGCGGCAGGCCGTTCAGGAAGAGCAGCACGTCCGGCTTCCGCGGCGCCTTGCCGACGATCTCCATCTGGTTGACCGCGAGCCAGTCGTTGCCCCGGTTCTCCCAATCGACGAGCCGCGCCCGCGCCGACACCGTCTCGGCCCTGCGCTGAAACTCCACCGGGACGCCGGCGACAAGCAACTCGTGGACGCGCCGGTTCTCGGCGATGGGATCAGCCGAGAACTCCGAGTCGATGAGCCGCTGCGCGACCTCCTCGATTGCCCGCGCCGGCAGATCGGGGTTCAGCCGGGCGATCGCCGCCTTCAGCCGATCCGCCAGGATCACGTCGCGGAACGACTTCCGCAGCGGCGCCTTCGCCTCCGGCGACAGCGCGGCGCCGGGCAGATAGGCGAAGCCGAGTTTCGCCAGATGGGCGAGGGCGACATCCTCGAGATCAGCTTCCGACGCCCAGGCCATCAGACCGCCTCCGCAATCTGCCGCTCGGCGTCGCGAACGCGGAGCTCGCCGGACATGAGCTTGGGGAGGAGGGTGTCGCGGAGGGCTGCGAGGGTGCGGCTCTCAGCCGTGGCTGTTCTGAGGCGGGCGTCAAGACTACTTCCGATGCCCTCATACGCGGAGATCACCTCCGGCGTCGGTGCCGCCACCTTAAGCGCCTCGAACTGGCTCTTGTTGATCGCGCCAAAGACCGTGCCAGTGTGCTCGAACTCCCGAAGTTGTTCCTGCAAGGACTGCACTGCGTAGAAGGTATAGGAGCGCTGGCCTGTTCGATGCCTGATTGCGGCCACGCCACGGCCCACACAGCACCTTTCCCAGGCCTGATTGATATCGCCCACCGGCGCGCGGACGCTGACCAGCGTATCCTTGGCCTCGGCGATCCGGGTTGGAGCCGAGCAGAACTTGCGGTTCTCGGGGTAGCGAAAGCCGAAGTCAGTTCGTCCTTGGAAGAAGGGCAGGCCGACACCATCATCATTGTATGTGTTACCGGGCGGCGACTGACCCATAGTGAGGTCGAACTCGGCTCCGACGACGCTCATACTCCACCCATCCGGCAGTCCATGCTCGCCGAAGCTGTCGGGGAACAGGGCGGCGGTGGCGGCGTCCATGTGCGCGGGGGCCTCGCCCCGCGCCTTGGCATGCACTGGGTCGAAATCGACGAACCAGGACCGGAACAGCGCCCGCGCCATCTCCTCCAGCGTCGCGCTCATCCGCCGATTCAGCTCGATCTTGTCGTCGAGGGCGCCGAGGACGGCGGCGATGGCCTGCTGCTCGGGCAGGGGCAACACCGGGACCGCCAACCCGCGTATCGTGGGAAGGTTCAGACGCTCCGCAACCGATCCGTCGCGAAAACCCTCTAAGTGACGAGCCATCACCGGCGAATTAAGCCAGTACCGAAGGAACCGCGTGTCGATACGCTCCCGGTTGGGACGGATCAGCACCATCCTCTGTCCAAGGCAAGCGCGCTCGCCCCGCGGGATTTCGGCCGCGATACCGAAGTAGGTTCCCTCACGACTGTAGAGGAGGTCACCATGCCGGGGTTCGGCGCGCGCGATCCGCTCCTTGTAGGTTTCTTCGGAGACCCGCGCCGCATCCTCGTGCCGGAAAATGCCCGTGCGAATGTCCTGCGAGCGAACCACGAACGGTCCGTAGCCGGTCAGCTTCGGCGTGGTATGAGGACAATCGAAAACCCCATCGGAAATGTCGTCAAGACGTTCCCAATTCGGCGCTGTGGCCCAGGACTGCGCCTCCAGTGGCGGATGAATGGGTTTCGACCTCACCTCAGCATCTCCAGACGCGCCTCGATCTGTCCCTCCAACCGCCGCCCCGCCGCAAACTGCGCCAGCAGCTCGTCCTTCAGCCGCGCGAACTTCTCCTCGAACGGCTCGTCCTCCTCCTCAGCCGCGCCGGCGCCGACGTAGCGCCCCGGCGTCAGGACGAAGTTGTGCTCGGCGATCTCCTTGACCGAGGCCGCCTTGCAGAAGCCAGGCACGTCGGCGTAACCGCCCGCGTCCGGCTCGCCGCGCCAGGCGTGGTAGGCGCCGGCGATGCGGGCGATCTCCTCGGGCGACAGCTGCTTCTGCTTCCGGCTTCCCGGGATGAGCGCGCCCATCTTGCGGGCGTCGATGAACAGCACCTCGCCGCGGCGGTCGCGGAGCTTCGCGTCCCTGGCAATCCCGTTCGACTTGTCCTTGGCGAGGATCCAGAGGCAGGCCGGGATCTGGGTGCCGAAGAAGAGCTGGCCTGGCAGCGCCACCATGGCGTCGACCGCGTCGGCCTCAACCATGGCGCGGCGGATGTCGCCCTCGCCCGACTGCATCGAGGACATCGAGCCGTTGGCGAGCACGACGCCGGCGATGCCGGACGCCGAGAGGTGGTGGTGAATGTGGCTCAGCCAGGCGAAGTTGGCGTTACCGACAGGCGGCGCCCCGAACTTCCAACGCACGTCCTCGCGCAGCGCCTCGCCCGACCAGTCGGAGATGTTGAAGGGCGGGTTGGCGAGGATGGTCTCGAACCGTTCGTCCGGGAAGGCGTCGCGCAGCAGCGAGCCTTCCTGGTTCCAGCGGATTTCCGAGGAGATGCCGCGGATCGCGAGGTTCATCCGGGCGAGGCGGAAGGTGGTGTGGTTCCGCTCCTGCCCGTAGACGGCGATGTCGTTGATCCGGCCCTGGTGGGCGGCGATGAACTTCTCCGACTGGACGAAGAAGCCGCCGGTGCCGCAGCAGGGGTCGTAGACGCGGCCGCGGGTCGGCTCGGTCATCTCGACCAGCACCTCGACCACCGGCTTCGGCGTGTAGAACTCGCCGCCGCGCTTGCCCTCGCTGGTGGCGAGCTCGCCGATGAAATACTCGTAGATGCGGCCGATCAGGTCGAAATCGGCCCCGGTGCCGTGGAACTTCAGGTTGGTGAAGAGCTCGATCAGGCCGGTGACGATCGAGGGGTCAAGGGAGGCGCGCCCGAAGACCTTGGGAAGCGCGTCCTTCAGCGTCGGGTTGTCCTCCTCGACGGCGCGCATGGCGTCGTCGATCTGGACGCCGATGTCGGCCTGCTTGGCGATCGCGGCGATCCGCGGCCAACGGGCGCTCTCGGGCACCCAGAAGACGTTCGCCGCCTGATACTCCTCGGGATCCTCCGGGTCGGCGTAGGGGTCCGCCTGGAGCTTCGCCCGGGTCTGCTCGAAAGCGACGGAGACATAGCGCAGGAACAGCAGGCCGAGCGCGACATGCTTGTATTCGCCGGGGTCCATCGCGCCCCGCATCTTGTCTGCGGCGGTCCAGAGGGTGCGCTCGATCTGCAAGTCCTGTCTCCTCGTCATGCGTGCGGAGGCCGAACCCGCCCCCGCATCACGAGAAATAGGCCAGAGACTGCTTGCCCGAAACAAATATCGCCAAGAAAATGGGGCGTTTGCTCGACTTCACCCCGCGCCCGGCGGGATGGGGCTGCGCGCATTCCTGCCGGGCGGCTTTGGTTCGACCGCGCTCGGGCGACGATTGCGCCTCCGCGCATCGGCGGTCGCTGCCTTCCGCCGTAGGTCGATGCCCGAGGTCGTGAACTTCTTCCAGAGCGGCGTTCGGGCATAGAGCCAAGGGTAGTAGAGCACCTTCATCAGGTTCGGCGTCTCTGCGTCGCCCTCGGCGGCCGGCCAGATGCCATGGCGCATCGCCGGCGTCAGACGGCGTGGCTTGTGGCTCCGGCGCTTGTAGACCGTGACGTGCTGGTCGCGACCCGGGACGCGGACCTCGGCCATCGACGAAACGGTCGGGCGCAGCTCCTTCTCGCCGTTCCAGGGCGCGACGTAGGTCCGGGCCTCGAAGAAGTTGTACTGGATGCGGAAGATATTGAGGATCGCAATCAGCACCCGCGGATTGAACATCGCCCCCTGTACGTAGGAGCCGCCGCTGCGGGCGCCGCCCACACCCGATCGCGCCGCCGGCGACAACCGTTCGCGCAGCGAGTTCATGAAGGTGCTGACCGCCTGGAGCGTCGCTCGCCAGACCTCATCGGCGATCAGGCTCCGGAGCCAGGGGCCCTGGACCTCCTCCTTGAAGTCGTATTGCTTGAGCGCCTGCCGGGCCGACCGTTTGAGGATCGGAAACCCGACGGTCTTCTCCGTTTCGCCCGCCGCCTGAACTGGAGACTTGATCCAGACGTGAGGGTAGGCCGAGCTCTGGAATGATGATCCCGGCCACGGCCGCTGCCCGTGGGGCGTTTCGCGGTAGATAGTGGACATCTTCGCACGGACATAGTCGAGCCCGACCTCCTCTTCGGTCGGCTCGGTCCTCCCGGCGGCGATCATGGCGTCGCGGTGCGCGCGCAGCGCCTTCCGGTAGGTCCGGGTCCGGTCCTCGATCTGCGGCTTCTTCGCCTCCTTGTCGAAGCCGACGATCAGCCAGGTGAAGCTGTCCGCGTCGATCTCGCTCCGGAAGATGTGCGGGATGGTGCGAACGAGCGTGCCTTCCTGCTCGGTGATCAGGCAGATCTCGCCCTTCGGCAACGTCCCCTTCAGCGCCGCGAAGTGGGCAGCCTTCGTATAGACCTGCTGGACCGTGACGCCGGAGAAGGATGCGCGATGCTCCCGCTCGACCTTCTTCAGGTCGAACCAGCCGTAGTAGATCGTCTTGATCAGGTCCATCTCCGCTTCGAGCTGGGCGTCGAGCATGTCGCGAGCGACCTTTCGCGCCGCCTTGTCGATGCCGACCACCCGTCGACCTTTCGTCTCGCGGAAAACGCCAAGATGGTTCAGGCAGGCAGCGAAGAAGGCGTGCTCGTCCAGGCGCCCGGTCGGCCGCTGAAAATGGAAGCGAGGGTGGGTAAAGGTCGTGCCGTCGCCGGCGGTGTACTCCCACCGGAGGTCCTTCGGAATCCCCTGGTCGTCGAGATAGGCGTCGCGGAACAGCGCCACCGGCTCGACCCGCGGGTCGAAGTCGATGTCGATCCGGTAGACGTAGCCGCTGTCGGCGTCAGCCGTGATCGAGCAGTTGAGCGGCGTGATCTTTCGATCCGTGTCGGTCTGCCAGTTGACGCCCAGCACGATGTCGTCGTGGCAGAGCCGATGGACGATGGGCTTGCCCTCGGCTTCGCGCTCTTCCTTCCAGCGGGCGAGCTGTTCCGTCTCGTAGGCGAGGAGCTGGCCTTCGAGCCAGAAGATCCGATTGTAGATGCGGGACATGCCGCATCGTTCCCCGTCCTCCATGCCTGCGAGCACGCGCTGGATGTCGTGGATGCCCGCGCTGTTCGAGAGCGCCCGCAGGATCTTCTGGTTGTCGGAGGTCTTCCTCTGCCGGACGTGCGGCAGCGAGACCGTAAACCGTGCGCCCGGTTTCCCCTCGCAGCGACGGTGCATGACCCGGACGGAGCGCGCGCCGTCCGACTTTCGCTTGTTGCCGGCCTTCGGCTCGTTCCGGCCGTTCAGCACGAATTCCCACGGCGCGGCGAGATAGCGACGGCCGCAGGCGCGGCACGCCGCGCCGTCCAGGACACCGTTCTGGTTGACGAGCCGACGGATCTCTTCCTCGAGGTTCTGGTCCGTCAACAGGCTGAAGCCAAATCCGCAGACGTCATCATCGAGGACATGTTGGCAGGTCAGCTTTCTGCCGTCGGTCCAGTCGAAGGGCTGGGCCTGGTATTCGTAGACCGTCGAGGTCCGCGCGTCCTTCGCATCACCGCCCTTCATCTCGTAGCTGCCGAGACCAATCGCGAAGGCGTTCGAGATGCGGGCCAGCCGCTCCCGCTCCTGAGGCGCATTCCGTCCGCGTGGCGACGCCAGGGAGAAGTCCGGATCGATCCCGTAGTTCCCGCAATCCGGGTTGCCGCAGCAGTTCAGCTGGTATTCCCAGCCGGGCCGTGGATAGACCTGAGCCAGCGTGAGGTTCGCCATATCCGCCATTGCTCCGCCCCCTCGGATCACGCGACCGCGCGACCCCGCGGGTGCGGGTGCGGTGGCGGTCAAGGCAGCCGAGGGGAAGGAGCAGGTTCTCCTGCCGAGATTGGCCGACTCCGTGGCCAGCGAAATGTTTCTCGTCTGGAAACACTACTTTCGGCCTAATCCCGAACCTTGCAGAACATTTTTGTTCTGCAAAGCGTCGGGAAATTCGAGTCGAGAAATCCGGCGCAACTCATTGATCGAGCAATCGGTATCTCGATCCGCAGACGAAGGCAGCCGGAAACCTATGTCCTATCTACCGGAATGCGTCAGCCCTGTCGGGGGCATGACCGTTTTCAACGGTCAAGCCGGGCATGCCCGTCACGATCTGCGCGCTCCGGAGAAATCTTCACCCCTCGCGCCCTCCGGAAGTTTCCTCCGGGCGCGCGACCGCTGCGACCTGCCACTGGCAGGTCGGCAAGACGCGGCCGCTGGAAATCGGCCGCGGACCGACGGGACTTCGCGCGGACGAGATTGATCACCTTGCCACCGATCCGGCACCGGCCTTGACAGCGGGGGGCGCATCGCTAAAAGGGCGCGGCTCGCCGTCCGTTGGGGCGGCGGGAGTGAACTGGCGTTCGCGGTCCCCGCAAGGGGAAGCCTGTCGGCCTGAGGGGGAAACCCCGGGCAAAGGAGGACGCCGCCCATATTGACGACGAGATAGGACGAAACCGTGACGAAGCGTACAAGCGCGAAATACAAGATCGACCGCCGCATGGGCGAAAACATCTGGGGACGGCCCAAGTCCCCGGTGAACAAGCGGGAATACGGCCCCGGCCAGCATGGCCAGCGCCGCAAGAACAAGCTCAGCGACTTCGGCACGCAGCTGCGCGCCAAGCAGAAGCTGAAGGGCTATTACGGCGACCTGACCGAGAAGCAGTTCCGCAAGGTCTATGCCGAGGCCGACCGCCTGAAGGGCGACACCTCCGAGAACCTGATCGGCCTCCTGGAGCGCCGGCTCGACGCGGTGGTCTATCGCGCGAAGTTCGTGCCGACCGTGTTCGCGGCGCGGCAGTTCGTGAACCACGGCCACTGCCTCGTGAACGGCAAGCGGGTCAATATCGCCTCCTATCAGGTGAAGGAAGGCGACGTGATCAGCCTGCGCGACCGCTCGCGCCAGCTCGCCGTCGTGCTCGAAGCCGCCGGCAGCGCCGAGCGTGACGTGCCCGACTATCTGCATGTCGATCATTCCAAGATGACCGCCGAATTCACCCGCACCCCGGCCCTGTCGGATGTGCCCTATCCGGTGATGATGGAGCCGAACCTGGTCGTCGAGTTCTACGCCAAGAACTGATCGGCGCCTCGGTCGTCCGCTTTTCGCGCCTCCGCCGATCCCGGCGGGGGCGCTCGCTTTTCGCGACGGCCGTTCAGGTCAGCAGATAGCCGTTGTGCTGCGACAGAGTCGCGTCCAACACCACCAGGAAATAGTCGTCGCTATCGGGCGTCGCGCCGCCGAAACCGTCGCCGTCCTGGTCGATCTGCAGCACGGTATTCTGCCGATCCGCCAGGTCGTCCGGGCGCAGCAGCTTGCCGGCGTCGTTGAAGCTCTGCGCCTCGGTGAAGACGCGGTAGCTCTCGCCGCGGCAGACCGCCTCCTTGAAGCGGATCTCGTCGCGACCGGCCTCGAAGGCGCGCGACAGCACCACGTCGGTATAGTCGCCGAGATCGGCGCGCGTGACCTTGATCACGTCCTTGGCGCCGTCCCGCGCCTGGTCCGGATTGGACTGGAAATACTCGACGTCCGGATTGATGATGTCGTTGCCGGATCCGCTGACAAGCACATCCTTTCCGACCCCGCCGTCGATGAAGTCGTCGCCGGCGCCCCCGTCTATGTAGTCGTTGCCGGCCTGGCCGATGACATAGCCATCATCACCAGTTCCCGCGAAGATCCAGTCATCGCCGGCGCCTCCGAGCAGGCGCTTGTCCGCCTCGTCGCTGCCGATGAGGCAGTCGTTGCCATCACCACCGTAGAGGTTCTGGTCTTCACCGGAGCCGGCGACAATGCGGTCGTTGCCGGCTCCGCCATCGAGAGAATTGTAGACTGAGTCGACGCCAAGGATGACATCGTTGCCCTCGTCGCCATAAAGCGAAACATACGACCGGAGGTCAGACGCGCGCCCGACCAGCCGGTCGTTCCCCTCTCCGCCAAACGCGGACGAGCCGATCAGGAGGTCGTTGCCGCGGCCGCCGAAAAAGTCGGCGTCGCCGACCATCACATCGCGATGGGATGATCCGATGACCCCCCAGAGGCTGCTGGCGCCGACATTCCACGCTTCGGCGCTCGCCGCGAAATAGTCGGTGCCTCCGAACCCGTCGCTCGCCTTGCCGATGACGTCCACGGTCCGGACGTCACCCTCGGCGTCGGTGAAGGTGCGGGTGCCGTGATAGTCCATGTTGACGATGATGCCGGTCCGCGCGCCACTGTAGTCCGCATAGGCGACGCTGAAGCTATCGGGGTTGGCGCTGGTGCCGTAGAGATCATCGCCGCGGGTCCCGATGAAGAAGGCGTAGCCCTCGCCGCCGCCTCCGAACAGCGCGTCTCGTCCCGCCGTGCCTTGGAAGGTCACGCTGTCGACTTCGCTGGTATCCCAATTGGGCGTGTAGGTGCCGGGCACGAGCCGAATGTTGGCGCCGAAGAGGCGGTGCTCGGTGACAATGATACCATAGGTACGGAGATCATCGAGGAGATCTTGGCTGTTGTTGATCGACATGAGCGCCCCCTTGTTCCGGATATCCGGCCGGCACGGAAATTCGGCGGCCGGTGATCATCAGCGGAGGCCATTCGGCGTGCCGGCGCATCCACCGTTTGGTGGAGATCAGCCAAGCGGTAGCGAAAACGAGGCGAGCAGGCCGACGAGGTCCGCCTGGCGGTGGGTGCCCGTCTTCTCGAAAAGGCGCAACAGATGGGTGCGCACCGTCGAGGCGGCGACGCCGAGCGCGGCCGCGATCTCGGCATTGCCGCGGCCGGCGCCGATCAGTTCCAGCACGCGGGTTTCGGCGGGCGTCAGGTCGAACAGCGCGGCGATGGCGGCGATCGGCGCCGGCCTCGGCTGGGTCGCCGGCGCGACGAAGATCGCGGCGGTGGCGCCGGGCAGCGGGCCACCATCGCCGAGCGGCAGGACGTGCAGGACCAGTTCCTCGCCATCGACGCGCCGGGCCGGTATGCCGAGGCCGCGGCGGCCGATACCGCCGAGCGGCGCGGCGAGCGCGGCGCGCAGCGCGGCATCGACGCCGTTCGCGGCCGTGACCCGGCCGGCGCACAGGCCGAGCGGGTCCCTGGCGCGCAGCAGCGTCTCGCCGGCCCGGTTGGCATGGATCAGCCGCAGGTCGCCCGTGACCAGCAGGACCGCGACGCTGAGCACGTCGAGCGCCGCCGCGAAGGTCGCGCGTTCGACCGCGCGCGCTTCGAGCAGCCGGCTGATGACCAGCGCCCGCTTGAGATGCGGCACGAACAGGCGGGCGAGCGCGACCTCGGCCTCGCCGATCGGGCCATCGTCGCGATGACGGCCGAAGGCGAGAGTGCCGACCGAGGCCGCGTCGCGGGTGAGAAACACGGCGAGCGCGTCCGCGTAGCCGAAGGGATCGGCCCATTCGCGCACATAGAGGCACTGCGCGCGGGCCGGATTGACCGCCGTCTGGATCAGCGGCTCGTCGATCGGCAGTGACAAAATCCGCTCGCGGCCGCCCCAGCTGTCGGCGACGTGGTTCACCACGGCGTACATGCCGGCGAGTTCCACCTCGGAATAGCCGTGGTTCACGGCGAGGAGCAGCTGTCCCGTCGGCACATCGTGCATCGAGAGGGTCGAGACGCGAAAGCGCATCAAATCGTTGAGCACACCGAGCGTCGCGGGCCAGCGCGACGGGTCCAGCGCGCAATCGTAGATTGAACCGATCAATCGCGAGAATTCTTCGTCCGGAATGGGGCGCACGGGCATCTCCAATCAAAATGGAACCGGCGCGCGCGGACGGCGAGCGCCCAGAATAATGCGATCACGCTATCGGCGCCGCGCGGGCCGCGCAAGCACACCCGGCGGGCGGCGACGGCCCGCCTCTCCCCCGGAACCTGGCGCGGCGGCATCTTGGCGCCGCCGCGCGCTTCGCTATGCTGGCGCCCGCGCGGCATCGGGCCGGCGCGAGGCGAGCCCGAGGAGCCGTTGCATGACCCATCCCAACGCCAAGTTCGGCCGGATCGACGGGCCGATCGTGATGATCGGCTTCGGCTCGATCGGCCGCGGCACGCTGCCGCTGATCGAGCGGCATTTCATCTTCGATCCCCGCGACGTGCATGTGATCGAGCCGTCGGACGAGCATGCGGTGTTCCTGGAGCAGCGCGGGGTCGATCATGTCCGCGCTGCCCTGACGCCCGAGAACCATCGGGAGGTCCTGTCGGGTCTCTTCGCCGGGCGGCGGGGCTTCTGCGTCAATCTCTCGGTCGATACCGGATCGATCGACATCATGCGGGTCTGCCGCGATCTCGACGTGCTCTATATCGACACGGTGAACGAACCCTGGCCGGGCTTCTATTTCGATTCGAGCAGCGATCCGGCCGACCGCACCAACTACGCCCTGCGCGAGAAGCTGCTGGCCGAGAAGCGCGCCCATTCCGAGGGGCCTACGGCGGTTTCCTGCTGCGGCGCCAATCCCGGCATGGTGTCCTGGCTGCTGAAGGAGGCGCTGCTGCGCATCGCGGCGGACACCAAGGTCGGCGCCGCGCGCGCCACGCCGCGCGACCGCGCCGGCTGGGCGGCCCTGATGCGCGACCTCGGGGTCAAGGGCGTGCATATCGCCGAGCGCGACACTCAGGCGCGGCAGGATGCGAAGCCGGTCAATACCTTCGTCAACACCTGGTCGGTCGACGGCTTTCTCTCCGAGAGCTTTCAGCCGGCGGAACTCGGCTGGGGCAGTCACGAGCGCTGGTTCCCGCCGAATGGCCATCGCCACGCCTACGGTTCCCGCGCCTCGATCTGGCTCGACACGCCCGGCGCGCTGACCAAGGTCCATACCTGGTGCCCGACCGTCGGCGCGCAATACGGCTTTCTCGTCACCCACAACGAGGCGATCTCGATCGCCGACTATTACACCGTGGGGCAGGGCGACGCGCCGGAGTTCCGCCCGACCTGCCACTATGCCTATCACCCCTGCAACCAGGCGATCCTCTCCTTGCACGAGACCTTCGGCTCCGGGGTGATCCAGCCAAAGCAGCAGATCCTCGACGAGAACGAGATCCTGACCGGCAGCGACGATCTCGGGGTGCTGGTCTATGGCCATGCCCGCAACGCGCTCTGGTACGGCTCGCGCCTGTCGATCGAGGAGACGCGCGCGCTGGCGCCGTTCCAGAACGCCACCGGCCTGCAGGTGACGAGCGCGGTGCTGGCCGGCATGGTCTGGGCGCTGGAGAATCCGCGCGCCGGCATCGTCGAGACCGACGAGATGGACCATGCGCGCTGCCTCGAGATCCAGCGGCCCTATCTCGGCCGGGTCGAGGCGCATTACACCGACTGGACGCCGATCTCGACCCGCTGGCGGCAGTTCGCCGAGGAGATCGACGAGACCGACCCCTGGCAGTTCCAGAACGTGCTGGCGACCTGATCTTGGAAATCGGCCTCGCGCGGCATACATCGGGGTTCGAGAGAACCGCGAAAGGACATGGCATGCTGTTCGGCCTGACGAAGTCCACGGAAAAGCCCACCCCCGGCGCCGCGCTGCCGGGTCGCCCCGACCCGATCCCCACCGCGACGACGCATTTCGTGAACGGCCGTCCGTTGAAGGGGGTGCCCGAGGGCATGGCCCAGGCGCTCTTCGGCATGGGCTGTTTCTGGGGCGTGGAGCGCAAGTTCTGGCAATTGCCCGGCGTCTGGGTCACCGCCGCCGGCTACGCCGCCGGCGAGACGCCGAACCCGACCTATCAGGAGGTCTGTTCCGGCCGCACCGGCCATAACGAGGTGGTGCTCGTCACCTACGATCCCTCGAAGATCGGCTATGGCGATCTGCTCCGCGCCTTCTGGGAGGGCCACGACCCGACGCAAGGCATGCGCCAGGGCAACGACCGCGGCACGCAATACCGCTCCGGTGTCTATACGTTCGACGCGTCCCAGGCCGAGGCCGCCCGCGCCAGTCAGGCACTGTTCCAGCAGCGGCTGGCTGCGAAGGGCTACGGCCCGATCACCACCGAGATCCTGCCCGCGCCGCCGTTCTATTATGCCGAGGATTATCACCAGCAGTATCTGGCGAAGAACCCCGGCGGCTATTGCGGCCTCGGCGGCACCGGGGTGACGTGCCCCATCGGCCTCGAAGCCTGAATGAAAGCGGGAGAGGGCGCCGTTGGCGTCCTCTCCCGCTTCCGACCATTGCCCGCGACCCTTGACGCCGCGCAAAGGGGCGCCTAGGCGCAGGCGGTCGCGATTTCCCGGGGACCGCCATGACGCTCTATCACGCCACCACCGCGCTCGCGGGAGAGGCCGCCGCCCGGGATCTGGCCGAGGCGCTGGAGCGCCTCGATCCGTTGGTGACCGAGGTTCACGACCATGACGACGCCTCCGGTCTCTGGGACGTCGGGGCTCATTTCGACGGCCGGCCGGACGCCGGCGGCCTCGCGCTGCTCGCACTGGTGCATGGCGCGCCCGAGTTCCGGGTGACGAAGGTCGAGGATCGGGACTGGGTCGCCCAGGTGCGGGCCGAGCTGACGCCCGTCGCCGCCGGTCGCTTCGTGGTCTATGGCGGCCATGACCGCGACCGGATCCCTTCGCATCTGGTCGGGCTCGAGATCGAGGCGGCGCAGGCCTTCGGCACCGGCCATCACGCCTCGACGCAAGGCTGTCTGACCGCGCTCGACCGGCTGGCGCGCAGTGGCCTGATCGCGCGGCGCGTCGCCGATATCGGCGGCGGCACCGGCGTGCTCGCCATGGCGGCGGCGGCGATCTGGCCGGCGCGCGCGGTGGCCGGAGACATCGACCCGGTGGCGACGGCGACGGCGCGGGAAAACGTGGCGGCGAACGGCTTCGCCGGGCGGATCGCCTGCGTCACGGCCGCCGGATTCCGCCATCCCATCCTCCGGCGGCGTGCACCCTACGACCTCGTCTTCGCCAATATCCTCGCCGGGCCGCTGAAACGGTTGGCGCCTGAAATGGCGTCGCACCAGACCGCCGGCGGCGTCGCGATCCTGTCCGGCCTGCTGACCCGGCAGGCGCCCGCTGTGCTCGCGGTCTATCGCGGCTGGGGCTATGCGCGGATCGACCGGGTGCCGATCGGCGAATGGACGACGCTGGTCCTGCGCCGAAACTGAGACGGTGGTACGAACGAAAACGGCCGCCCCGGGGGACGGCCGTTGGGCGAAGCTCGAACCGGCCTCAGCGACGGACGAACGACTCCGCGAGATCCTCGATCTCGCCGCGGGTCAGACCGATGTCCGCGAGCTGCAGGTCCGACAGCTTGCGAAGCTGCGCGCCGGTGACGCGGGCGTCGCGCCAGCTGCGATACAGGTTGGTCATGCGCTCGAACGCGTTTACGACGCGGAGCGTGGTGATCGATCCCAGCGGGACCACATGGTTTGTTTCGTAGATCGACATTTTCTTTTCCTTCCCCGAGCACGGCGATAGACCGCCCGGAACACCCCCTAGATAGAGTTTTCAAACTGCGCAAACAATCGCCAGTTCTGCATCCCAGCTATGCAATGGCCGCGGAGCCTGTAGGCGTTTGTTAAGGATTTTCCAGCGGCTATCGCGGCGAGTTGCAACGCGGAGAATCGAAGGCCTTTGCGAATGTTCGCGCTTCGTGCTAGGAGGTGTCCGAGGCAAGAGCGGAAGGGACGCCAATGCGCGTCATAGGGATCGACCCCGGCCTGCGCCGCACCGGCTGGGGGATCGTCGATGTCGAGGGCACGCGCCTGCGTCATGTGGCGAACGGCGTCTGCCAGTCCGAGGGGATCGAGCTCGCCGCGCGTCTGCGCAGCCTGCATGACCAGTTGACGCTGGTGCTCGGACACTGGCGGCCAGACACCGCCGCCGTGGAACAGACCTTCGTCAACAAGGACGCCGCCGGTACGCTGAAACTCGGCCAGGCCCGCGGCATCGCGCTGCTTGTTCCGGCGCTCTTCGGGCTCGCCGTCGCCGAATACGCGCCGAACGCGGTCAAGAAGGTGGTGGTCGGCGTCGGCCACGCCGAGAAGCGGCAGGTCGAGCATATGGTCCGGCTGCAGCTGCCGGGCGTGGCGCTCGCCGGGATGGACGCGACCGACGCGCTGGCGATCGCGCTCTGCCATGCGCATCACGCACGCTTCGCGAGCCGGCTCGGCGCGGCGATCGACCGGGCGGAGGCAGGCGCGTGATCGGCAAGGTCAGCGGCCGGATCGACTATGTCGGCCCGGATCACGTGCTGATCGACACCGGAGGCGTCGGTTATCTCGTCTATTGTTCCGACCGCGCGCTGGCCCGGATGCCGGCGCCGGGCGAGCCGGTCGCACTCTATACCGAGCTCGTGGTGCGCGAGGATCTGCTGCAGCTGATCGGCTTCTTCACGCTGGTCGAGCGGGAATGGCACCGGCTCCTCGTGTCGGTGCAGGGGGTCGGCGCCAAGGCGGCGCTGGCGATCCTCGGCACGCTCGGCACCGAGGGGCTGTCGCGGGCGTTGTCGCTCGGCGACGCGACCGCGATCCGGGCGGCGCCGGGCGTCGGGCCGAAGATCGCCCAGCGTCTGGTGCTGGAGCTGCGCGCCAAGGCGCCGGCGGTGATGGCGATGGGCGCGGCCGGTGCTCGCGCCGCCACGCCGGGCGCCCTCGCCGGTTCCGCCGCTTCCCCGCCGCCGCGCGCGGACGAGGGCGCCGCGGCGCGGGCGGACGCGTTGTCGGCGCTGGTCAATCTCGGCTACGCTCCGGGCGAGGCGGCGGCGGCGGTGGCCGAGGCGGAAGCGCCGGGGCTCGAGGCCTCGACGCTGATCCGCGAGGCGCTGCGCCGCCTGGCGCCCAAGGGATAGAGCATGCCCGTTTCCGAGCCGGACCCCACGCTGCGCCCCGATCCCCTGCCTGAGGATCTCGACCGCGCGCTCCGTCCCCAGACACTGGCGGAATTCGTCGGCCAGCGGGCGGCGCGGGCAAATCTCGCGGTCTTCATCGAGAGCGCCCGCCGGCGGGGGCAGGCGATGGACCATACCCTGTTCTTCGGGCCGCCCGGCCTCGGCAAGACCACGCTCGCCCAGATCGTGGCGCGCGAGCTCGGGGTGAATTTCCGCATGACCTCCGGGCCGGTGCTGGCCAAGGCAGGCGATCTCGCGGCGATCCTGACCAATCTCGACGCGCGCGACGTGCTCTTCATCGACGAGATCCACCGCCTGTCGCCGGTGGTCGAGGAGATCCTCTATCCCGCGCTGGAGGATTTCCAGCTCGATCTCGTCATCGGCGAGGGGCCGGCGGCGCGCACCGTGCGGATCGAGCTGCAACCCTTCACGCTGGTCGGGGCGACGACGCGCCTCGGCCTCCTGACCACGCCGCTCCGCGACCGGTTCGGCATCCCGACGCGGCTCGAATTCTACGACGTGGACGAGCTTGTCCAGATCGTTACCCGCGCCGCGCGCCTGCTGCGGGCCGAGGCGACGCCGGAGGGCGCGCGCGAGATCGCGCGCCGCGCGCGGGGCACGCCGCGCGTCGCCGGGCGCCTGCTGCGCCGGGTGGTGGATTTCGCCATCGTCGAGGGCGAGGGAAGGGTCACGCGCGAGATCGCCGACGTGGCGCTGTCGCGGCTCGGGGTCGACGACCTCGGCCTCGATGGCGCGGACCGGCGCTATCTCGGCCTGCTCGCCGAGCATTACGGCGGGGGGCCGGTGGGGGTCGAAACCATCGCCGCCGCGCTGTCCGAGGCGCGCGACGCGATCGAGGAGGTCATCGAGCCTTTTCTCCTGCAGCAGGGCCTGATCCAGCGCACACCGCGCGGCCGAATGCTCGCCACGCGCGCCTGGACCCATCTCGGCCTGGCGCCGCCGCGCCCCGCGCCACAGCCCGATCTCTTCGGTCCGGGCAAGTAGCGGCACCGGCGGAAGCGCGCCCGTCGGTGATCTCGGTCATTGCCAACCGGGATCGACGGGGGCAGGGTCGCCACGCGGACGTGCTCAGACGCGGCCGTCGACAGGAACGGGGGACCCCAGGAATGACAAAGATCTCGACGCGCTGGATCGTGATGGGCGCGGCGCTCGCGCTGCCGCTCGGCATCGCCGCCTGCGCCAAGAAGCCGGAGGAGCCGCCGGCGCCGACCCGTACCGCCGCCGAGGAAGCCTGCGCGGCCGCCGCCGCCACCGCGACCGGCCTCGACGCCGCCGTCGTCAGCGTCTCGCCGACCGCGAGCACCAAGACCGGAGGCACGATCTATACCGCCGTCGTCGGAGAGCAGTCCTTCACCTGCGTCGTCGAGCCGGATCTCTCGGTTTCGACCTTTCAGCCACTCTGACCCGGCGCGGCCGGGCGCGGAAAACAGCGCCCGGCCGACCTGAACCAGGAACGCGATTTGACCAGCTGGCTGGGCACATTGGGAGGCGCCGCCGCGCTGGCGCCGCTGCTCGCGGGTTGCGCCGAGCAGACCGCGCCGCCGCCGGCCGATCTCGCGGGCGCCTGCGCCGCCGCCGTCGCCGCCCATGTCGGGCGCCCGGTCGCCGAACTGACCACGCGGCCGGGCGGGACGGCGCCGGACGGCCTGACCGTGATCGAGGTCACCGATACCGGGCAGGGCACCGATCGGACCCACGCCTGCGAAGTCGACGGGGAGGCCCGGGTGCACGCCCTGCGCCATCCGTCGGCGTGAGCGGCGAGGCGAGCTTCTGGCTGCGGGTCTATTACGAGGACACCGACCTCGCCGGCATCGTGTTCTATGCCAACTACCTGCGTTTCATCGAACGCGCCCGGACCGAAGCACTGATCGAGGCCGGCGTCGATCAGCGGGCGCTGCGCGAGGAACTGGGCGTGGTCTTCGCCGTCCGGCGGATCGAGGCCGACTATCTCGCGCCGGCGCGGTTCCAGGACCGGCTCCGCGTGACGACCCGGGTGCTGGCGATCGGCGCATCGAGCGTCGATCTGGGGCAGGACGTCTGGCGCGACGGGACGGCGCTGTTCCGCTCGACCGTTCGGCTGGTCGCGATCGGCGCCAATGCCCGGGCGACGAAGCTTCCGCCCGTCGCGCGCGCGGCGCTGGAAGGGCTGCGCGGCGCTGACGAGTCCCGACCGCGGCTGGATGATCCCTGAAGCGGTCCCGGACCTCGGAGTCCGTTCGAAAACCCCGACGGGTCGGTCCGGCGGGCCTTTTGGCGCCCCCGGTGCGTCGGCCACGGAGGCACAAGAATCCCTCGTCGGACCTCCGCCGCCGAATTTCCGAACAACCTCCGGGCAATAGCACCTATTGCCCGTCGCGCAGCGGGTCGCGCCCGGCTATTGTCGGCCGGTCTCGCGGGGACCCGCCCCGTACGCGCCGAGGATGCAGATGATCCACAAACTCGACATCGAAATCGCCTCCGAAGAGCCGATGGCCCCCCGGACCGATATCGAGATCGCCCGCGCCGCGCGCAAGCTGCCGATCCAGGCGATCGGCGCGCGGCTCGGCATCCCGCCCGAGGATCTGCTGCCCTATGGCCATGACAAGGCCAAGGTCTCGGCCGAGTTCATCGCCGGGCTCGAGGGCCGGCCGGACGGCAAGCTGATTCTCGTCACCTCGATCAACCCGACCGCGGCGGGCGAGGGCAAGACCACGACCACGGTCGGTCTCGGCGACGGGCTGAACGCCATCGGCCGGGCCGCCGCGATCTGTATCCGCGAGGCCTCGCTCGGCCCCTGTTTCGGCATGAAAGGCGGCGCGGCCGGCGGCGGCTACGCGCAGGTCATCCCCATGGAGGAGATGAACCTGCATTTCACCGGCGATTTCCACGCGATCACCAGTGCCCACAACCTGCTGGCCGCGATGATCGACAATCATATCTACTGGGGCAACGATCTCGACATCGACTCGCGCCGTGTCACCTGGCGCCGGGTGATGGACATGAACGACCGTGCCTTGCGCGACGTGGTTCTGTCGCTTGGCGGCGTCTCGAACGGCTATCCCCGGCAGAGCGGCTTCGACATCACCGTCGCCTCCGAGGTGATGGCGATCCTCTGTCTCGCCCGCGACCTCGGCGATCTCGAACAGCGGCTCGGCGATATCGTCGTGGCCTACACGCGCGACAGGCGGCCGGTGACCGCGCGTGACGTCAAGGCCGATGGGGCGATGACCGTGCTGCTCGCCCAGGCGATGCAGCCGAACCTGGTGCAGACGCTGGAGAACAACTCCGCCTTCGTGCACGGGGGCCCCTTCGCCAACATCGCCCATGGCTGCAATTCGGTGATAGCCACGCGGACCGCGCTGAAACTGGCCGATTTCGTGGTGACCGAGGCGGGCTTCGGCGCCGATCTCGGCGCCGAGAAATTCATGAACATCAAATGCCGCAAGGCCGGCCTGCGGCCCGACGCGGTGGTGATCGTCGCGACGGTCCGCGCGCTCAAGATGAACGGCGGCGTCGCCAAGGAGGCGCTGGGTCGTGAGGACGTGGCCGCCGTCCGGCACGGCTGCGCCAATCTCGGCCGCCACCTCTCCAATGTGAAGAGCTTCGGCGTGCCGGCGGTGGTGGCGATCAACCATTTCGCCACCGACACCAAGGCGGAGATCGAGGCGGTGAAAGCCTTCGTTGCCGGTCACGGCTCGGAAGCCATCCTTTGCCGGCACTGGGCCGAGGGGTCGGACGGCATCCTCGAACTCGCGCGCAAGGTGGCCGAGATCGCGGACGCCGGCGTCTCGCAATTCGACTATCTCTATCCCGACGAGATGCCGCTGCTGGAAAAGATCGAGACGATCGCCAAGCGCATCTACCGCGCCGACGGGGTGGTTGCGGATGATCGCGTGCGCGAACAGCTCCGCGCCTGGGAGGAGGCGGGCTTCGGCCACCTGCCGGTCTGCATGGCCAAGACGCAATATTCCTTCACCACCGACCCGACCCGGCGCGGCGCGCCGACCGGCTTCTCCGTGCCGATCCGCGAGGTGCGGCTGGCGGCCGGCGCGGGCTTCGTGGTCGCGATCTGCGGCGAGATCATGACTATGCCCGGCCTGCCGCGCACTCCGGCGGCCGAAACCATCCGCATCGGGCCGCTCGGCGAGGTCGAAGGGCTGTTCTGACGCATGGCGGCCGGATTGCATCCCCGGACCGCGCGGGATAGGCCGTGGTCATGCGACGCGAACCCGCCTCCTGCGCCGACATGGCCGAACTGCGCGCCGAGATCGACCGGCTCGACGCCGAGATCGTCGGCCTGCTCGACGCGCGCCGCGGCTACATCGCCCGCGCCGCCGAAATCAAGCGCGCCGCCGGACTGCCGGCGCGGATCGGGGAGCGGGTGGAAGAGGTCGTGGCGCGGGTCCGCGCCGAGGCGGCGGCGCGCGATCTCGACCCGGCGCTGGTGGAAGCGCTGTGGCGGCGCCTGATCGACTGGTCGATCGCGCTGGAGGAGCGCGCCCTTTCGGCGGAAGGAAAAGACCCATGACGACGGGCGCGAAACCGGAGACGGCGACCGGGACCGAGATCATCGACGGCAAGGCCTTCGCCGCGCGGATCCGGGGCCGGGTCGCCGAGGAAGTGGCGCGGATCAAGGCGGGCGGGGTCGTCCCGGGGCTCGCCGTCGTACTGGTGGGCGAGGATCCGGCGAGCCAGATCTATGTGCGCAACAAGGGCCGCCAGACGGTCGAGGCGGGCATGCATTCGGTCCAGCACCGGCTGGAATCGACGACGCGCCAGGCCGATCTGCTGGCGTTGATCGACATGCTGAACCGCGATGCGGCGATCCACGGCATCCTGGTGCAACTGCCGCTGCCGCCGCATCTCGACGCGGCCCTTGTGATCAATGCGATCGACCCCGCCAAGGACGTGGACGGGTTCCATATCTCCAATGTCGGGCGGCTGGCGACCGGGCAGAATGCGATGGTGCCCTGCACCCCGCTCGGCGCGCTGATGCTGCTGCGCGACCGTCTTGGCGATCTCTCGGGCCTCGACGCGGTGGTGGTGGGGCGGTCGAATATTGTCGGCAAGCCCATGGCACAACTGCTGCTGCGCGAGAGCTGCACGGTCACGATCGCCCATTCGCGGACCCGCGACATCGCGGCGATCTGCGCGCGGGCCGACATCCTGGTGGCCGCGGTGGGGCGACCGCGGATGGTCGGGGCCGACTGGATCAAGCCGGGCGCCACGGTGATAGACGTCGGAATCAACCGGATCGAAGGCCCCGACGGCAAGCCGCGCCTCGTCGGCGACGTGGATTTCGAGGGTGTTCTGGGTGTCGCGGGGGCGATCACGCCGGTCCCGGGCGGCGTCGGTCCGATGACCATCGCCTGCCTGCTGGCCAATACCGTCACCGCCTGCTGCCGGCTTCACGCACTGGAGGAGCCGCGCGACCTGACCGCGTGAGATCGGCAGGCGGCCTCGACGAGACCGGCCATCCACGCGAGGCCCGCGTCCATCAAGGCCGGGCGAGGCGTCACCAGGCTCATATCGAACCGGGGGAGCGCGATCGGCGGCTCGACATGGGCGACGCTGAATCGCGGTCCATGCATCGCGGCGAAGCGCCGGGGCAAGGCCGAGATCAGGTCGCTATCGGCCAGTTCCGCGAGCGCGAACAGGAAGTTCGGCACGGTCAGCGCGACCAGGCGCGCCGCGCTCTGATCGGCGAGCGCGTCATCGACGAACCCGCGCGGATCGCCGCTCTGCGAGACGACGAGATGCCGCGCGGCGCGATAGGCGTCGAGGCTCGGCTCGCGCAGGAACGGATGGCCGGCGCGCGCGGCGATCACGAAATCCTCCGTATAGAGCGATCGGCGCGCGAAGCGGGCCGGGAAATCGTCGTGGGGAATGATCGCGATATCCAGCGCCCGCGCATCGAGATCGGCCAGCGCGTCGCTCCAGGCGAGGGCGACCGAGACATCGCCCCCGCGCGGCAGGAGTTGCGGGACGCTGATCGCAACGCCCGGCGCGTCCGCTGCGAGCCGATCGAGCAGCGCGCCGAGAAACGTGGCCGAGGCGCCGTCCGGGGCGCCGATGACGAAGCGTCGCGTGGAGCGCGTCGGGTCGAACGGCGTCGCGCTGGCCAGGACGCCGCGAACCCGGGCGAGCACCTCGGCGATCGGTCCCGCCAGATCGCGCGCGCGGTCGGTCGGCACCACCCCGCGCGGCATCCGCAGAAACAAGGGATCGCCCAGCAGGACGCGCAGCCGGCCAAGCCCATGGCTGACCGCCGACGGCGACAGGTTCAGCCGCCGCGCCGCCCGGCCGACATGGCGTTCCTCCATGACGATCTCGAACAGCACGAGCAGATTGAGGTCCGCGCGGGAAAGATCGATCTGATGCAGCATATTCGTGAAATCATATCACTGGATTCATCTTGTCGAAAGTGAGAAATCCCGTTTCGTCCCGCGCGGCTCGGTCGGGATCGGAATTTTCCCGAGCAATGTCATTTGAAGCATCAAGAGGATCTCATGTTCGATCAGCGACAGGCCGCGCCCGCGGCCGCCCCCCGGTCCGGGGCGCCAACGCTCGAAGAAATGATACGGCGTACCGAGGCGATGACGCTCGCCTTCAACACCGGCGAGGCGCGGCAGTGGTACGAACTTGCCCGTCCGGCCGATGACGTCACCCTCATGGCGCCGTTCGGTGGACCGACCGTCCGCGGTTTCGACTCCGGACCGGACTATCTGGCGCGTCTGTCGCGCCTCTATCGCAACGGCGACGCCCGTCTCGAAGGCATGGAGGCCTACGCATCCGAGGATCTCATCGTCCTCGCCTTCGTCGAGCGCCAGCGGATCGAGGTCCATGGCCTGCCGTCGCAGGACTGGTCGCTCCGCGTGACGCAGGTCTATCGCCGGGACGGCGCCGACTGGGAGTTGGTCCACCGCCACGCCGATCCGATGGTCCGCGCGCTTCCGCTGGAGAGGGTCGCCGCGATCGCGCGAGGCGACTGACCCTCAGGACGCGCCCGCCAGCGCGCCGGTCAGGGGCAGGCGAACGCAGGGCGACCCGGTCAGGATCGCCTGGGCGGGACATCGCAGCAAGGCGCGGAGCGCGGGCGCGCGGGCGTCAAGACCGCCGGTGAAGGCGCCGAAGGCGGGCAGGATCAGGCGCCGGGCATCAAGCAGAAAGCAGGGCCGCGACAAGCGCGCGCCCTTCAGGGCGACCCGGATCTTCGGGTGATAATGCCCGCTCACCTCGCCCGTCTCGGCGTCCGGTCGGGCCTCGTGGCGGAAAGTGAGCGGGTCGCGGCGCAACTCGTCGCACCAGCTCCCGGCCAGCGCCCTTGGCCGGGGATCATGGTTGCCGGCGATCCAGACCCAGTCCCGCCCGGCGGCCAGCGCGCCGAGCCGCGCCGTGTCGCCGGGGTCGAGCACCGCCGCGTCGTCGTCGAAGCTGTCCCCGAGGCAAACCACGGTCGCGGGCGCGTAGCGGCGGATCGCGGCCGCGAGCCGGTCCAGCGTCTCGCGGGTCTCGTAGGGCGGCAGCAGGGGGCCACCCCGCCGCGCCAGCCGTTCCGACTTGCCGAAATGCAGGTCGGCGACGCAGAGCAGCCGCGCCTCCGGCCACCAGAGCGCGCCGCTGCCATCGGCGACCAGCGCCACCCCGGCGAGCATGATGTTCTGGCAGTCGCTCATGGCGTCAGCTCAACTCGGCCCGCGCGGGATCCGGGTCGAGGAACTGCCCCAACCGGCTCGCCGCGACCCGCGCGAAACGCTGGGTCAGCGCGCGGCGCCGGGCGCCGGGCAGCGGCCTGGTCCCCGGCCAGCGCTGGATCTCGGCATCGTAGGCGTCGGCGAGGATCAGGCCGCTCCCTTCGGGCAGGATCTCCACCGGAAAGGCGAGATCCACCGCCCAGAAGAACCGGTCACACCATTCGAGATATCCGCTCCATTTCTGGTCCGAGACATAGTCCACCCGGCTCGACTTGCATTCCACGATCCAGATCTCGCCCCGGGGTCCGAGCGCCATCACATCCACCCGCAGCGCGGGGTTCGGCGCGAACTCGACCAGCGGCGCGAAATCGAGGCCGCGCAGATGCCGGCAGACACCGCGCGCCAGCCGCTGGCCCGGGAGAAGCTGCTCCGGCGGGAGCCCGGGACGAGGCGGGCCGGGAAAGGGCGCGTCGGACATGATGGGCCTTTTCCCGCGCGGGACCGGAACGGTCAAGCGCGGGTCGGCGGGCGTCGTTCACGACGCCGCGCGGTCAGTAAGGCGGGCCAAGGCATTCCGCCGCCCCGGACAATCCGGTTTCGCGCTGCGACCTATCTGCTCTTGAGGCGTTCCCGCCGGCCTAGTAGACAATCGGGATAAGGCCGGGAACCGCGAGCGGAATCGGTCAGCCAGGCTGTCAGGAGGGATCACATGGCAGACGCCGCCGCCCACGCCCACGCGGACCATGCGAAGCCGGGGTTCTTCACCCGCTGGTTCATGTCGACGAACCACAAGGATATCGGCATCCTCTATCTCTTCACCGCCGCGATCGTCGGTCTCGTCTCGGTCGGTTTCACCATGTACATGCGGCTCGAGCTCATGGAGCCGGGCGTGCAGTACATGCTGATCGACGGCGTGCCGAACGGGCATCTGTGGAATGTGCTGATCACCGGCCACGGCATCCTGATGATGTTCTTCGTGGTGATCCCGGCGCTGTTCGGCGGCTTCGGCAACTATTTCATGCCGCTGATGATCGGCGCGCCGGACATGGCGTTCCCGCGGATGAACAACCTCAGCTACTGGCTGTATTTCGCCGGAACCTCGCTCGCGGTGCTGTCGCTGTTCACTCCCGGCGGCGACGGGTTGAACGGCTCCGGCATCGGCTGGGTGCTCTATCCGCCGCTTTCGACCCATGAAGCGGGCATGTCGACCGATCTCGCGATCTTCGCCGTGCATCTCTCCGGCGCCTCGTCGATCCTCGGCTCGATCAACGTCATCACCACCTTTCTCAACATGCGCGCGCCCGGCATGACCCTGTTCAAGGTGCCGCTGTTCCCCTGGTCGGTCGTGGTCACCGCCTTCATGATCCTGCTGGCGCTGCCGGTGCTCGCCGGCGCGATCACCATGCTGCTGACCGACCGCAACTTCGGCACCACCTTCTTCGCGCCGGACGGCGGCGGCGACCCGATCCTCTATCAGCACATCCTGTGGTTCTTCGGGCATCCGGAGGTCTATATCATCATCGTGCCGGGCTTCGGCATCATCAGCCACGTGATCTCCACCTTCTCGCGCAAGCCGATCTTCGGCTATCTGCCGATGGTCTTCGCCATGATCGCGATCGCCGCGCTCGGCTTCGTGGTCTGGGCGCACCACATGTATACCGTCGGCCTCTCGACCACGCAGCAGAGCTACTTCATGCTGGCGACGATGGTCATCGCCGTGCCGACGGGCATCAAGATCTTCAGCTGGATCGCGACCATGTGGGGCGGCTCGATCGAGTTCAAGACGCCGATGCTCTGGGCCATGGGCTTTCTCTTCCTCTTCACCGTCGGCGGCGTGACCGGTGTCGTGCTCAGCCAGGCGGCGATCGACCGGGCCTATCACGACACCTACTACGTGGTGGCGCATTTCCACTATGTGATGAGCCTCGGCGCGGTCTTCTGCATCTTCGCCGGTATCTACTACTGGATCGGCAAGATGTCGGGCCGGCAGTATCCGGAATGGGCGGGCAAGCTGCATTTCTGGATGATGTTCCTCGGCGCCAACCTCACCTTCTTCCCGCAGCACTTCCTCGGGCGGCAGGGCATGCCCCGGCGCTATATCGACTATCCCGAGCAATTCGCGCAGTGGAACTTCGTCTCCTCGATGGGCGCGTTCCTGTCGGGCCTCAGCTTCCTCTTCTTCTTCGGCATCGTCTATTACACGCTGCGCCATGGCCAGCGGGTGACCGAGCCCGCCTACTGGGGCCCGCAGCCGGACCAGACGCTGGAATGGACGCTGTCGAACCCGCCGCCGGAACATACCTTCGTGACGCTGCCGACGCCGGACATGTGGGACCACAACCGCGGACACCATTGATGGGCGAACGTCGCTCCGCGACGATCGTACTCGGACCGGCGGGGGTCGGCGCGGAAGCGCCGGCCCCCGATCCGTTTCAGCGGTGCGATCCGCCGCTGATGGCGCTGACGCTCTGGCCGAACCGCTCGCTCAGCCGGCGCGGCTTCGCCTGGGTGATGGGAGTGGTCGCCGTCGGGCTGGCGCTGCCGATCGTGCCGCTCCTCGGTACCCGGGCGGGACTTGGCCTCGTCCCGTTCTCGACGGCGGCGCTGCTCGCGCTCTATGTCGCAATCCGGCGCAACTACGCCGACGGCCGGCTGACCGAGGAGCTGCGGCTCTGGCCCGACCTCATCACCGTCGAGCGGCGCGAGCCGGGCGGCGCGGCGCGGCGCTGGCACGCCAATCCGTTCTGGGTGAAGCTGCGGCTGATCGAGGACGCGCGGATCGAGAAATACCTGACGCTCGAGGGCAATGGCCGCGAGATCGAACTCGGCGCCTTCCTCAGCCCCGAGGAACGCGAGACCCTGCACCGCGACCTCGACCACGCGCTCGCCGGCCTTCGGGCCGGGGGGCGCTAGCGGCGCGCTCGCGGCTTCCCGGACGGTCGCGGATCGCATATCATTCGCGCGGCTTTTCCGGGAACCAAGAGGATATCATGAACCGTCTGCTTTCCGCCGCGCTGGCGTCGCTGCTCGGCGTGCTTCCGGCCGCGGCCGACGAATTCACCGACACGCTGGAGAGCGCGCTCAAGGCCTATGGCGAGGGTGACGTCAAGGCGGCGGGCGAGGATCTGAGCTACGCGACCAAGCTGCTGAACAGCCAGAAGGCCTCCGCCCTCGGCCGGCTGCTGCCGCCGGCACCGGCGGGCTGGACGCGGACGGACGACAATACCGACGACGCGGCCATCGGCATGGCAATCTTCGGCGGTGGCACCACGGTCGGCGCGACCTATTCCGACGGCACGGATGACGTGAAGATCTCGCTGATGGCGGATTCGCCGATGATCGGCGGCATGGGCGCGATGATCAGCGGCCTCGCCTCGGTGGGAGGGGGCAAGCCGCTGCGCATCAATCGCGTGGAATTCGCCCAGAACGACGGCGAGCTTCAAGGCATCGTCAAGGACAAGGTGATGGTCAGCGTCTCGGGCAGCGCCCCGATCGAGAAGAAGACCAAGTTGATCGAGGCGATGGATTTCGGCGCGCTCGCCGACTATTGAACCCGCCGCTACCGGACCCCGCCGAGGATGGAGAGCCAGCCGGCGGCGGTCAGGACCGTCAGTCCGGTGGCGAGCAGCACGGTGCTTGCCACCTCGGCTTGGCCGCGATTGTAGAGATTGGCGAAGACAAAGGAATTGACGCCCGGCGCCATCGCCGCCGTCATCACCGCGCCGCGCACGAATTCCGGCGGCAGCGCGAAAACCCAGTGCGACAGGATGTAGGCCACGCCCGGATGCACGATCAGCGACAGGAAGGAGATCATGGTCGCCACGCCGAGCGAGGCGCGGATCGCATAGCGCGACAGCACGCCGCCGAGGCCGAAGAGCGCGGCGGGCAGGGCGGAGTCGGCGATCATCTCGACCGCGCCGCGCAGCGGCTCGGGATAGGGCAGGTGGCCGAGATTGACGGCGAAACCGATCGCGAGCCCGATCATCAGCGCGTTGCGGAACATCGCCCGCGCCACGGAGCGCGCGGTCTCGCCGAGCCCGCGGCCGTCGGCGCGGGTGAATTCCATCGTGGTGATGCCGACGAGATAACAGAAGGGCGCGTGAATCGCGATGATCGCGAAATTCGGCGCCAGCGCGCCCGGCCCGTAGGCACGCTCCATGATCGGCAGGCCGAGCAGCACCGAGTTCGAGAACAGCGCGGCGAAGGCGATGGAGACGGATTCGCCCGCCCGGCGGTGGAAGATCAGCCGCGCGCCGAGAATGCCGAGCACGAAGGAAATCGACGCACCGGAATAGAACGAAACGAGCAGAGCCGGCCGGAAGGCCGTCGAAAGGTCGAGATCGACGATCGCCCGGAAGAGCAGGCAGGGCAACGCGAAATTCTGGGTGTAGTTCATCAGCCCTTCGGTGGCGCTGAGCGGAAACAGCCCCGAGCGGGTCGCGGCGTAACCCGCGCCCATGACCAGAAAGACCGGCAGGATGACGGCGAAGATCGCCGCGATCACACCGCCAACTCCAGCGTCAGGCCGTCATGGGCCGGAACGACACCCGGCGGAAGTTCCCTGGCAAGCGTGGCATAGTCGAGGTCGATATGCATGTTGGTCAGCACCGCCCGCCGCGGCCGGACGCGGGCGATCCATTCGAGGCTGCGCGCGAGATGCACGTGCGAGGGATGCGGCGCATAGCGCAGCGCGTCGAGGATCCACAGATCCAGACCTTCGAGGCTGGGCCAGGAGGTTTCTGGAATATCCGAAACATCAGGCAGATAGGCGATGCCGTGAAAGCGGAAGCCCAGGGCCTCGATCCGCCCGTGCCGGACCGCGAACGGCCGGAAGGAGATCGGGCCGGCGGGGCCGTCCACCTCGAACGGACCGGCGATGGTCGAGAGATCGAGGATCGGCGGATACATGCTGCCCGCCGGCTGAACGAAGGCGTAGGCGAAGCGGGTGAGCAGCGAATCCGCCGTCACCTCGTCGGCCCAGACCGGCAGCCGCGCGCGTCGGTTGAAGACGACCATGCGCAGATCGTCGATGCCATGCGCATGGTCGGCATGGGCGTGGGTATAGACGACGCCGTCGAGCCAGCCGACGCCGGCGTCGAGCAGTTGCGAGCGCATGTCCGGCGATGTGTCGATCAGCACGCTGGTCCGCGCCTCGCCCACGATCCGCTCGATCAGGATCGAGCAGCGGCGGCGCTGGTTGCGCGGCTCGGCCGGATCGCAGGCGCCCCAGTCGCCACCAAGGCGTGGCACGCCGCCGGAGGACCCGCAGCCGAGGATGGTGACGCGCAGCCGCGCCATCAGGCCGCCGCCTTGGAAAACAGCCGGTCGAAATTGCCGGAGGTGAGCACGGCGAATTCGTCCGGCTCCAGCCCGAGGGTCGCGGCCATGGCGCGGGCGGTGTCGGCGACGAAGGCGGGCTCGTTGCGGCGGCCGCGATGGGGCAGGGGCGCGAGATAGGGGCTGTCGGTCTCGACGAGCAGGCGGTCGCGCGGCGCCGCGGCGAAGATATCGCGCAGCGCCCCGGCCGTGCGAAAGGTCGCGATGCCCGAGATCGAGAGATAGAAGCCGAGGCCGAGCGCGGTTTCCGCCAGCTCCGCCGAGGAGGTAAAGCAATGCATGACGCAGGAAAACGCGCCGGCGCCATGCTCCTCGCGGAGGATGCGTGCCATGTCGGCGTCGGCGTCGCGGGCGTGGATGATGAGCGGCAGTCCGGTCCGCCGCGCGGCCTCGATATGGATGCGCAGGCTCTCGGCCTGGATCGCCGCGCTTTCGGCGGTATAGTGATAGTCGAGCCCGGTCTCGCCGATGCCGACGAATTTCGGATGCGCGGCGAGGGCGGTCAGCGCCTCGACGGTCGCGAGCGGCTCCTCATGCGCGTACATCGGATGGGTGCCGGCGGCGTAGAAGACCGGTTCATGCGCCTCGGCGATGGCGCGAACACCGGGTTCAAGCGCCAGGCGGGTGCAGATGGTGACCATGCGCCCGACGCCGGCCGCCGCCGCGCGGCCGACCAGCGCCGGGATCTCGCCGGAGAAATCCGGGAAATCCAGATGGCAGTGGCTGTCGACGAGGGTGGTCGGCATGAAAACTCGGGCGGAACGGGGTTTACGCAGCTATTGCGAGCGCCTGGGCCGCCGCTGTGTCGATCCGGAGGCAGGTATCGAGGATCACCTGCGCGGGGTCAAGATGAACAGCGCGCGCATGCGTGGTGCGCTCGACCGTCTCGGCGACGAGATCCGCCCAGTGCCGCGCCTGGGCCGGCGTGGTGCCGAGCCGCGACCAGAGCGCGGCCTCGGCCGGCGAGACGGCCTTGGGACGCGCGCCGGCCGAGACCAGGGCCAGTCGCGACAAGGCGAGCGTGAGGAGGTCGAGCACGAGGTCATAGCGCGCCTCGGCGTCGCGGCCGGCGCAGGAGTCAGCGAGCGCGATCGCCCGGTTCTCGTCCAGCCCCGGCGCGCGGGCGAGCAGGGTCGCGATCTGATCATGGAGCGCCACGCCCTCGAGCTCGATCAGCCGGAAGGCCGCGCCGACCGATCCGCCCGCCAGCGTGGCGAGCGTGTCCGGAGCCACCGCGCCCGCGTCGGCGCCCGCGTCCCGCAGCGCGGCGGCGAGGTCGTCCGGCGCCAGCGGCGCGCAGCGCAGCTCGCGGCAGCGCGAGCGCAGCGTCGGCAGCAGTCGCGCCGGCTGGTCGCAGACGAGCAGCAGCGCCGCGCGCGGCGGCGGCTCCTCCAGGATCTTCAGCAGCGCGTTGGCGGCGGCCTCGTTCATCTCGTCGGCGGAATCGACGATCGCCACCCGCCAGCCGCCGTCGGTGGCCGAAAGCTGGAAGAACGACTTGAGCGCCCGCGCCTCGTCCACCGTGATTCGTGTGCGCAGCCGCTGGGTCTTCTCGTCCCAGGGGCGGCGGCAGAGAAACACCTCCGGCGCGGCCAGCGCCGCGACCCGACGGAACACCGGCTCCGCCGGGTCCATATACAGCGTGTCGCCGCGGCCGCCGGCCACCAGATGCCGCGCGATATGCCAGGCGAGCGTCGCCTTGCCGACGCCCCTCGGCCCGGTGATCATCCAGCCGTGCGGCGGCCGCCCGGTGCCGAGCGCGTCGAGAAACCGCGCCTCCGCCGCCCCTTGGCCGCGCAGCGTCGCCGTTTCGCGCGGATGCGGCGCGCCCCGCAGTCGATCCGGCTCGCGCGGCTCCACGCTCATGTCAGGGCCTCGGCCACCCGCGCGGCGACCGTCTCGGCCGGGCCGTCCGCCGGGACGACGCGGCAACGCTCGGGGAACTCGGCGGCGAGGGCGAGAAAGCCGTCGCGCAGCCGCGCCTGGAAGGCGGGGCCGAACCGCTCGAACCGGTCCTCCACCCCGCCGCGCGCCGCGCCGCGGGCGACCGCCGTCCCCGGATCGAGATCGAGGATCAGCGTCAGGTCGGGCTCGATGCCGATCATCAGCGCATGCAGCGCATCGACGGTGCCGCGCAGCTCCGCCCGGGCCGCGCCCTGATAGACCCGCGTCGAATCGACGAACCGGTCGCAGAGCACCGTCGCGCCGTCCGCCAGCGCCGGCGCGATCCGCCGTTCCAGATGATCGCGCCGCGCGGCGGTGAAGAGCAGGATCTCGGTCTCGGCCGACCAGCGTCCGGGGTCGCCCTCGACGAGCAGGCGCCGGATCGCCTCGGCCCCCTCCGCGCCGCCCGGCTCGCGCGTCTCGACGACCGCCGTCCCGTTCTCGCGCAGCCGGGTGGCGAGGGCGCGCAGCTGCGTCGTCTTGCCGGAGCCGTCGATACCCTCGAAGGTGATGAACCGCCCTCCCGCCATGTCAGCCTATTCGTGGCCGGGCAGAAGCGCCGCCGCCTGGTCGCGCGTCAGCCGGGCGGCGGCGCTGATCCGGGTCAGGAGGCCGCCCCGCGGCGCGTCGGCGCCGGCGACGAGATCGAACCGCGCAGGCGCCTGGTCCGGCAGTTCGACCACCAGCGCGCCGAGCGGCTGGCCGGCCGTGATCGGCGCCTCGATCGGGCTGTCATAGACCACCCGCGCCGTCATCCGCGACCGGTCGGCGCGCGGCACCAGCATCTGGATGTCGGTCGGCGCCACCAGCGGTACCGTCGCCGTCTCGCCGAGCCAGACCGGCGCCTGGGTCACGAGCTCGCCCTTGGAAAAGAACTTCACCGTGTCGAACGAGCCGAAGGCCCATTTCACCAGCGCCTCGGTCTCGACCGCCCGCTCCTGAACCCCGCCGAGCCCGCTGACCGCGAAAACGATGCGCTGGCCGTTCTGCACCGCCGAGCCGACGAGGCCGTAGCCCGCCTCGGCGGTGTGGCCGGTCTTCAGCCCGTCGGCGCCGATGCCGAGCTTCAGCAGCGGGTTGCGGTTCGGCTGTGTGATGCCGTTCCAGGTGAATTCCGTCTCCTTGAAATAGTCGTAGTACTCCGGGAATTCGTGGATGATCCGCCGGGCCAGCGCGACCAGATCCTCGGCGCTCATCACATGGCCGTCGGCCGGCCAGCCGGAGGCGTTCTTCAGCACTGTGTGGCTCAGCCCGATCTCATGCGCGCGCTGGGTCATCTGTTTCGCGAATTCATCCTCGCTGCCGGCGAGGCCTTCGGCCACCACGACGCAGGCGTCGTTCCCCGACTGGACGATGATGCCCTGGATCAGATCCTTGACCGGGACGTCGGTGCCGATATCGGCGAACATGCGCGATCCGGCCATGCCATGCGCCCGGGCGCTGACATTGAAGGTCGTTTCCGGCGTCACCCGGCCGTCGCGGATCGCCTCGAACAGCATGTAGAGCGTCATCAGCTTCGACATCGAGGCCGGCGGCTCCGCGGCCTCGGCGTTCTTGGCGAACAGCACCATGCCGGTGGCGTCGTCGACGATCAGCGCCGAGCGGGCCTTGGTCTCGAAGGCGACCGCCGCCAGCGGCGTCAGGAGCATGAGGCAAAGGCCGAGAATCCACGGTTTCAGCGACATGCACGACCTCCTGCGGCTCGGTAGGGATAGGCGAGGCGGGAGCCCGAGTCAAAGCGCGGCGCCTTGACCAAAAATACAACTATAAGGTGATCCCTGCAATCCGTCTCCGCGCCTGCCTCAGGACTATCGCGCCCTGGTGCCCGCCTCGCCCGGCCCCTTGTCGGGTTGCCGGAAACATGATGACTTCCTCCCGCCGCCTCCTTGTTCTTCGCGTCCCTCGGTTCCTTTCGGATCCGTGACGCGGGGTGTTCGCGGGCGGTGGGAAGCGGGGATGGAAATGACGGCTCACAGCGAGAAGCCCGCGCGCCTGATTCAGATCCCGCTCGGGCTGCATCCGCTGCTCGCCGCGCGTCCGTCGAAATCGCAACATGACCACGTGCTCCGTACGCTCGGCCTTGCGATCGTGAGCGGCGAGTTTGCCGAAAACGCGCTGCTGCCCGGCGACGCGGAGCTGCTGCGGCGGCTCGGGGTGTCGCGGACGGTTCTGCGGGAGGCGCTGAAGACGCTGTCGGCGAAAGGCATGGTGCGGGCCAAGGCCAAGACCGGTACGCGGGTGACGGATCGGCGGTTCTGGAACCTCTTTGATTCCGACGTGCTCTACTGGCATGTCGAGGCGGGGGTGGAGGCGAGCTTCCTGCTCCATCTCGCCGAGATGCGGCTCGCCTTCGAACCCGAGGCGGCCGCGCTCGCCGCCGCGCGCCGCGACGAGGCGCAGGTGGCGGAACTCCGGCACTGGATCGATGTGATGGAGGCGTCGCAGGCCTCGCCGACGGATTTCGTCGATGGCGATCTGCGACTGCATCTGACGATCGCCGAGGCCTCCGGCAATCCGCTGATGCGCTCGATCAGTTCGGTGATCGAGGTGGCGCTGGCCATGACCTTCGCCATCAGTTCGCCCTTGCCCGACACCGACCTGCACACGCGCACCGTGGCCCGGCACCGCGCGGTGGTCGATGCGATCCGCCTCGGCGACGACGATACCGCGCGGGGCGCGATGCGGGCGGTGATCAAGGAAGGGTTGAGCCGGGCGACACGGATTCGGCTGTAGAAAGCGCGAGGAACCCCGAAACGAAGTCACGCGCGGGGATGCGGACGGCCCGGATCCGTCGCTGTTTTCCGCGGGCGAACATCGGGCCGCGGTCGCGCGAACGGCGGCGGCGCCGGGGGCGGGCGGAGCCGACGAGGTTTCGCCCGCTCGCGTTCCGCGAACTGCTTTGGATCAGCGCGGCGTCAGGGCGGTGTGATCTTCGCGGGCGGACCGGTTTCGGCCCGCTGGCCGGAAAGGGGAACGGCCGTGTCCGGCTCCTCGGTGAAGCGTGCGAATTCGACGGCGACGAGTCGCGTCGCGCCGTCGGGACCGGTGGCGACAATGGCGGCGCCGTTGGGCGCGAAGACATAGTCGGCGCGCCGGCCGGGCAGCAGGACGGTATCGCTGCCGGGGCCACCATGCAGATGGTCGGCGCCTCCGCCGGAGATCAGCAAATCGTCGCCGCCGCCACCGAGCAGAAAGTCCTCCTCCGCAGTGCCGAGCAGGCGGTCGGGGCCGGCGCCTCCGGTCAATGAGACGCCATTGAGGAAGGTGTCCGGCGACCGCTCCTCCCACCAGCCGGGCATGTCGCGGTTGAAATCCGCCAGCACCTGCCAGCGCGGATTGTCGTCGCCGGGATAGCGCAGCGCGCCCCAGCTGCCCCATTTGCTCGGCCCCGCCATATCGACGAAGGCGTTGAAGGCGGTGCCGCCAAGATCCTTCCAGCCGGCGAGCAGCGTGCCGTAGAGGCCGGCCATTTCCGGCGTGTAGCTGAGGTAGTTGAAAAAGGCGGTCAACTCCTCGTCGTTCGGCCAGTTGCCGAGTCCGACCACATGCGCGCCCCCTTCGTACATGATGAGATCGAGCCCGCGGGCGCGCGCGACCTCGGCCTGATAGGGCAGCATCCGGCCGAGCAGGTCGGCGACCGAGCTGCCCGGATCGCCGGTGACCGAGCCGTCGCGCAGTTCCGCCGCCGCCTTGGCAACCGCCGCGTCGTAGCGATGCGCGGCGACATAGGCATCGAGGCCACCCGCGCGGAGGCCCATGGCGCGGCCGTCCGCTTCCGCCCCGGCCCGGCTGTCGGCGATCCAGCCCTTGACCAGCGGCGCCTTCATGTCCTCGCCGAGACCGGAACTGAAATAGCCGGTAACGGCGTAGGCGTCGAAATAGCTGGCCGGGGGGCGGTTGTGTTCCGGATCCTCCGCCACCCAGAGCGGCGCGTCGAGAAGCGGCGCCTCGAGCCCGAGCCAGCCGGTCTGGGTCGAGATCACCTTCACGAGCCGCGCCTTGGCCTCGGTTCCGAAGACCTCGTCCCAGATCATCGCCACCTCGGCGGCGCGCATGCCCGCGAACTGCATCCAGGCGTCGCCCTCCTGACCCCAGCGCGCCTTGGCGGCGTCGAAGGCCCAGCCCGCCTGCTTGAACTGCCAGTTCCAGACTTCGTTCGAATATTCGACATGCGCCCTGAGCCGCGGATCGAGATGGTCGCGGACGTAGGTGGC
>NZ_CALAGI010000125.1 GCF_937891315.1 uncultured Amaricoccus sp. | reverse complement strand
CACACGCTCGTCAAGACGCAGGTGGCTGAACCGACCCCATCACGATCATCTCGTCCGGGCATCGCAACCTCCTGCCTGAAGACAGAAAATCACCACCATCCGAAGGAGGCGAGAGACTTCTTCAGCAGCCTGCTATTCAGCAGCCTGCTAGCGCGCGCAGGCGGGCGCGCAGGCGGCGGAGTTTGGTCACGACGTCGCGGACCAGCGGTGCGCGGTCGAACCAGGCGAGGGCGTGGATGTCCGTCCGCGACGGGCGCTGGTGGCCGAGCGCCGGAACCACGACCAGTGTGCGAAGCTCGGGATGGTCGGCGCGAAAGCGCGACAGCGCGCCGTCGACATGCATCGGGCCGCCGGCGGGGTCGCCGGAAGGCCGGGCGAGCATCCGGTTGAGATAGGCGGTCAGCGCCGTCAGGGCGGGCGCCCGGTAGAACATGAAATGCATGCAGACGATCGGATGGTCGGGCGCCACTGCGCGGATGTCCGGATGCCCTTCCACCGGCTCGCCCGGCGGCACGGTCTGGAAGCCGGCATAGGCGATGTCCCAGGGCAACCGCTCCAGCGCGGGCAGGATCGTCGCCATCCGGGCCACGAAGTCGCGCGAGAAATCGAGGTCGTCCTCGCAGACGATGACGGCGCCGAGCCCCTCGGCGGCGGCTTCGGTCATCACGCCGAGATGGCTCATGAAACAGCCGCGCGAGCCGATGTCGGGAAATCCGCCCTTGTCCTCGGGCCGGATCGCGGCGAAGAGACGCACCCTAGGATGGTCGAGCGACAGGCCGATCCGGCCGAGCTGCGCCTGGAACTCGCGCCGTCGGTCGCCGCGGTTCGGCAGGTTGATGACATAGAGCGCGTCGAAGACGGCGAGGAGACCGCCTTCCTTCGCCTCCGAAGTCTGTTCGGCAAAGGCCATCGCCCGCGTCTCCCGCTGTGCCACTTCGCGCGCACAATCGCCGTCACGGGTTATCAGATGGTTACCGCCCTCGCGCGTGGGCGCGGTTGATCCTCGTGCGTGGGCGCGGTTGACCGTGCGGGCGGCGCGGAGGTAGGTAGGGGCCGGGACCTCGTAGCTCAGCCGGATAGAGCACCGGTTTCCTAAACCGGGTGTCGGGGGTTCAAGTCCCTCCGGGGTCGCCATCCTATCCCAAAGCCGTCGATCTTGACGCGAACCGGCGTCCGGTCCGCGCGGCCGGGTCAGCTGACGCGGCCGCCCATGGCGGAGACGGTCCAGACCGTCGCCTGACGCAGCAGGCCTGCCATCGCGGCGTTGAAGGCGGCGGCGACGGGCATCGCGTCGGTCGAGCCGAGATTGACCGTGGTCTCGAAAGTGCGCGAGGCGATCACGCGGCGGTCGATGTCGCGGACGAGCGTCAGCGACATGCGCACCAGCACCTGCGACGGCGGACCGACTTCGGCCTGGAAGGCCTGCAGGTCGGTCAGCAGCACATAGTCCGGTAACGGCCCCGCCGTGTCGCCGCCGACGAAGGCGACGCCGCCGGAATTGCCGATCGAACGGATCAGCAGCGCCTGCACATGCATCGGCGCGGCATCGACCCAACGACCGTCGGGCAGGTACTTGATCTGCAACGGATTCGGCTTGATGACCATGCGGTCGGTGGCGATGGCGCTCGAGGCCGTGGGTGTCGCCACCAGCAGCACGCGGCTCGACCGCGTGGGCGCGCCCGGCGGCACGACCGACGCGCTGAGATCGAAGGTGTCGAGCGACTGCGAGGCGGAGTTCAGCGTCGAGATCGCGGCGCAGCCGCTGAGCGCCGCGAGGCCGACGAGCAGGCCGAAGCGGATGACAAGACGGACGGCGGCGGCGCGGGCGAGTTGGATCGGCGTCATGCTCGGGCTCATCTCCTGAAGTCGGGCGGCGTATTGCCTAGGAAGAACCGCGCCGGATCGCGGTCGACCCGCGCGGTCAGCCGCTCCAGCGAGGCGACGAGATTGCGCGCCTCCTGGGTGAAGTTGACGAATTGCGGCAGGCCGGAGGTGGCGAATTGGGTGATGGGCGGGCCGCTGGCGGCGACCACCCGATCGACCTCGGCCATGACCTCGCTCGCCCGTCGCAGCGTCTGGCGCAGGTCGGCGGTGATCGCCGGAATGTCGGCCGTCACGTCGGCGACCGACGCGCTGAGCTTCGCGGCCGAGGCGCGGATATCGGCGGCGGTCGGGCCGACTTCGGTGTCGATGATCCGATTGGCGCTGACGAAGGTCGTCTCGGCGGCCTTCAGCGTGCTTTCCACCGTGTCCATCGCCGTCTCGAGCCGGTTCAGCGTGGCGCTGGCATCGGCGAAGGTCGTGGTCGCGGTCGTCAGCGTCTTGTCGGCGGTGGCGAGCAGCGGGCGGAAATCGCCGGTGAGGCCGGTGATGTCGGTCGAGACCTGATCGATGAGCGTGTTGACGTTGCCGGTCGCCGCGCGGACGTCCGAGACGATGACCGGCACATCCTGCAGCACCACCTTGTTAATCGCGTCGATCGAGACATTGGCCTTGGCGAGCGTGCCGCGGGCGTCGCTGACCAGCGCGGTGCCCTCGCCGTCGATCAGCGTCTGCACGCTGGTCGAGGTGGCGCCGACCGATTTCAGCGCCACGCGCGCCTCGTCGAGCGTGGTGTCGATGCCGGCGAGCGTGCCTTCGAGCTGGATCAGGCGCTGGGTCGCGACGGCGGAGGTGTCGCCGAAGCTCGCGATCACGGTCGCCCCCTGGGCGCGGAACTCCGCCACCGCCTGGTCGAGCGAGGTCACCGTGCGCGACAGCGTGGTGACGATCTCCGGCACCTGATCGCGGATCACGCCATTGGCACTGTCGAAGGTGACGCCCGCGCTGGTCAGCGTGGTGGTCGCGGTGGCGAGCGTGGTCTGCGCCTCGGCGAAGGCGACCTTGGCAACGTCGAGCGTGCCCTTGGCGCTGTCGAGCGTGGTCTCGACGGTACCGCCGATCGCATCGAGCCGTCCGGTGAATTTCGTGATCTGGCCGGTCGCCTCGGACACCGTGTTCGTGATGCTCGAGAAATCGTTCAGCGCCGTCTCGAGCTTGGCGGACGCGGTGTCCAGATTGCCGAGAATGCTGCTGACATAGGTCTGGCTTTCGGGCCCGACGAAGCCGCGCAGATCCTTGATCAGCTTCAGCGCCTCGGCGAGCAGGTTCGGCGCGTCCTCGCTCAGCGCCTGGACGACGGAGCGCTGGCCCTCGATCAGCGGCACGCCCTCCACCGTGTCGCGCAGCATCGGCGCGCCGGAGCTACCGCCGGTCAATTCGACCATCGACATGCCGGTGACACCCTGGGCCTTGAGCTGGGCCGTGGTGTCGGCCTTGATCGGGGTATTCGCATCAACCTGGACCCGGACCAGCACCTTGGCCGGATCCTTGGGGTAGAGCTGGATCTGCGTGACCTGGCCGACCGACACACCGTTGAAATTGACCGCGCTCGCCACGCTGAGCCCGGAGACATTGTCGAAGGTGATGTCGTAATAGGCGTATTGCCGGTCGAGCTGCAGGTTGGCGAGCCAGATGAAGAAGCCGAGCGCGGCGAGAATACCGGCGAGCGTGAAGGCTCCGATTAGCACATAGTTGGCACGGGTTTCCATCGTCGCTCCGAAAAGTCAGGCCGACGCGAGCGCGGCGCGCGCCCTCGGGCCGTGGAAATAGGCATGCACCCACGGGTGATCGACCTCGAGCATCTCGGCCATGGTGCCGGTCACCAGCACCTTCTTCTCCGCGAGCACCGCGATCCGGTCGCAGATCGCATGCAGGCTGTCGAGATCGTGGGTCACGAGAAACACGGTCAGGCCGAGGGTTTTCTGCAGTTCCTTGATGAGATTGTCGAAATCGGCGGCGCCGATCGGGTCGAGCCCCGCGGTCGGCTCGTCGAGGAAGACGATCTCGGGATCGAGCGCCAGCGCCCGGGCGAGGCCCGCGCGCTTGCGCATGCCGCCCGAGAGTTCCGAGGGAAACTTGTCGCAGGCGTTTGGCGGCAGGCCGACCATCGAGACCTTGAGCTCGGCCAGCGCCCGGCGCGTGTCGGCGTCGAGCGTGGTCTGGCCGCGGATCGGCACCTCGACATTCTCGGCGACGGTCAGCGCCGAGAAGAGCGCGCCATCCTGGAACATCACGCCCCAACGCTGCTCGACCGCCTTGTGCTCGGCATCGGGCGAATTCAGCATGTCGGTGCCGAAGACGCGGATGCTGCCCGCCGCCGGTCGCACGAGGCCGACGATCTCGCGCAGCAGCACCGACTTGCCGGTGCCCGAGCCGCCGACGATGCCGAGCACCTCGCCCTTGTAGACGTCGAGATCGAGTCCGTCATGCACCCGGTGGGTACCGAACTGGGTGACGAGGCCGCGCACCTCGATCAGCGCCTCGCGCTTCGCTGGCGGCGAGGCGTCGGTCATACGTCCACCAGCGAGAAGAAGATCGAGAACAGCGCGTCGGCGGTGATCACTGCGAAGATGGCGAGCACCACCGATTGCGAGGTCATCCGCCCGAGCGATTCCGCGTTGCCCTCGACCATCATGCCCTTGTAGCAGCCGACGACGCCGATGATCGCGGCGAAGAACGGCGCCTTGATCATGCCGACCAGATATTGCCAGACGCCGATCGAACTCTGCATGCGGCCAAAGAACACCTCCGGCGAGATGTCGAGCTGGATCCAGGCCATGAGCGCGCCGCCGATCAACCCGGTGAAATTGGCGATCAGCCCGAGCACCGGCAGCATCAGTATGAGCGCGAGGACCCGGGGGACGATCAGCACCTCGGTCGAATCGAGGCCGAGGGTCTGCATCGCATCGATTTCCTCGCGCATCTTCATCGAGCCGATGGCGGCGGTGAAGGCCGAGCCGGAGCGGCCGGCGACGATGATCGAGGTCAGGAGAATGCCGAGCTCGCGCAGGATCGAGACGGCGATCAGATCGACGATGAAGATCCCGGCGCCGAACTGTTTCAACTGCGCCGCGCCCTGGAAGGCGAGCACGACGCCGATCAGAAAGGCCATCAGCGCCACGATCGGCACGGCGTTGAGCCCGACCTCCTGCATGTGATAGACGAGCGAGGTGAAGCGCAATCGCCAGGGCCGGACCAGCACGCCCGCGACGCGGGCGACCACGAGCCCGAAGAAGCCGAGCATCTGGATCGCGCTCTGAAAGCTGGCGACCGTCGCCTCGCCGACAGTGGCGAGCCAGGGGACGAAGCCGCGGATCTCGGGGGGCGGGGCGACTTCCTCGGGCAGGTTCTTGGTGACGGTGTCGATCAGCGCCTGTTGCAGGGCCGTCGCATTCTCGACGCGGACCTTCACGCCCTCGCCTTCGAGGCGGCGGCCGAGATCGACGATCAGCCAGGCGCCACCGGTATCCATCGCCTCGAGCCGCGCAAGGTCGAAGGTGACTTCGCCCGGACCGCGCAGGCCGGCGAGCGCGCGTTGGGCATCGGCGAGGGTGGTCATCACCAGTCGACCGGAAAGGTCGACGCGCGCGCCTCCCTCCGCCTCAGCGATGTTCACCGTGGAGCCGCCCATGATCCCGCTACGTCCGTCCTGACCCGGCGGGATAGGAGCATGCCGCCCCTGCGAAGGCAACCCGCGCCGCGCCTGCGAGAAGGGTATCGAATTCAGCTCCGTACCGGCGGTTCGCGGCGGTGGCCGGGCGTTGTCAGGCTCGTCTTGTCAGGCGAACGGGCAACAGGAGCAGGATCGCCCCGACCATGGCGGCGACGATCGCGCCGATCATGCCGAGGACGACAGTGCCGACCAGCCCCATGCCGCCGCCCCCTACGATGACGCTGACAAGCCAGCCGGCGACGCCGCCGACGATGATCCAGATGGCGAGCGCGGTCCGTACGCTCGATCCTTGAGCGGCGGTGTTTTCCACGGTCCCCTCCTTGGGCCAATGGCTTCGCGGTCCCCGAGGCCGCGGGCTCGGGCGCATGGCAACGCCGGAGCCGATTGCGCGGCGGGCCGGCCGGGCGCTACGGTAACGCCGACCGACAGGAGTGCGTTCCCGATGCCCGGCCCCGTTCCCCACTTTTCCCGCGCCGAATACGAAACCCGACTCGAACGGACGCGGCACGCGATGGAGGCGCGGGGAGTGGAGCTTCTCATCGTCAGCGATCCGTCCAACATGGCTTGGCTGACTGGCTATGACGGCTGGTCCTTCTACGTGCATCAGGCGGTGATCCTCGGCCTCGCCGACGGACCGCTTTGGTATGGACGCGCGATGGACATCGAGGGCGCGCTGCGCACCGCCTGGATCGCGCCGGAGAGCATCCTCGGCTATCCGGACGAATATGTTCAGTCGACCGAACGGCATCCGATGGACCATCTCGCCGCGCTGCTCACCGACCGCGGCCTCGGGGAGGCGCGTGTCGGAGTCGAGATGGACAATTACTGGTTCTCGGCCGCCGCCTTCGCCGCGCTGGTCCGGGGGCTGCCGAACGCTCGCTTCTCGGATGCGACCGGCCTCGTCAACTGGCAGCGCGCGGTCAAGAGCGCGGCCGAGATCGGCTACATGCGCCAGGCCGCCCGCATCGTCGAGGCGATGCATGCGCGGATCGCCGAGACGGTGGAACCGGGCATCCGCAAATGCGACCTCGTCGCCGAGATCTACGACGCCGGCCTGCGCGGCGTCGATGGCGCGGGTGGCGACTATCCGGCGATCGTGCCGATGCTGCCCTCGGGCGCCGCCGCCGCCGCGCCGCATCTCACCTGGGACGACGCTCCCATGCGGCCGGGGGAGGGCACCTTCTTCGAGATCGCCGGCTGCTATCGCCGCTATCACTGCCCGCTGTCGCGCACGGTGTTCCTCGGCCAGCCGCCGCGCGCCTTTCTCGACGCGGAAACCGCGGTGCTCGAAGGGATGGAGGCGGGCCTCGCCGCGGCGCGGCCGGGCAATCTCTGCGAGGATATCGCGCTCGCCTTCTTCGCCGCGCTCGGGCGCCGCGGCTTTGCCAAGGACAGCCGGACCGGCTATTCGATCGGTCTTTCCTATCCGCCGGACTGGGGCGAGCGGACGATGAGCCTGCGCCGCGGCGACCGGACGGAGCTTCGTCCCGGCATGACGCTGCATTTCATGACCGGGCTCTGGCTCGCCGACATGGGGCTCGAGCTGACCGAGAGCATCCTGATCACCGAGACCGGGGTGGAATGCCTGGCCAACGTGCCGCGCGCGCTGCTGGTGAAGGAATGAGGCCGTCGCCGGTCGTGCCGACCATCGATCTCGACGGGACCGGCGCGCGGCACGGGCATCTCCGCCTGCCGCACAGCCGCGACGATTCCGCCTGGGGTTCGGTGATGATCCCGATCACGGTGATCCGGAACGGCGAAGGGCCGGTGGCACTGCTGACCGGCGGCAACCATGGCGACGAATACGAGGGGCCGCTCGCGCTCTTCGATCTGGCGCGGAGCCTCGACCCCGCGTCGGTGCGCGGCGCCGTGGTCATCGTGCCGGCGCTCAACTTTCCGGCTTTCCGCGCCGGGACACGCACCTCGCCGATCGACCGGGGCAATCTCAACCGCGCCTTTCCCGGCCGCCCCGACGGCACGGTTACCGAGAAGATCGCCGATTTCGTCCAGCGCGAGCTGCTGCCGCGCGCCGATTTCGTGCTCGATTTCCATTCGGGCGGGCGGACGCTCGATTTCCTGCCTTTCGCCGCCGCGCATGCGCTGCCCGACAAGGCGCGTGAGGCGGCCGGCTTCGCGGCCGTCGCCGCCTTCGGCGCGCCCTGGTCGATGCGGATGCTGGAGATCGACGCGGTCGGCATGCTCGACACCGCCGCCGAGGAGATGGGCAAGGTCTTCGTGACAACCGAGCTCGGCGGCGGTGGCGCGGCGCGGGCCGAGACGGTGGCCATCGCCCGCCGCGGCGCCCGTGACCTGTTGCGCCACGCCGGCATCCTCGCAGGCGAGGTCGAGTCGCGCCCGACGCGCTGGCTCGACATGCCCTCCGGCGATTGCTTCGCCTTCGCGCCGCGCGCCGGCCTCTGCGAGCCGATGGTCGATCTTGGCGCCGTGGTGGCGAAGGGCGAAGTCGTCGCCCGGATCCATGACTACGAGCGGACCGGCGAGGCGCCGACCGAGATCGCGGCCGGGCTCGACGGCCTGCTCACGGCGCGGCATTTTCCGGGCCTGATCCAGATGGGCGACTGCGCCGCGGTCGTCGCCGTGCCGGTGGAGGCGCCATGACACGTCCAGACACGACGACACTCGAAATCCTCGAACGGCTGATCGCCTTTCCCACGGTCAGCCGCGACCCGAACGCGCCGCTGATGGACTATGTCGCGGGGTTGCTGCGCGGGGCGGGGATTGAGCCGATCCTGGTGCCGAACGCTGACGGCTCCAAGGCCAATCTCTTCGCCAGCGTCGGCGGCGCGGAGGGCGGGGTGATGCTGTCGGGCCATACCGACGTGGTGCCCGTCGATGGCCAGGACTGGACGCGCCCGCCCTTCGCACTGACCGAAGGCGGCGGCCGGCTCTATGGCCGGGGAACGGCGGACATGAAGGGATTCGTCGCCAGCGCGCTCGCCGCGATGCTGCGCGCGGCCGGAACGAGGCTTGCCAGTCCGCTGCATCTGGCGCTGAGCTATGACGAGGAACTCGGCTGTCTCGGGGCGCATTCGCTGATCGCACTGCTGCGCCAGGGGCCGGCGCGGCCGGCGATGTGCATCGTCGGCGAGCCGACGGGCCTCAATGTCGCCACCGGCCACAAGGGCAAGACCGGGCTCCGCGCCATCTGCAAGGGGGTCGAGGCGCATTCCGCGCTGGCGCCGACCGGGCTCAACGCGCTGCATCTCGCCGCCGACCTGATGGCGGTGATCCGCGCCCACCAGTCGCGGCTGGCCGAGGAGGGATTGCGCGACGGCGACTACGACGTGCCGTATTCGACGCTGCATGTCGGCAAGCTCAACGGCGGCGTCGCGCTCAATATCGTACCCAATCTCGCGGTGATGGAGTTCGAGCTGCGCAATCTCGCCGGGGACGATCCCGAGACGCTGCTGGCGCCGATCCGGCGGTCGGCGGACGGGTTGCGCGACATTGCGCGGACCCGTTTCCCGGAAGCCGACGTGACGATCGAGGTGTTCAACGCCTATCCCGGCCTCGATACGCCGGACTCCGCCAGCGTGGTGCGGTTCGTGAAGTCGCTGACCGGCGCGAATGGCACGATCAAGGTCGCCTTCGGCACCGAGGGCGGCCTGTTCTCCACCGAGCTCGGGGTGCCGACGGTGGTCTGCGGCCCGGGCTCGATGGCGCAGGGCCACAAGGCGGACGAATATCTCGAAACCGAGCAGCTCGCCCGCTGCGACGCCATGCTCGACGCGCTGCTGGAGCGACTGCGCGCCGGCTTGTAGGTCGCGGGGGCCGCGGGCGGCTACTTCCGCGCGGCGTGCCAAAGGCGGGCCGCGCCAGATGCGGGTGTCGGGATATCCCTCCGCGGAATCGGCGAAATTTGACCAGCGCGCCGTCCTCAGGCGCCGAGGCCGATCCTTGCCGACAGATAGGCGCGGACAGCCTCGACCGAAAGCTCGGGCAAGTGGAGGCCGATGTACTTGTCCGGGCGGATCAGCCAAGCGCCGGTCGCGCCGTAGGCGGCCATGAAACCGCCGTCCGCGTCATGGGCGAGCGTGACGCGGGGCGGCTGCGCGCCGGGCGCGGCCGGGCTGACCCCGATCACCCGGACGGTCGGGCCGAGCGCGGTGGCCGCGGCCTCGATGGCCATGGTGTTCTCGCCGACCGGCGCGAGCAGCACCCAGTCCGGCCCCTTCAGGAAGTCGAAGAGGCGGAGCGGAAAGCCGACGCCGAAGCGGCGCAGGCCGGGGAGGTCCGGCGCGCGGTCGCCGGCCTTCAGCGTCGCGGTCCCCGGTCCCTCGGCCAGCGGCCCGCCGGCGTAGGAGACGAGGATCTGGGTATCCTCCAGCCGGTTGGGCTTGGGGGTGGGGTGGCCGAGATTGACGCTCGCCTCGGTGGTTCGGGCGACGACCTCGGCCGCGACCGGCCGGCGTTCTGCCTCGTAGCTGTCGAGCAGCGTCGCGTCCGCGCGCCCCGAGATCACCATCCCAAGCTTCCAGGCGAGATTGTAGGCGTCCTGGATGCCGGTGTTCATGCCCTGGCCGCCAGTCGGCGGGTGGATATGCGCGGCGTCGCCGGCGATGAAGGCCCGGCCGACGCGGTAGCCGGAGGCAAGCCGCATGCTGATGCGAAAGATCGAGGACCATCGCATGTCGCTGAGCGTCACCGAACCGGGCACCAGTCGCGCCGCCACCTCGCGCAGGTCCTCGATCGTGGCATCGGGACGCTCGGACTGAATGCCGTGGTCGGTGCCGGCCCCGGCGGGCGCGGACAGCCGGTCGGGCGCGACCATGGTCACGCGGTAGCGGTCGCGGTCGGGCAGCGGAATGGCGACGAAGAGATCGGGGGGAGCGTTCTCGCGCGGCGTGATCGCGCGATAGGTCATGCCGCGCGGCAGATCCCAGTCCATCGCCACGTCGCCGAGCATGAATTCCATCGGAAAGGCGTCGCCCTCGAAGCCGAGGCCGAGCGCGCGGCGCACCGTGCTGTGCGCGCCGTCGCAGCCGACGACCCAAGGGTAGCGCGCCGTCTCCGGCCCGGCCGGCGTGTCGAGCGTGACATTCACGCCGTCCGCGTCCTGGTCGAGGCCGGTCAGCGCGACACCGCGCTCGACCGCGACGCCATGGCGCGCGAGATGGTCGCCGAGCACGGCCTCGGTCGCATATTGCGGCACGCCCAACGCGGAATAGGGCAGGTCGGAGAAATTCACCGCCACGTCACGGGCCGGGTCGCCGGTGATGACGACGCGCATCCCCGTCAGCCAGAGGCCGGCTTCGATCAGGTCCCGCGTCGGCCCGAGATCCTCCATCACCTCGAGGGTGCGTGGCGTGACGCCGATCGCGCGGCAGAAGCGCGAAGGCTCGGCGGCCTTGTCGATGATCCGTACCGCGACCTTGGCCCGGGCGAGTGCCAGTGCGAGCGTCAGGCCGACGGGGCCGCCGCCGACGATCAGAGCCGATGCCATGAGAATTTCCCCGCGCGCCTTTCGCCACGGACTATCGTCGGGCGGGGGCGGGGCGTCAACGGTCACCGGCGAGGAGATCGCCGCCCGCCGCCACGTCGCGGTCCGCGGCCTCGGCCCGGAGCCTGAGCAGGTTGGGCCCGGAGTGCGACGCACCATTGCCGTCGCGGTCAACGGCGAGGATCTGGCGGTATTCGGCGAAACGTGTACGTCGCAGGATGGCGGCGAGCGGGAAGGCCATGGCGGTCTCCGGGCTTTCGTTCGCGGGATGCGACCGCGCGGGCCGGCGCGAGGCGAGCGGGTGCGGGGGCGAGGGCCTGTCCGTGGTGGCTTGGCGCGGCGCCGCCGGTTTCGTAAGAGCGGCGTGAAATCGCGCGGGAGGCGCATCCCCTGATGTTTTCGCCTCTGCCCGCGCTGCTTGCCATGCTCGCGGAACTCCTGACCGGCTATCCCGACCCGATCTACCGTGCCATCGGTCATCCCGTCACCTGGTTCGGCCGCCTGATCTCGGCGTTGGAGCGGTGGTGGAACCGGGGGCCCGGGCGGCGGCGGCGACTGCTCGGGATCGTGACGGCGGCGGCGCTGACGCTGGCCGGGCTGGTGCCGGGGCTGGCGCTCGAGCGGGCCTTGCCGGGTTGGCTCGGGCAAATGGCCGTCGCGCTGCTCGCCGGGACGCTGATCGCGCAGCGGAGCCTTGGCGCGCACGTGGCGGCGGTGGCGACGGCGCTGGAGCGCGGCTTGCCGGAGGGGCGGGCGGCGGTTTCACGCATCGTCGGGCGCGATCCCGACAGCCTCGACGCGGCGGGCGTCGCGCGGGCGGCGATAGAAAGCCTGGCCGAGAATTTCTCCGACGGGGTAGTGGCGCCGGTCTTCTGGCTCTGGGTCGGCGGCCTTGGCGGCGGCGCGGCCTACAAGGCGATCAACACCGGCGACAGCATGATCGGCCACCGCTCGGAACGCTATCGCGCCTTCGGCTGGGCGGTGGCGCGGCTCGACGATCTGGTCAATCTGCCGGCCTCGCGGCTGACCGCGGCGCTGCTGATCGGCGCGGCCTGCGTGACGCCGGGGGCCTCGCCGCGCGGGGCCCTGCGCGCGGTCCGGCGGGACGCGGGGCGGCACCGCTCGCCGAACGCCGGCTGGCCCGAGGCGGCGATGGCCGGCGCGCTCGGCTTCGCACTCGCGGGCCCCCGGCGCTATGGCGGCGAACTGGTCGAGGACGCGGTGATGGGCGCGGGCGGCCGGCCGGAACTCGGGGCGGCGGACATCCGGCGCGCGCTGCGGCTCTACTGGACGGCGGACGCGCTGCTGGTCGGCCTGCTCGCGGGCCTCAGCCTGCCAGTCTGAGCAGCGCGTCGAGGTCGATATGGGCTTCGAGATGGCGGGCGAGCGCGTCCAGCACCTCCTCCACGCCCGCCTCGTAGCGCGCCCCCGACGCCGCGCCGCCGAGGCGGGCGAGCCAGGCGGCGCGCTGGGCGTCGTCGGCGAAGAGGCCGTGCACATAGGTGCCGGCGACGAGGCCGTCGGCCGAGCGCGCGCCCTCGGGCCGGCCGTCGGCCAGCCGTCCGAACGGGCGGTCGCGGTCGGGGCCCGTCGTCGCGCCCATATGCATCTCATAGCCGCGGAACGCCGCGCCGTCGGGGGTGGCGCCGGCGACTTCCTCCAGCCGCTTCTCGGCGGCGAGCACGGTTTCCACGTCGAGGAGGCCGAGCCCCGGGGCGCTGCCCGGCGGGCCTTCGACGCCGGTCGGGTCGGCGATCACCCGTCCGAGCATCTGGTAGCCGCCGCAGAGGCCGAGGATGGCGCCGCCCCGGCGATGATGCGCGGCGAGGTCGATGTCGAACCCGGCTTCGCGCAGGGCGCGGAGATCGGCGAGGGTGGATTTCGAGCCGAGCAGCAGCGCCAGATCGGTGTCGCCGGGCAGCGCGGCGCCGGGACGCAGGCGGATGATCTCGACGTCGGGCTCGGCGGCGAGCGGGTCGAGATCGTCGAAATTCGCCACGCGCGGCAGGATCGGCACGGCGATCCGGACGCGTGCGCCGGAGGTGGCGCGCGGCGCCTCGCGCGAGAGGGCGAGCGCGTCCTCGGCCGGCAGGCGGGCGGCGTCGGGGAAATGCGGCACGAGGCCGAGCGGCGCCCAGCCGGTACGGGCCGCGATCATCGCCATGCCCTCGGCGAAGAGGGCGGGGTCGCCCCGGAAGCGATTGACGATGAAGCCGCCGACCAGCGCGGCGTCGGCGGGGTCGAGCACCGCCCTCGTGCCGACGAGGCTGGCGATCACCCCGCCGCGGTCGATGTCGCCGATCAGCACGACCGGGACATTGGCGGCGCGGGCGAAGCCCATGTTGGCGATGTCGCCGGCGCGAAGATTGATCTCCGACGCGCTGCCGGCGCCCTCGACCAGCACGAGGTCGGCCTCGGCGCCGAGGTGCCGGAAACTGTCGAGGACGCGCGGCAGGAGCGCGGCCTTGCGGCTCTGCCAGTCGCGGGCGCTGGCCGAGCCTTCGACGCGGCCTTGCACCACGACCTGGGCGCCGACCTCGGATTGCGGCTTCAGGAGCACGGGGTTCATGTGGACGCTGGGCGCGACGCCGGCGGCGCGGGCCTGCAGCGCCTGGGCGCGGCCGATCTCGCCGCCGTCCGCCGTCACGGCGGCGTTGTTCGACATGTTCTGCGGCTTGAACGGCCGGACGCGGAGACCGCGCGCGGTGAAGGCGCGGGCGAGGCCGGCGACGATCAGCGACTTGCCGACGTCCGAGCCGGTGCCCTGGAACATGAGGGTGAGGGCGGGCATTTACGCTTCGAGATCAATGGTTAACGGCGAAAACCTAAATGCACATTTCATGCACAACCCATGCGCATTCCATGCACCAGACCAAAGGCCGAAGGGGGAGAGGTTAACGCGGCGTCGGAGGTTAACCGCGGTCCGAATGGCGGGGTTCGCGGCGGGTCGGGCCGGCGCCATGCCTTTGGCGGGCGGGCGGGATGCCAACCGCTTGACCATGATCGGGCCGGTCAGAACTCGATGCCCTGCTGCGCCTTGATCCCGGCGGCGAAGGGATGGCGGACGAGGGCGAATTCGGTGACGAGATCGGCGGCGGCCAGCAGATCCGGCTTCGCGTTGCGGCCGGTGACGACGACATGCAGGTCGGGGCGGCGGGCGGCGAGCGTGGCGATCACGCGATCCAGCGGCAGATAGTCGTAGCGTAGCGCGATATTGAGCTCGTCGAGCACCAGGAGCGCGATGGTCGGATCGGCCATCAGCGTTTCGGCCATCGCCCAGGCGCGGCCGGCGGCGGCGATGTCGCGCGCGAGATCCTGCGTCTCCCAGGTGAAGCCTTCGCCCATGCTGTGCCAGGCGACGCGGTCGCCGAAGGCGCCGAGCGCGGTCTGCTCGCCGGTCGACCAGACGCCCTTGATGAACTGCACCACGCCGACGCGCCGGCCATGGCCGAGCATGCGCAGCGCGAGGCCGAAGGCGGCGGTGCTCTTGCCCTTGCCGGGGCCGGTATGGACGATCAGGAGGCCCTTCTCGACGGTCTTTGCCGCCACCTCGGCATCCTGATGCGCCTTGCGCCGGACCATCTTCTCGCGATGGCGGGCGGCGGTGGCGTCGTCGATCTCCATCGGATCCCCCTCCATTCCCCGGCGCCGGCGGCACCGGGGTCCGACTGTCCCGGCCCGCTCAGGCGATCTGGGCGCGGGCGCCACCGAGTTCGGTGGCGAATCTGCGGCGGACGAGGCTGACCGCCGCGCCGAGCAGCACCCAGAAGACGAGGTTGGTCACGGTGACCGCCACGACGAAGCTGTGATGCAGGTTCTCGGGGATCGGCGACGCGTGGCTGTCGGGCTGGGGCGCGCCGATGAGATGCGGCAGGACGAGCAGCGCGGCGCCGAGCAACGCCAGCCAGTCAGACCGGCCAAAGGCGATGAGTCCGAGCCCGCCCGCCGTCAGCGCGACGCAGGCAAACCACCAGATCTGTCGCGCGGCGAGGTCGGCGGCCGGCATCGCCGGCAGTTCCGGCGGCAGGCCGAGGCCCGGCGCCAGCGTGAACACCGCGAAGCCGGCGAGGCCCCAGAGCACGCCTTGACGCGGGCTGGCGATGCCGCCCGCGAATTCGGACGCGGCGACGAGCAGCAGGCCGAAGCCGATCGCGGTGACGATATTGGCCACCGCCGTCAGGCCCATGCGCTGGAAGCCGTCGGCGGGCGCCCATTCTTCGTCTTCATGCGCGTGCGCGGCGGTCATCGCGGTCATCGCCGCGCCGTCCGCCGGCGTGGCGGCGTGATCATGCGCCTCGATCGCGGCGGGGGCCGCGTTCTCGAAGGTTTCGGCTTCGAGGATCAACGGCACGGTGGCGAAGAACTGAAGGATGGTCATCACGACACCCGCGGCCAAGCCGGCGAGCGCCGCGACAAAGAACATGTTGCGGAGCACGTTCATGATACGTCGTACCGGCTCAGTGGCAGGGAAAGGCCATCGAGTGCCGATAGTCGTGGCCCGCGTTATGGGCGACGCTCATGTGGGAAAAGCCCACCATGCCGACGATGAAGGCGCCGATCGCGGCCGCGATGAGGCGCTGGAGGGTCACGGTGGCGGTTGACTGCGCCGTCGTCGCCGTGCCGGAAGCTGTCGCCTTGGAAACGGTCATGTCTAAATCCCTATATCACCCTCCACCCGAGGGTTCTGGAGCCACGCGTCGCCGACGGCAGGTCTCCTGGCTCACGGGTCGCCGCCTCGGCCCGCCTTCCCGGGATCGCCCCCAGTGGCACGTCGGACCTTGGCTCGCCGCTCACAGTTGCGGGGGCAGCCGCGGCTTTGGGCGATCACCCGCACCGCGTTCCCTCTTGTTCCCGCCCTCGGGAACCGCCGGCAGCGTAGCCTAGCGGTTTTGGCCGAGGCGCGGCAAGTCTTAATCGGTGGGCGGAGCCCGGCGGCGCGTTGACTCTCGCGCGGCGCTGGCCTTAAGGATCGGACGCGATGGAAAGGGAACGCGGTGCGGGCGAAAGCTCAAGACCGCGGCTGTACCCGCAACTGTAGGCGGAAGCTCGCGCCGAAGGCCACTGGGAGCGATCCCGGGAAGGCGGCGACGGGCGTCGATCCGCGAGCCAGGAGACCTGCCACCGCGAGAGGATTCCGTTCGCCCGGCGGGTTTACCTGGGCAAGGAGAACGCCGCGGTGACGAACCCTTCGAGTTCCGTTGTCCCCCTGCCCATGCCGGCCGCCGATCCCGCGGAAGAGGTGACGGTGCTCGTCTGTTCCTCCTGTCGGCTGGCGGACGCGCCGGCGGCCGAGCCCCGGCCGGGGACGCTGCTCGTCGCCGATGCGCGGAAGGCGGCGGAGGGAACCGGCATCACCGTGCGCGAGGTGGCCTGTCTCGGCAATTGCCGGGGCGGATTGACCGCCGCCGTGTTCCGCTCCGGCTGCTGGGCCTATGTCTTCGGCGGGCTCGGGCCTGGGTCCGGGGCCGATCTCGTCGCCGGTGCGCGGCTCTTCGCCGGATCGGGCGACGGGTTCATGCCATTCCGCGCGCGGCCCGAGGCGTTGAAGCGCGGATTGATCGCGCGCATTCCCCATCCCGACATATTGAAGGACCTGCCATGACCGAGCTCGCGGCCCGCGTTCCCTGCACCGTCGTCACCGGATTTCTCGGCGCCGGCAAGACCACGCTGATCCGGCACCTGCTGGAGAACGCCGGCGGCCGGCGGCTGGCGGTGCTGGTCAACGAGTTCGGCGACGTCGGGATCGACGGCGAGGTGCTGAAGGGCTGCGGCATCGAGAGTTGCCCGGAGGAGAATATCGTCGAGCTGGCGAACGGCTGCATCTGCTGCGCGGTGGCCGACGATTTCGTGCCGGCGCTCGACCAGATCCTCGCGCGGCCGGGGATCGACCATATCCTGATCGAGACCAGCGGGCTCGCCCTGCCGAAGCCGCTGATACAGGCGTTCCAGTGGCCGGGCGTGAAGAGCCGGGTGACGGTGGACAGCGTGATCGCGGTCGTCGACGGGCCGGCGCTGGCCGAGGGGCGGGTGGCGCCGGATCTCGAGGCGCTGGCGGCGCAGCGGGCGGCCGATCCCTCGCTCGACCATGACGATCCGGTGGACGAGGTGTTCGGCGATCAGGTGGCCTGCGCCGATCTCATCGTGCTCTCGAAGGCCGATCTGCTGGATGGCGCGGCGCGGCGGGCGGCGACGGCGCGGGTGACGCGATATCTCGGGCGGTCGGTGCGCATCGTGCCGGCCGAGCGGGGTCGGGTCGATCCCGCCGTGCTGCTTGGCCAGGGGCTGGCGGTCGAGGAGGTGATCGACGGCCGGCGCACCGCGCATGACGACGAGCCGGAACATGACCACGACGATTTCGATTCCTTCGTGCTGGAGCTGCCCGCCACCCTCCGGCCCGAGGATCTGGCCGAGAAGGTCGCCGCGGCCTCCGAGGCGGCGGAAGTGCTGCGCGTCAAGGGTTTCGTCGAGGTGACGGGCAAGCCGATGCGGCTGGTGCTGCAGGCGGTGGGGCCGCGGGTCAGCCACCATTTCGACCGGCCCTGGGAGGTCGGCGAGACGCGCGGGACACGGCTGGTGGTGATCGGGCTGAAGGGCTTCGATCGCGCGGCGGTGGAGCGTATCCTGGCGGCCTGATGCATATTCTCAATGTCACCACGGCGACGCTGGACGATCTGATCGAGCCGGTGGATCTCGGCCAGACGCCGGCGCCGATGGTGGCCTTGTCGTTTTCCGACAGCGATCTCGCGGCCTTGGCCGCCGCCTGGGCGCCGGGCATGCCCGAGCTGCGGCTCGCGGCGCTGCGCGACCTGCGGCATCCGATGTCGGTCGATCTCTGGGTCGATCGGGTGGGGACGCGAGCGAAGGTGATCGTCGCGCGGCTGCTCGGCGGCTATGACTGGTGGGCCTATGGCTGCGACCGGCTGGCGGCCATGGCGCGGGATCGGGGCATCGCGCTCGCGCTGCTGCCGGGCGAGTGCCGGGAGGCGGATGCGCGGCTGACGGCGCTGTCGACGGCGCCGGAGGGCGAGCTGGCGGAACTCCTCGCCTGTTTCCGCGAGGGCGGGCCGGACAATCTGGCGGCGCTGCTCGGGCGCATGGCGCGGCTCGCCGGCGGCGACGGCGCGGTGCGCGTCGCGCGGCCGGTGGCGCGGGTGGGACAGTGGCGGCCGGGCGCCGGCCTCGTGCCCTTGAGCGCGCCGGTTCCGGCCGGGCGGCCGGTGGCGCCGGTGCTGTTCTATCGCTCGATGCTGCTGGCGAACGATCACGCGCCGGTGGCCGCGCTGGCCGCCGCGCTCGATGCCGAGGGGATCGAGGCGGCGCCGATCTTCGTGCCGAGCTTGCGGGACGCCGAGGCGCTGGCGGATCTGGCGCCGGCGCTGGCGGCGATGGCGCCGGCGGTAATCGTGACGGCGACCGCCTTCGCGGCGGGCGAGGGGTTGTTCGACGGCGCGGCGCCGGTGTTCCAGGTGGTGCCGGCGACCACGCGGCGAGGCGCCTGGGCCGAGGGGCCGCGCGGGCTGGCGCCGGCCGATCTGGCGATGCATGTGGTGCTGCCGGAACTCGACGGGCGGGTTCTGGCCGGGGCGATCAGCTTCAAGGAGGGCGGCGCGCCGGACGCGGCGATGGGTCTCGGCCTCCTTGCCAACCGGCCGGAGCCGGGACGGATCGCACAGGTCGCACGGCGGATCGCGGCGCAGATTCGCCTGGCGGCGACGCCGGCGGCCGGGCGGCGGCTGGCGATCCTGATCCCCGACTATCCGGCGGCGGCCGGCCGGGCCGGCTACGCCGTCGGGCTCGATGTGCCGGCCAGCGTGCTCGCCATGCTCCATGATCTGCGCGCCGCGGGCTACCGGGTCGAGGATATTCCGGAGGCGCCGCGCGACCTGATGGCGCGGCTCGCGCGGTCGCGGGCGGGACTGACGCTCGCCGATTACCGCGCGCTTCCCGTGCCGGCGACGGCGCGGGCGGCGGTGACGGCGGCCTGGGGCGGACCGGAGGCCGACGCGGAGGATGGCGCCTTCGCTTTTCGTTTCGCGCGGTTCGGCGATGTCACCGTGGCGCTGGCGCCGGACCGGGGGCGGAGCGCGGACCGGCGCGCGGACTATCACGACCCGGCGCTGCCGCCGCGGCACGCGCTCGTCGCCTTCGGGCTCTGGCTGCGCGAGCGGCTGGGCATTCATGCCCTGGTGCATGTCGGCGCGCATGGCACGCTCGAATGGCTGCCCGGCAAGACCGTGGCGCTGACCGAGAACTGCTTTCCGGAGGTGGTCGCCGGAGCGCTGCCGGTCGTCTATCCCTTCATCGTCTCGAACCCCGGCGAGGCGGCGCAGGCCAAGCGGCGGATCGGCGCGGTGACGATCGGGCACCTGACCCCGCCGCTGGTCGGCGCCGGACTGTCGGAGCCGCAGCGCGCGCTGGAGCGGCTGGTGGATGAATATGCCCAGGCCGACGGGCTCGACCGGCGGCGGCGCGACCGGCTGGCGCGGCTGATCGTCGAGACGGCGGCGGCGAGCGGGCTGGCCACCGAGGCCGGGGTCGGCGCGGGCGACGATCCGGCGGCGGCGCTGACGCGGATCGACGCCTGGCTCTGCGATCTCAAGGATTTCGCGATCAAGGACGGACAGCATGTCTACGGTCGCGCCGCGCCGGGCGACGCGCCGGAGCGCGCGGCCTGCGCCGAGGCCGAGCGGGTGGCGCTGCTCGCCGCGCTCGACGGGCGGCGGGTGGCGCCCGGGCCGTCCGGCGCACCGGCGCGAGGCCGGACCGATGTGCTGCCGACCGGACGCAATCTCTACGCCGCCGATCCGCGGACATTGCCGACGCCGACCGCCTTCACGCTCGGCAAGGCGGCGGCGGACGAGTTGCTGCGGCGGCATGTGCAGGAGCATGGCGACTGGCCCCGCGCGCTGGTGCTCGACCTCTGGGGCAGTGCCAGCCTGCGGAGCGGCGGCGAGGCGATCGCCCAAGGGTTGGCCCTGATGGGGTGCCGGCCGGCCTGGGACGAGGCCACGGCGCGGGTGACCGGGATCGAGGTGCTGCCGCCCGCCGCGGTCGGGCGGCCGCGGGTCGATGTGACCTGGCGCATCTCGGGCCTGTTTCGCGACATGTTCGGGCCGCAGATCGCGCTGATCGACGCGGCGGTCGCCGCCGTCGCCGCGCGGGACGAAAGCCCGGAGGAGAACCCGCTCGCCGGTCTGGAGCGGCCGCGGCGGGTCTTCGGCTCGGCGCCCGGCACCTATGGCGCGGGGCCTGAGGAGGCGCTGGCGAGCGGTGCCTGGGAGGCGCGCGAGGAGCTGGGCCGCGCCTATCTCGACGGCGGCGCCTTTGCCTTCGGTGGCGCGGAGGGCGAGGGGCGGGCGGACGCGGGCGGCTTCGCGGCGCGGGTCGCGGCGGCGGAATTGCTGGTGCATCCGCTGGACGATCCGGGGCGCGACATTCTGGAGGGCTCGGCCGATGTCGCGCATGTCGGCGGCTTCGCGGCCGCCGTGGCGGCGCTCGGCGGCAAGGCTGATCTCGTGCTGCTCGATACCACCGATCCCGCCCGGCCGCGGGCCCGATCGCTGGCCGAGACGGTGACGCGGGTGGTGCGCGCGCGGGCGGTCAATCCGCGGTTCATCGCCGGCCAGATGCGGCACGGCCCGCGCGGCGCGGCGGAATTCGCCGAAACCGTGGACCGGCTCGTCGGTTTCGCCGAGACGACGCTCGCGGTCTCCGGCGCGCTGATCGAGGCGCTGCACGCGGCCTATCTCGAGGATCCGGCGGTGCGGGCGTTTTTGCTGGCCGAGAATCCGGCGGCGGCGCGGGCCATCGCCGAGCGGTTCGCCGCCGCCCGGCGGCGCGGTCTCTGGCATCCCCGGCGCAACAGCGTCGACGAGGATCTGGCCGGGCTGATCGCCGAGGCCGCGGCGCGGGAGCGGGCGGCGTGAGCGCGCCGATGCGCCGCGGCGCCTGTCCGACGCTGGCCGCGCCGATGGCGAGTGGGGACGGGTTGCTGGCCCGGCTGATGGTGGCGGAGTTGACGCTGGCGCAACTGGCGGGGCTGGCCCGGGCGGCGGCCGCCTTCGGCAACGGGTTGGTCGAGGTCACGGCGCGGGGCAGCACGCAGATCCGCGGCCTGACGGCGGCGACGGCGCCGAAGCTGGCGGCGGCGCTGGAAGACCTCGGGATCGAGGCGCCGGCCGGGCCGCCGGTGGTGATGGGACCGCTCGCCGGGCTTGATCTGGCCGAGTTCGCCGATCCCCGGCCGCTGGCGGCGGCGCTGCGTGGCTTTTCGCGGCCGCTGGCGCCGAAGGTATCGGTGGTGGTCGATGGCGGCGGGGCGCTGGCGCTCGACGGGCTGACGGCGGATCTGCGGCTGCGGGCGACGGCGGAGGGCTGGACTGTCTGGGCCGACCGCGCGCCGCTTGGCTCATTCGACGCGGCGGGCGCGGTGGCGGCGGGGCGGGCGCTGCTCGACCGGCTGTCGCGCACCGGCGGCCGGGCGCGCGACCTCGATCTCGCGCCGGACGCCCCACCGGCGCGGCCAGATGTGTCGCCGGTCGGACGTTTTCCGCTCCGCGACGGCGTCGCGCGGGGCGTCGCACCCGCCTTCGGTCAGACCGACGCGGTGGCGCTCGGTGCCTTGGCGGAGGCGGCGCGCGGGGCGGCCGGTGTCCGGCCGGCGCCGGGCCGCGCGCTGGTCTTCGTCGGCTTGTCGGAGGAGGCGGACGCGCGGCTGCTGGCCGGGGCGCGGGCGCTGGGCTTCGTGACCGAGGCCGAGGATCCGCGGCTGCGCATCGCGGCTTGCGCCGGTGCGCCGGCCTGTGGCTCGGCCTGGCTCGCGGCCCGGGCGATCGCCGCGCGGCTGGCGGATCCGGGCTTCGGGATCACGCCGCCGGAGGGCGCGCGGCTGCATGTTTCGGGCTGTGCCAAGCGCTGCGCGCAGCCGGCGGGGCCGGCGATCACGCTGCTCGGCACGCCGGAGGGCGCCGTGGTGACGGGAGAAGGGCTTGCCGTTCCCGACGCGCTGCGCGAGAGGCTGTCGCGGCGGGAAGTCCGGGGGCGGGAAGTCCGGGGGCGGGAGGTCCGGGGATGAGCATGCACGACTATATTCGAGACGGGGATGCGATCTACCGGCGGTCCTTCGCCATCATCCGCGCCGAGGCCGACCTGTCGCGCTTTTCGGACGAGGAGGCCGATGTCGCGGTCCGCATGATCCATGCCTGCGGGCTGGTCGAGGCGGCGCGGGATTTCCGCTTCTCGCCCGGCTTCGTGGCGGGCGCGCGGGCGGCGCTCGGGGCCGGGGCGCCGATCCTCTGCGACGCGGAGATGGTGGCGCATGGCGTGACCCGCGCCCGGTTGCCGGCGGAGAACGCGGTGATCTGTACCTTGCGCGATCCGCGGACGCCGGAGATCGCGGCGGAGCTCGGCACGACCCGCTCGGCGGCGGCGCTGGAACTCTGGCGCGACCGGCTCGGCGGGGCGGTGGTGGCGATCGGCAACGCGCCGACCGCGCTTTTCCACCTGCTCGACATGATCGCGGCGGGCGCGCCCCGGCCGGCGGCGGTGATCGGCATGCCGGTCGGTTTCGTCGGCGCGGCGGAATCAAAGGACGCGCTGGCGGCCTCCGACCTGCCCTGCGCCGTGGTGCTGGGCCGTCTGGGGGGCAGCGCGATGACGGCGGCGGCGGTGAACGCGCTCGCGAGGGCCGGGCTGTGAGCGGGCGGCTGATCGGGGTCGGCACCGGGCCGGGCGACCCGGACCTGCTGACGCTGAAGGCGGTGAAGGCGCTGGCGATGGCCGATGTGGTGGCGCATTTCGCCAAGGCGGGCCGGGCCGGCAATGCGCGAAAGACGGTCGATGGTTTCCTGCGGCCGGACGCGGTGGAATTGCCGCTGCTCTATCCGGTCACGACCGAGATTCCGTGGCGCGACGCGCTCTATGCCGAGGCGGTTGGCGGCTTCTACACCGCGGCGGCGGCGTCGGTGGAGAGCCATCTCGCGGCCGGGCGCATCGTCGCGGTGCTGAGCGAGGGCGATCCGCTGTTCTATGGTTCCTACATGCATCTGCATGTGCGCCTCGCGCCACGCTGGCCGGCGGAGGTGATCCCCGGCATCACCGCGATGTCGGGCTGCTGGAGCCAGGCCGGCCTGCCGCTGGTGCAGGGCGACGAGGTGCTGACCGTGCTGCCCGGCACTTTGGAGGAGGGCGAACTGGCGCGGCGGATCGCCGACAGTCCGGCCAGCGTCATCATGAAGGTCGGGCGGAACCTGCCGCGCATCCGCCGGGCGCTGGCGGCGACCGGCAAGCTCGCCCGCGCGGTCTATGTCGAGCGCGGCACGATGGAACGCACCTGGACGACGCCGCTCGCCGACAAGGGCGACGACGACGCGCCCTATTTCTCGATCGTGCTGGTTCCGGGCTGGGAGGGCCGGCCGTGAGCGGGCGGCTGACGGTGATCGGCCTCGGGCCGGGCGGCGCCGGGCAGGTGACGCCCGAAGCGCTCGAGGCGGTGGCGGCGGCGTCCGATCTCTTCGGCTATGGGCCCTATCTCGCGCGGCTGACGCTGGCCGCGGGGCAGGTCGCCCACGCCTCGGACAATCGCGAGGAGCTCGATCGGGCGCGCGCGGCGCTGGCGCTGGCCGCCGGGGGCCGATGCGTGGCGGTGGTGTCGGGCGGCGATCCCGGGGTCTTTGCCATGGCCGCGGCGGTCTGCGAGGCGGTGGAGGCGGGGCCGGCCGAATGGCGGGCGCTGGAGATCGCGGTGGTGCCCGGCGTGACGGCGATGCTGGCGGTCGCCGCGCGCTGCGGCGCGCCGCTTGGCCATGATTTCTGTGCCATCTCGCTCAGCGACAATCTGAAGCCCTGGGAGCTCGTCGAGGCGCGGTTGCGCGCGGCGGCGGCGGCGGGCTTCGTGATCGCACTCTACAACCCGGTCAGCCGCGCCCGGCCCTGGCAACTCGGCCGTGCCTTCGAGGTCCTGCGCGAGGTTCTGCCGGGCGCGGGGCCGGTGGTCTTTGGCCGGGCGGCGGGCCGGGCGGACGAGCGGATCGTGGTCGTGCCGCTGGACCGGGCCGAGGCGGGAATGGCGGACATGGCGACCTGCGTCATCGTTGGCTCGCCCGCGACGCGGACGGTGACGCGTGGCGACGGCTTGCCGCCGCTGGTCTATACGCCGCGCTTCGCCGAGGTGGCGGGATGATCGAGGCGGGCGAGCGCTTCCTCGACCGTCGTCGCGGCGCCCGGCCGCGCTTCGCGGTCGATGAGCACCACGGCGAGGCCGAGGGCGCGGGCGGCGGCGATCTTGCCGTGGGTCGCCGCGCCGCCGCTGTTCTTGGCGACGACGATCTCGATGCCGCGCTGTTGGAGAAGCGCGCGTTCGTCCCGTTCGGCGAAGGGACCGCGGGCAAGCAGGGTCTCGGCGTCCGGCGGCAGGTCGCCGGGCGCGACCGGCTCGACGCTGCGGATGAGATAGGCGTGCCAGGGGGCGGCGCGGAAGGCGCCCGCCTCCTGCCGGCCGATGGCGAGAAAGACCCGGCGCGGCGCGGGACCGAGCGCCGCCACCGCCGCCGCCATGTCGGCGACGCGGATCCAGTGGTCGCCGGCGACCGCCTGCCACGGCGGCCGGTCGAGCGTGACGAGGGGGACGCCGGTCGCCGCGCTCGCCGCCTCGGCATTGGCCGAGACGCGGCGGGCGAAGGGATGGGTCGCATCGACGAGAATGTCAAAGTCCCGAGCCGCGCGCGCGAGACCCTCGGCGCCGCCGAAGCCGCCGATCCGCACCGCGCAGTCGGGCACGACCGGGGCGCGGGTGCGGCCGGCGAGCGACAGGGTGACCTCGACGCCCGGACGGGCTGCGAGCCGCGTGGCGAGCGTCCGGGCCTCGCCGGTGCCCCCGAGAACGAGAATCCGCATGCCGCCTTCTAGCGATTCCGCCCCCGCCGCGACAAAGGCAAAATGGCCGGCCGCGAAATGGCTCGCCGTCGTCGGGATCGGCGAGGACGGCGCCGACGGGCTTGGCGCGGCGGCCCGGCGGCTGGTGTCGGAGGCCGAGGTGGTGTTCGGCGGCCGGCGGCATCTCGCACTGGCCGCGCCGTTGATCCGGGGCGAGGCGCGGGCCTGGCCGAGCCCGTTCGACGTCGCCGTGAGCGAGGTTCTCGCCCTGCGCGGTCAGCCGGTCTGTGTGCTCGCCTCGGGCGATCCGTTCCTGCACGGCGTCGGGGCGACGCTGGCCCGGCGGGTCGGCGCGGACGAGATGGAGGTGGTGCCCGCCGCCTCGGCCTTCTCCCTCGCCGCGGCGCGGCTCGGCTGGGCGCTGCCGGAGGTCGAGACCGTCTCGCTGCATGGCCGCGCGCCGGGCCATCTGCGGCCGCTCCTGCATCCCGGAACGCGGATCCTCGCGCTGACCTCGGACGGCGCGGGACCGGCGCAAATCGCCCGGCTGCTGACGCAAGCGGGCTTCGGGCCGTCGCGCCTGACCGTGCTCGAGGCGCTGGGCGGTCCGGACGAGCGGCGGCGGGAAGCGTCGGCCGAGGGTTTCGGCGAGACCGCTTGCGCCGCGCTCAATCTGCTCGGCATCGAGGTCGCGGCGGGGGCGGGGGCGCGGATCCTGCCGCTCGCGGGGCTCGACGAGAGCCTGTTCGAGCATGACGGCCAGATCACCAAGCGCGAGATCCGCGCGGTGACGCTGGCCGCGCTCGCCCCCCGGCGGGGCGAGCTGCTGTGGGATGTCGGCGCCGGCGCGGGGTCGGTCGCCATCGACTGGATGCTGCGCCACCGGTCGCTCAGCGCCATCGCGATCGAGGCGCGGGCGGACCGGGCCGCGCGCATCCGGCGCAATGCCGAGGCGCTGGGCACGCCGGGGCTCGAGGTGGTCGAGGGCGCGGCGCCGGCGGCGCTCGCCGGGTTGGGGCGGCCGGACGCGATCTTTCTGGGTGGCGGCGCGACCGATCCCGGGGTGCTGGACGCGGCACTCGCCGCGCTCGATCCCGGCGGCCGGATCGTGGCGAACGCGGTGACGCTGGAGACACAGGCGTTGCTCATCGCCACGGCGGCGCGGCTCGGCGGCGACCTCGTCAGTCTCGCCGTGGCGCGGGCGGCGGCGGTCGGTGGCATGACCGGCTGGCGGCCGGCGATGCCGGTAACACAATGGGCGTGGGTGAAATCGTGATGGTCGCCGGAATCGGTTGCAGACGCGGGGCGAGCGCGGAGGAGGTGCTGGCCGCCGTTTCCGCGGCGCGGGTGGGGCACGGGGCGACGCGCCTCGACGCGCTGGCGACGCTGGAGGCGAAGCGCGACGAACCGGGGATCGCCGAGGCGGCGGCGCGGCTCGGCCTGCCGCTGGTGATCGCGGAGGCGGCGGAGGACGCGCGCGGGCTCACCCGCTCCGCCGCGTCGCTGGCCGCGACCGGCGCGGCTTCGGTCTCGGAGGCGGCGGCGCTGGCCGTCGCGGGGCCGCGGGCGCGATTGCTCGGGCCTCGCCTCGTGCTTGGCCGGGTCACCTGCGCCCTGGCCGAGGGGGGTGCGTCGTGACCGTGCATTTCATCGGCGCCGGCCCCGGCGCGCCGGACCTTCTCACCCTGCGCGGGCGCGACCTGATCGCGCGTTGCCCGGTCTGCCTCTATGCCGGGTCGATCATCCCGCCGGAGATCCTCGCCCATTGCGCCGCGGGCACGCGGCGCGTCGATACCGCGCCGATGGCGCTCGACGAGATCGAGGCGGAATTCGTCGCCGCGCAGGCCGCCGGGCAGGATGTCGCGCGGTTGCAATCGGGCGATCTGTCGATCTGGAGCGCGGTGGCCGAGCAGATCCGCCGGCTGGAGCGTCACGCGATCCCCTATACGCTGACCCCCGGCGTGCCGGCCTTCGCCGCCGCCGCCGCCGCGCTCGGTCGCGAGCTCACCATTCCGGAGGTGGCGCAGAGCCTCGTTCTTACCCGCGTTTCCGGCCGCGCCTCGGCCATGCCGCCGGGCGAGACGCTGGCCGGCTTCGGCGCGACGGGCGCGACGCTCGCCATCCATCTCGCGATCCATGCGCTGCCGCGGGTCGTCGCCGAACTCACCCCGCTCTACGGGCCGGATTGTCCGGTCGCCGTGGTCGCCCGCGCCTCCTGGCCCGAGGAGCGGGTGGTGCGCGGCACCCTCGGCGATATCGAGGCCGCGCTCGCCGCCGAGCCGATCGACCGCACGGCGCTGATCCTGGTCGGGCCCGGCCTCGCCGCGCAGGGCTTTCGCGAGAGCGCGCTCTACGACGCCGGCTATCAGCGGCGGTTCCGCGGGAGGACGGGGTTTTGAGGGGCGATCTCGGCGCCGCGATCGGCCGTCTCGCGCCCAGCTTTCCGGCGTTCGAGCCTGGGCATGTCTGGCTCGCCGGCGCGGGACCGGGCAGTCTCGGCTGCCTGACGCTCGAAGTCATCGCCGCGCTGTCGCAGGCCGACGCGGTGGTCTATGACGCGCTGGTCGATCCGGCGGCGCTGCGCGCGGCCGAGGGCGCGGATCTGCGTTTTGTCGGCAAACGCCGGGGCGAGCCCTCGACGCCGCAGGAGACGATCAACGCGCTGATGATCGAGCTCGCCGGGAACGGCGCGCGCGTCCTGCGCCTGAAGGGCGGTGATCCGAACATCTTCGGCCGCGGCGGCGACGAGGCGCTGGCGCTCGCCCGCGCGGGCGTGCCGTTCCGGGTGCTGCCGGGCGTCACCTCGGCCTTCGGCGCGCTGGCCGACGCCCGGATCCCCGCGACCAAACGCGGCGTGTCGAAGGCGCTGATCCTCGCCACCGGACACGCCGCCGGCACGCCGGATGATCTCGACTGGGCGGCGCTGGCCCGCACCGGCCAGCCGATCGTGGTCTACATGGGCCTCGCGGCGCTGGCGCACATCACGGCGGCGCTGATGGCGGGCGGGCTCGCCGCCGCGACCCCGGCGGCGGTGATCGCCGCGGCGACCACGCCGCGGGAGCGGATCCTCGTCGCCGATCTCGGCGGCATCGCCGCGCAGGCGGCGGCGGAGGAGATCCGCGCCCCCGCCCTGTTCGTCGTCGGCGCGATCGTCGCACTCCGCGAGGAACTGATGGCGCTCGCCCGCGCCGGGACCCCGGCATGAGCGCGCGGGCGCTGATCGTCGGCGGCGCGCGCTCGGGATCCGGCAAGACCAGCGTCGCGATCGGGCTGATGCGCGCGCTGCGCCGGCGGGGGCTCGCGGTGCGCGGGGCGAAATCGGGGCCGGATTATATCGACCCCGGCTTTCACGCCGCGGCGACCGGGGCGCCGGGGGTCAATCTCGACAGCTGGGCGATGCCGCCCGCGCTGCTCGACGCGCTGGCGACCGAGCAGGCGCGGGCCGACCTGCTGGTGATCGAGAGCGCGATGGGGCTGTTCGACGGCATCGCGGCCGCCGACGGGCGGACCGGCGCGGCGGCCGATCTCGCGCGGCGCTGGGGCGTTCCGGTGGCGCTGGTGCTCGATGTCTCCGGACAGTCGCAGACCGTCGCGGCCATCGCCCGCGGCTTCGCGGCGCATGATCCCGGGGTGCGGATCGCCGGGGTGATCCTCAATCAGGTGGCGAGCGCGCGGCACGAGGCGATGTGCCGCGCGGCGATCGAAGCGCTCGGCCTGCCGGTCGTGGGCGCGGTGCCGCGCAACCCGGACATGGGCCTGCCGGAGCGGCATCTCGGCCTTGTCCAGGCGCGGGAGCACGCGGGGCTGGAGATTTTCATCGAGCGGCTGGCCGATGTGATGGAGGCGGCGCTCGATCTCGACGCGCTGCTCGGCCTCGCGGCACCGCTCGCGCCGGAGGCGGTCGGGGCGGGTGCGACGCCGCGGCCGCCGGGGCAGAGGATCGCCATCGCCGACGACGCGGCCTTCAGCTTTCTCTATCCGCATCTCGCACGGGCCTGGCGCGCGGCGGGGGCCGAGCTCCTGCCGTTCTCGCCGCTGGCGGATGAGGCGCCGGACGATGCCTGCGACGCCTGCTGGTTGCCGGGCGGCTATCCCGAGCTGCATGCCGGGCGTCTGGCGGCGGCCGGTGGCTTTCGCGCCGGGCTGCGGCGGTTCGCCGAGACGCGGCCGGTGCACGGCGAATGCGGCGGCTTCATGGTGCTCGGCCGCGCGCTCGAGGACGCGGACGGCGTGACGCACGAAATGGCGGGGCTGCTCGACCATGTGACGAGCTTTGCCAGGCGCCGGATGAACCTCGGCTATCGTCGGGCGCGGCTGCTCGCCGATTGCCCGATCGGGCGGGCGGGCGAGCGGGTGCGTGGCCACGAGTTCCACTATGCGCGGGTGATCGAGCCGGGGAGCGACGCGCCATTGGCCGAGTTGGCCGACGGCCTCGGCCAGCCGATCGGGCCGTCGGGCGCGCGCCGGGCCTGGGTGAGCGGCGCGTTCTTCCATGCCATCGCGATCGACTGAGGCCGCCATGCGCGAGATCGTCCTGATCGGCATCGGCACCGGCAATCCCGATCACGTGACGATCGAGGCGATCCGGGCGCTGAACGCCGTCGACCTTGTCCTCATCCCGCGCAAGGGGCCGGCCAAGGCGGATCTGGCCGAGCTGCGCCGCGAGATCTGCGGGCGCTATCTCGAAGGCCGCGCCCGGCTGGTCGAGTTCGACCTGCCGGTGCGCGACGCGGAGGGCGAGTACCGGAGCGGGGTCGCGGACTGGCACCGCGCGATCGCCGCGACCTATCGCGCGCTGATCGAGGCGGAGGCGGGACCGGACGCGGCCGTGGCGCTGCTGGTCTGGGGGGATCCGTCGCTCTATGACAGCACGCTCCGCGTTCTCGACCTGATGGCGCTGGGCGGGTTCGTCTTCCGGCGGCGGGTGGTGCCGGGGATCACCAGCCTGCAGCTCCTCTGCGCGCGGCATGGCATCGCGCTGAACGCGGTCGGCGAGGCGGTGGAGATCACCACCGGGCGCAACTTGCGCCTCGCGATGCCGGCGGCGGCCTCGGTCGCGGTGATGCTCGACGGCGGCTGCGCCTTCCGCGCGGTCGAGGCGGAGGGGTTGTGGATCTACTGGGGCGCCTATCTCGGGATGCCGAACGAGATCCTGATCGCCGGGCCGCTCGCCGAGGTGGCCGGGCGCATCGCCGCCGTCCGCGCCGAGGCGCGCGCGGTGAACGGCTGGATCATGGACATCTATCTGCTGCGACGCGGGTAAGCGCCTCGGCGACGCGGTGCCATTCGGCCTCCGGTCCGGGCAGGCCGAGGCGCAGCCAACGGTCGGAATAGGGAAACCGGCGGCTCCAGATCCGATGCCGGGCGAGCGCGTCCTGCGCGGCGGCGGCGTCCGGCGTGTCATAGAGGCGGAAGAGGCCGGTGCCGCCGACGAGGGTCCAGCCGGCGCCGGCCGCGAGCTGGTCGAGGCGGCGGGCGTGGAAGCCGAGGCGGGCGCGGGTCGCCCGGATCCAGTGGGCGTCGTCGAGTGCCAGCCGGCCGGCGGCGAGCGCCGGGCCGGCCACGGACCACGGGCCGGCGGCGTCGCGCAGGCGGGCGATCTCGGCGCGGGCGCCGAGCGCGAAGCCGAGGCGGAGCCCGGCGAGGCCGAAGAACTTGCCGAAGGACCGCAGGGCGACGAGGCCCGGCCGCCCGAGAAACGCGGCGACCGACACTTCGGGCGCCACGTCCGCGAAGCTTTCGTCCACCACCACGAGCCCGTTGCTGGCGGTCAGCGCGCTGATCGCCTCCGGCGGCCAACGCCTGCCATCGGGGTTGTTCGGATTGACGACGACCACCGCGTCGAAGCCGGCGAGTTCTTCGAGCGTTCCGCGATCCGCGACGGTCCAGCCGGCGGCGGCGAAGGCGGCGGCGTGCTCGTTGTAGGTCGGGCCGAGAACCGCGGCGCGACCCGGTGGCCGGAGGCGGGGCAGGAGCTGGATCGCCGCCTGCGCGCCGGCGAGCGGCAGGCAATCGACCGCCTCGGCGACACCATAGGCGCGGCGGGCGGCCTCGGCGCAGGCGGCGACGTCCTCGGGCGGCGGCAGGTCGCGGAGCGCGTGGGCCGCGAAGGCTGGCGGGTCGTAGGGCAGGCGGTTGATGCCGGTCGAGAGGTCGATCCAGTCGCCCGGAATTCCGCCATGCCGCGCGACCGCCGCGCCGAGATCGCCGCCGTGATCGCGCATGCTCGTCCCCTCAAAGATTTGCGAGACCATAGCGGTGGATGCCGCGCATGCCCATCGTCCTCAGCGCCGCTTCGGCTTCGGGCGGAACGCGGCCGCGCGCGAAGATCAGCCCGCGCGCCGATCCGGTATGGGCGGTGAAGAGGCCGAGCGCGCCGAGCCGGTCGGCGGCGGCGCGGAGCGGCGCCAGCGGCGGCCCGCCGCGGTGGCTCTGGTTCCGGCCGGCGGATTCGGTGGCGAGGGCGGCGAGGGCGGGAAGGTCGCCGCGCGCGGCGGCGGGGGCCCAGGCGGCGACGAGATCGGCGATGTCGGCGAAATCGAGATCGGCGGGGTCGGTTCGCCGGCCGGGTCCGAGAAAGCCGCCGACGATCGCGAATGGCGGCGGCGGCGGCAGGCCGCCGAGCACGCGCGCCGCGCGCGGCGCCCAGAGCAGGCGCGCGGGACGTGCGTGCATGAGCGGATCGGTCGCGCCTTCGAGCGTGAGACAGAGCGCGGCCAGCCGCTCCGGTTCGGGCGGCGGCGCGCCGAGCGCGGCGGCGACCAGTCGCCCGGCGGCGACCAGCCCGGCGGTCGAGGATCCGGCGCCGCCGCCGGGCGGCATCCCGGCGCGGAGCAGAAGCCGCCCGCGCGGCGTGGCGCCGAAGGCGCGCCACAGCGCCGCCGCCGCCGTCCGGTCGAGAATGCCCGCGCCATGCAGGCCGAACGGCCCGGCCAGCAGTCGCGCGGTCACCCGCAGGCCCGGCGCGGGCAAGGTAACAAGGGCGAGCGGACCGCCCGGGCCGAGCCGGCCTTGCAGCAATTCGCCGAAATGACCGGCGACCGAGATTTCGAGCGGCCGGGCACGGGAACAGGCGCGCGCCGCGTCGTTGGGAGGGCCGGGCTTCATCGCACGCGTCGGCGCCTTCCTGTCCGTTTCCGGCCGCTGGCCCAGAGCGAACGCCGACCCGGTTGCACCGGGTCGTCCGCTCTAGAGTCTTGATTTGACGCAATATCTAAAGCATCGCCGGGCGGAAGGCCAGACGCTCCTACTTTATCCGCGTCGTCAGTCCCGCGACCATGAAGAACACATGATCCGCCCGGGCGGCGACCGCCTGGTTCAGCCGCCCGGCCGCGTCGCGGAAGCGGCGGGCGAGCGGGTTGTCGGGCACGATGCCGAGCCCGACCTCGTTGGCGACGAGAACCAGCGTCCGCGATGGCGCGGCCAGCGCCTCGGTCAGGCGCGCGGTCTCGGCGGCGAGGTCGCGCTCGGCGAGCATGAGGTTGGTGAGCCAGAGGGTGAGGCAATCGACCAGCGCGGGCTGACCCGGGGGCAGCGCGGCCAGCGTCCCGGCGAGATTGAACGGCGTGTCATGGGTGATCCAGCCGGCGGGCCGCGCCGCGCGATGCGCGGCGATGCGCTCGGCCATCTCGGTGTCCAGCGCCTCGGCGGTGGCAAGATAGTGCCAGGGCGGCGGCAAGGCTTCGACCAGCGCCTCGGCGGCGCGGCTCTTGCCGGAGCGGGCGCCGCCGAGGACCAGGGTGACGCTCATCGCCGCCGGTTTCGCGGAGCGGAGCGGGGTCATGCGTGGCGGAGATGGCGGATCGGCTGGCCGCCGGACATGGTTTCGGCCGCGCGCAGGATCCCTTGCGCGTCGATGCCGAAGTGGCGGTAGAGGTCGGCGACCGTGCCGGTCTGGCCGAAATGCTCGACCCCGAGCGCGCGCGTCGGATTGCCCTGGACCGCGCCAAGCCAGGCGAGGCCGGCGGGATGGCCGTCGGCCACGGTGATGAGCGCGCAGTCGCGCGAGATCTGGGAGAGCAGCCGCTCGACATGGCCGCGGGCATGGCCGAGCCCGGCCTCGCGGGCGCGCTGGGCCGCCGACCAGCCGGCATGCAGCCGGTCGGCCGAGGTGATCGCGAGCACGCCGACGTCGCGCCGGTCCTCGGCCATCAGCCCCGCCGCCTCGATCGCCTCGGACGCGACGACGCCGGTATAGGCGATCACCACCGCGGCGTTCGGTCCGGGCGGGCGCAGCCAGTAGCCGCCATTGATGATCTCGGCCGCGAGACCCGGCTCGATCCGGCGCGCCGGCTGTTCGAGCGCGCGGGTCGAGAGCCGGAGATAGACCGAGCCGCCGACCGCGTCGCGGAGCCAGGTGACGCCGTCGGGCTCGGCGTCGCCGTCACGCTGGGCATAGTCGAAGGCAAAGCGCAGGATGGTGGCGAGTTCGTCGACGAAGGCGGGCTCGAAGGCCGCCAGCCCGTCCTGCGCCATGCCGATCAGCGGCGTCGCGATCGACTGATGCGCGCCGCCCTCCGGCGCCAGCGACACGCCCGACGGGGTGGCAACGAGGATGAAGCGGGCGTCCTGGTAGCAGGCATAGTTCAGCGCATCGAGCCCGCGCTTGATGAAGGGATCATAGAGCGTGCCGACCGGGAGCAGCCGCTCGCCGAACAGCGAATGCGACAGGCCGAGGCCGGAGAGCATGAGAAACAGGTTCATCTCGGCGATGCCGAGTTCGAGATGCTGGCCGCGCGGCGAGAATTCCCAGTTGAAGGTCGAGGGAATGCGCTCCTGCCGGAACGTGTCGGCGAGACTTTCGCGCGCGAAGAGGCCGCGGCGGTTGACCCAGCCACCGAGATTGGTCGAGACCGTGACATCGGGCGAGGTGGTGACGACGCGGCGGGCGATCTCGGTGTCCGAGCGGGCGAGTTCGTTCAGGATGAGGCCGAAGCCCTGCTGTGTCGACATGACCGACTGCCGCGGCCAGGGCAGCGCGTCGGGGACCGGAACGGCCGGCGCGTGGAAGCGCCGTCGGCCGGCGGCGTTGAAGGGCACGCGGGCGAGGAAGTCGCGGAGCGCGTCCTCGGGCAGGTCGAGCCCTTCGAACCGGTCCCATTCGTGGCCCGGCCGGATGTTCATCTCGGCGCGGAGCGCCTCGGCCTGGGCGGTGGTCATCAGGCCGGCGTGGTTGTCCTTGTGCCCGGCGAGCGGCAGGCCGTGGCCCTTGATAGTATAGGCGATGAAGCAGGTCGGCCGGTCGTGCGTCCGCGCGGCGGCGAAGGCGTCGAGCAGCGTCGGCAGGTCGTGGCCGCCGAGATTGCCCATCAGCCGTGCGAGATCAGCGTCCGAGCGCCGCTCGATCAGCGCCGAGACCGGGCCCTGGTCGCCGATCTCGTCCATCAGCCGGCGGCGCCAGGCGGCGCCGCCCTGATAGGTCAGGGCGGAATAGAGCTGGTTCGGACAGCGGTCGATCCAGTCGCGCAAGGCGTCGCCGCCCGGTTCGGCGAAGGCTTCGCGCTGCAATGTGCCGTGCTTCAGGATGACGACATCCCAGCCGAAGCCGCGGAAGATCGATTCGAAGCGGCTCCACAGGCCCTCGCGCACCACGGCGTCGAGGCTCTGGCGGTTGTAGTCGACCACCCACCAGCAATTGCGCAGCCCGTGCTTCCAGCCTTCGAGCAGCGCCTCGATGATGTTGCCCTCGTCCATCTCGGCGTCGCCGAGCAGGGCGACCATCCGGCCCTCCGGCCGACCCGTCGCCCAGTCGCGGGCGCGGAGATAGTCCTGGACCAGCGAGGCGAACAGCGTCTGGGCGACGCCGAGCCCGACCGAGCCGGTGGAGAAATCGACGTCGTCGATGTCCTTGGTGCGCGAGGGATAGGATTGCGCCCCCTTGAAGGCGCGGAAGGTTTCCAGCTTCTCGCGGGTCTGGTTGCCGAGAAGATACTGGATCGCATGGAAGATCGGCGAGGCGTGCGGCTTCACGGCCACCCGGTCCTCGGGGCGCAGCGCGTCGAAATAGAGCGCGGTCATCACCGTGGCGAGCGATGCCGAGGAAGCCTGGTGCCCGCCGACCTTGAGCCCGTCCGCGCTCTCGCGCAGATGGTTCGCATTGTGGATCATCCAGGTGGACAGCCAGAGCAGCTTTCGCTCGAGCGCGGCCAGCGTCGGGATCCTCGTCTCGTCCATGCGTCGCCCCCGGGATTGTTCGCCGCAGCATAGACCGGAGACGGGGGCGATGGCGACCCCGCCGAGGGCTCCCGCGGGCGTAGCCCTTGGGCCGCGCTCCGGCTGACGCCGGAGCGAAGGAGCGGCCTGTTGGCCGCGAGTCCTTTTTTCTCCCCGCCCGTTGGCGGGGCCCCTCGTCCTGCCCGATAGGAATTCTGCCAATATGAAACTGGCAGAGGCCGGGGGCCGGCGTGGTCCCGCGGGGCTTCCGGCGCACTGGAGGGTTGAACCCCGGGTCAGCATGGGCGTGCCCGGGTGACGGGCGGCGCGCCGGCGGGAGTCGGGGTTCCGTTCGGGGGGGAGTCGCGCGCGGACGGCCTGTAAGCCGGATTCTGTGACGCGGCCGGAGCCGCGCCGATGACCATTCCTCTAGGCCCGCCGTCGCCGGCGGGCTCTGGCAGCCAACCCGGATCGCTGGGCGGGAGAACCCCTGGGGCTCCGCTGTCGCGGAAGGCCCCGCGCGATCCCTATTTGGCCTTGCTCCTGGCGGGGCTTGCCATGCCACCGGCGTCGCCGCCGGCGCGGTGGGCTCTTACCCCACCGTTTCACCCTTGCCGGCCGGGTCCGGGGACAACGGCCGGCGGTCTGATCTCTGTGGCGCTTTCCCTCGGGTTGCCCCGGGCGGGCGTTACCCGCCGCCATCTCTCCCTGGAGTCCGGACTTTCCTCGCCCCGTCGCCGGGCCGCGGCCATCCAGCCGTCCACGCCCGCCGCTGCTAGAGCGAAACCGCGCTCCGGTCAACCTCGGGCGGGCCGTCCGCGCAAGGCTGCGCCGCCGCCACCGCTTCGGCGAGCGCCACTTCACCAGCGACCAGCG
>NZ_CALAGI010000124.1 GCF_937891315.1 uncultured Amaricoccus sp. | reverse complement strand
CCTCCGTTTCCAGACGAGCGTGGGCGAAGGTGTCATGACTTATGGCGGCTGGTATAAGTCCGACGATCTTGCCGGGCAGCACGTTGCGCGCGCTGATCTTCATCTTGTGTCTCCTCGCTCAGCCAAATGGATCAGGGCCATGCCCGCGCGTCGCACGGCGAGGCGAAGCGGGGCGCCGCCGTGACGCGAAGGTCGCACTTCGTCGCAGAATAGGCGGCGGCGCCGCCGGTGTCGACGCCGACGCGGCCGCCGAGGACCATCGGCCCGGGTGGTGATCGGCGAAGCTCCGGTCTCCGTCAGCCCGTCTTTCGAATATCCGCGGCGATCTGCACCGGCATCGGGGTTCCGCGAAGGCGGACGCGATAGACCTGCATCCCCTCGAGAATCCGCATCACGTAGTTGCGCGTCTCGGAATAGGGGATCGACTCGATCCAGACCACGGGATCGGCCCCGGCCCGCGGGTCGCCGAAGGCCTTCACCCACTGGTCCACCCGGCCGGGACCGGCGTTGTAGGCCGCCGCCGCCAGCACGTAGGAACCGTGGTAATATTCCAGCATCTCCGACAGATAGGCGGTGCCGAGCCGGGCGTTGTACATCGGGTCGCGGGTCAGGCGCGCCGGGTCGTGGGCGATGCCGCGCGCGCGGGCCACGTCGCTCGCCGTCGCGGGCATGAGCTGCATCAGGCCCCGCGCGCCCGCCTCGCTGGCCGCCGCCGGGTTCATCTCGGATTCCTGTCGCGCGATCGCCATGGCGAGTTCGGTCGGCACCGGCCATTCCTGCCGCGCGATGGCATGGAGCGGATAATATTGCGCCGGCAGAACGATCCCCTCCAGCGCCGCGTCCTTGGCGACGCGGATGCCGATATGCGGTCGGCCGAGGTCGATCGCCATCTGCGCCAGCGCCGCGCGGGTCTCCGGCGTTCGCCCTTCCGCGGCTTGGCGGAAGAACTGCGCGGCCCGACCGTCCTCGCCGGCGAGCATGAAGAGATAGCCGGCGCGGACAACGGAGGAGGCCATGAAGGCCTGGGTTCGCCAGTCCGGCGCCGCCGTGTCGCTGGCGAACCGCGCCTCGAAATCGATGCCCAGCCGCTCGGCGGCGAGCTGGCCGTAGAAGCTCGTCTGCTGGCCGGAGCCGGCGAGGAACGCCCTGGCCGCGCCGTCCTCGTCGCCCGCCGCCTCGCGGGCGAGGCCGAGCCAGTAGCCGGCCCGCCCGAGGCTGATCGGAGTGAAGACCAGCGTCTGGAACCGCTCGAAATGCCCGATGGCGCGCGCCGGGTCCTTCATCCGGGTCAACGCGATGAAGCCCGCCATCCATTCGGCGTCGGCATAGTCCGACCCGTTGGTGCCATGGCTGCTCGCGGCGAGGCCATAGGCCGTCGCCACCTCGCCCCGTCGCAGCGCCTCCCGCGCGAGGTTGGCGCGGCGCTCCATCCACATCTCGGGACGACCCAGCGTCGCGGCGGTGGTGGAGTAGCGCAGCATATATTCCGCCGCCTCGTCCCAGCGGCCCTGCCGTACCCGGTAAAGATAGCGCTCGTAGGCGAGGCCCGGATCGGAGCGCGTCTTCGCGGGCAGGCCGTTGATCAGCGCGCTCGATCCGTCCTCGTCGCGGCGCACCGCGATCCGCGCCCGGGCCAGCGCCTGCCAGTCGGCATCGACCAGCGGCAGCATGCCTTCCGCCTCGCCGGTCAGGCCGCGCCAGAGCAGCATGTCGAGGCGCTGGCTATTCAGCGGCGCGACGGTCGTCGCCCAGTCGCGCGCCATCGCCTCCTGTTCCGAGCGGGTCATGGAGAGGCCGGTCCAGGCCGTGTCGATCACCGCTTCGGCCTTGTCCGCGCGTCCGGTGTCGCGCAGCGCGTCGCCGAGCCGCAGCGCGCCGACCCCGGTCAGCGGCGCGGCGGCGCCGAAGAAGGCCACCACCTCCGCCGGTGGCAGCGCGAGCGGCATGCGCACCTCGGCCGCGCGCCGCACGGTGTCGAGGCCGGGCCAGTCGCCGTTCCGGGCGAGGAAATCGCGATAGTCGGTCCAGGCGCCATCGCCGTCGCGCAGCCGCAGCCATTCGATCACGTCCGAGCCGAGCGCACCCGCCGCGCGATCCGCCTGCGCCGAGGCGGCCGCCCAGTCGTCGGCCTTCGCCATTTCCAGCGCGCGTCCGAACGCCCGGCCCTCGGCCGCGGTCTGGGCGGAGGCGAGGCCGGGCAGCAGAAGGAAGATGGCGGCGAGAAGATGGCGGCGGCGCGACAAGCTCGATCCCCTCAAGCGTTTCTCGTTCGCCGGACTATACCATGACGTGTACCCGCCGTCTGCAATCCCCTGCTTGCGGCGAAAGGCTTTCGCGACTAGGTTCGCGCGGCTTTTCGGGCGGCCCCGAAGCGCCCGAAATGGCCGCCTGCGATACCCGGAGGACCCACCCATGTTCAGAGGCTCGATCCCCGCGCTCATCACGCCGTTCACGGACGGCAAGCTGGACGAAGGCGCCCTGGTCGATCTCGTGAACTGGCAGATCGAGGAAGGCAGCCACGGGCTGGTCGCGGTCGGCACCACGGGCGAGTCGCCGACGCTCTCCCACGAGGAGCACGAGCGTTGCGTCGAGGTCGTGGTCAGGACCGCCGCCGGGCGCGTGCCGGTGATCGCCGGCGCCGGATCCAACAGCACCGAGGAATCGATCAGCCTGATGCGGTTCGCCAAGAAGGTCGGCGCCGCCGCCGCGCTGGTGGTGACGCCCTATTACAACAAGCCGAACCAGCGCGGGCTCTATCACCACTATCGGACGCTGCACGACGCGGTGGATCTGCCGATCCTGATCTACAATATTCCCGGCCGCTCGGTGGTCGACATGACGCCCGCGACCATGGGCGAGCTGGCGAAGCTGCCCCGTATCGTCGGGGTGAAGGATGCGACCGGCGACATCACCCGCGTCTCTGACACGCGCATCACCTGCGGCGCGGATTTCCTGCAGCTTTCGGGCGAGGACGGCAGCGCGCTAGGCTTCAACGCCCATGGCGGGCGGGGCTGCATCTCGGTCGTCGCCAATGTCGCGCCACGGCTCTGCGCCGAGTTCCAGGAGGCGACGCTCGCCGGCGACTATGCGAAGGCGCTCGACTATCAGGACCGGCTGATGCCGCTGCACCGCGCCTGTTTCGCCGAGCCGAACCCCTGTCCGGTGAAATACGGCATGTCGCTGCTCGGCAAATGTTCCGAGGAGGTGCGTTCTCCGCTGGTCACGCTCGAGGAGGCGACCAAGGAACGGATGCGCGGCGCGATGCGGCACGCGGGCCTGCTGAACTAGGCCCTGCTGAACTAGGCATGTCCGGTCGGCCGTCGCGGCCGGCGGATCAATCGCGCGCGGCCAACTGGACAGGGGGGCGAGGCTGGTCTAGAGCGGCCGGGCCATGGTGAAGACCCCCGTCAAACAGAAGATCGTCGCCGAGAACCGCAAGGCGCGGCACAACTATTTCATCGAGGATGATCTCGAGGCCGGAATCATGCTCGAAGGTTCGGAGGTCAAGAGCCTGCGCACCGGCAAGGCGAATATCGCCGAGAGCTATGCCACGGTCGAGCAGGGCGAGCTCTGGCTGATCAACGGCTATATCCCGGCCTATGACCGTGCGCGCAGCTTCGGCCATGAGGAGCGGCGGCGGCGCAAGCTGCTGGTCAACAAGCGCGAACTGTCCAGGCTCTGGCAGGGCATCGGTCGCGAGGGCATGACCCTGGTGCCGCTCAAGCTCTATTTCAACGAGCGCGGCATCGCCAAGCTGCAGCTCGGCATCGCCAAGGGCAAGAAGATGGCCGACAAGCGCGAGACCGACAAGAAGCGCGACTGGGAGCGCGAGAAGGCCCGGCTGCTGCGCGCCCGCGGCTGAGCCGACCGATACCGCCGGCCGGGATTCTCAGCGGCGCGGATCGTGACGGAAGTCGAAAGCGGAATTCGGTCTTCCAACCGGAATCAGTCTTCCACCACCGACACGCTCTTGCGGCGGCGCAGATTGCGCAGTTCGACCGGAACGCCGAGCTTGTCGTTCTGGCGCATGCTGTCGATGAAGAGCCGGACGCAGCCGCCGCATTCCGGCGTCTTGCCGAGCGCGCGAAAGACCTTGCCCGGCGTGATCAGGGTATAGGCGTCCGCGTTGCGCATCCAATCGATCGCCTGATGGATTTCCGTGTCGGAGATACGGGCGCAGGAACATACGATCATTCCGATCCCCCTGTCCCCGAGGCGCGATCCAGGCTAGATTCCACCAACGGCCAGCACATCGCGAAGATTCGCCTCCAAGCTGATCGCACCAATCCTGACAAAGCCGCTCAGGAAAAGCAAGCCTCCCCTGACCGCCCGGACCGTCCCGCTTGCACGAATCGGCGAGCGGCGTTAATCATTGGAACATTTAGCGAACATCGAAGGGGTCAGCCGATGTCAGTCGATACCAGGGAACCAAAGGCCGAGACCGTGAAGGCGACGGCGGAGGCTCTGGTCGGGCATTGCCGGGCCGGGACCACGCGGCAGGGATTGAAGGATCTCTACGCCCCGGACGCGGTCTCGGTCGAGGCGGTCTCGATGGGTGGCGAGAGTCGTGAAACGCGGGGCGTGAAGGGAATCGAGGGCAAGCACGACTGGTGGGAAACCACGATGGAGGTACATTCCGCCAGCGCCGATGGCCCCTATGTCAACGGCGACCGCTTCTCGGTGATCTTCGAGTTCGACGCGACCGACCGCAACTCCGGCAAGCGCAATGCGATGAAGGAAGTCGCTCTCTACACCGTCGATCACGCCGGCAAGATCGTGCGGGAGGAATTTTTCTTCTGAGCGCCGGTCACGGCCATTTTGCAACCGGGGGCAACGACATGAGCACCGCCTCCGGATTGTGGCCGGTCCTGAGGCCGAACTGGGTGCCGCGGTCGTAGACGAGGTTGAACTCGGCATAGCGCCCGCGCTTCACCAGCTGGATCTCGCGCTGCGCCTCGGTCCAGGGGCGGCGCATGTGACGCTCGACCAGCGGCGCGTAGGCAGGCAGGAAGGCGGCGCCGATGTCGCGGGTGAAGGCGAAATCCGCCTCCCAGTCGCCGGTACAGAGGTCGTCGTAGAAGACGCCGCCGACGCCGCGCGGCTCGTTCCAGTGGCGGATCAGGAAATAGTCGTCGGCCCAGGCCTTGAAGCGGGAATAGTAGGCGGGATCATGCGCGTCGCAGGCGGCCCGGAGCCCGGCGTGGAAATGCGTGGTGTCGGCGGGGTCCTCGATCATCGGATTGAGGTCGGCGCCGCCGCCGAACCACCAGCCGGCCGGCGTCCAGAACATGCGGGTGTTCATATGGACCGCCGGCGTCAGTGGCGAGCGCAGATGCGCGACGAGGCTGATCCCGCTCGCCCAGAACCGCGGATCGGCGTCGAGGCCGGGGATCTCCTTGCGCGCGGTCAGGCTGCGCCGCGCCTCCGGCGCGAGGATGCCGAAGACGGTCGAGACATTGACCCCCACCTTCTCGAACACGCGGCCGCCGCGCATGACCGCCATGACGCCGCCGCCGGCTTCCTCATCCGCCGCCGCGCCGACGCGCCGCGTCTCCCTGCGATCGAACCGGCCCGGCGGCAGGTCGGCGAAGGGGCCGGTGTCCTGCGCCGTTTCCAGCGCTTCGAAAGCGGCGCAGATCCGGTCCCGCAATCCCTCGAACCAGTCCTTCGCCCGGGTCTTCTCACTCTCGGCGACGTCGGTCATCACATGCTCCAGCCAATTGCCCGCTTATCGCCACGTCCCCGGGTGTCTGTCCATGCGTGGCGGCGACCGGGTTTGACCCCGCGCTCGATTTTCACCGACCCGCCGAAGATATCCACGGAGGACGCGCCTTGCCGACTTGCCAGCGGCAGGTCGGCAAGGCCGCGCGCCCGGAGGAAACGTCCCGAGGGCGCGAGGGATTCGGATTTCTCCGGACCTCTGAAATCGTGGCGGCGCTGAACGGGGGTGACAATCGCCCGCGACCGCGGTACAAGGCGCCGGCACCTTCGAGGAGTTCTGGCATGGCGATTTTCCGGAAACCTGGCCTCTAAGCCGGCTCCGGACGGGGCCGCCGCTCGCGCCCCCGTGCTCATCCGCCCTCCTTGCCCGTTCTTCTCCCGAAGGTCTCCCCCATGTTTCGTTTTTTCGAGTCGCTGGTCGATCCCTATGGGCCGTATCGCGACACCGACGCGCCACCGAACCGGTTCTGGCCCTACATCCTCGCCTATGTGCGGCCGGCGCGCTGGGTGCTCGTCTGGACGACGCTCGCCATCCTCGCGGTCGCGATCATCGAGATCCTGCTCATCTGGTACGCCGGGCGGCTGGTCGACCTGCTTGGCAAGACGGAGCCGGGCGCGCTCTGGTCGCGGCACGGGATCGAGCTCGGGCTGGTCGCGGTGTTCATCCTGTTCCTGCGGCCGCTGATCCAGACGCTCAGCGCGGCCTTCCTCAACCAGTCGCTGATGCCGAACCTCGGGACGCTGGTGCGCTGGCGCAGCCATCGCCATGTGCTGCGCCAGTCGGTCGGCTGGTTCCAGAATGATTTCGCCGGGCGCATCGCCAACCGGCTGATGCAGACCGCGCCGGCGGTGGTCGAGGCGACGTTCCAGACCTTCGACGCGCTGGTCTACGCCGCGATCTATCTCATCGGCGCGCTCTGGCTGCTCTCGGACACCGATGCCCGGCTGGCGGCGCCGCTCGCGGTCTGGCTCGTCCTCTATGTCTGGCTCGTCACCTGGACGATCCCGCGGGTCGGCGCCGCCTCGGAGGCGTTTTCCGACGCCCGCTCGGCGATCACCGGGCGGATCGTCGACAGCTACACCAACATCCAGTCGGTGAAGCTGTTCGCGCATACCCGTTCGGAGGAAGCCTACGCCGGCGAGGCGATCGAGACCGCCCGCCAGGCCTTCGCGCGGCAGATGCGGATCTTCACGCTGATGGATCTCGGCCTGACGGTGATAAACGGATTCCTGATCGTGGCCGTCATCGGTTACGCGCTCTATCTGTGGCAGGTTGGAATAGCGACGATCGGAACGGTCGCGGCCGCCTCGGCCCTGACCCTGCGGCTGAACGCCATGACCGGCTGGATCATGTGGTCGCTGTCGTCGCTGTTCCAGAACGTCGGCGTGATCAAGGAAGGCATGGAAACCATCACCGCTCCGATCGAGCTCAAGGACGCGCCGACGGCGACCCAACTCGCGGTCACCGAAGGGGAAGTCGTGTTCGACGATGTGCGCCATCACTACGGCCGCGGCTCGGGCGGGCTCGACCGTGTTTCGCTGACCATCCGGCCGGGCGAGCGGGTCGGGCTCGTCGGCCGCTCCGGCGCCGGCAAGTCGACGCTGGTCAATCTCATCCTGCGCTTCTTCGATACCGAGGGCGGCGCCCTGCGGATCGACGGGCAGGATGTCCGCGCGGTGACGCAGGATTCGCTCCGGCGCCAGATCGGCATGGTAACGCAGGACCCGTCGCTCCTGCACCGGTCGGTGCGGGAGAACATCCTCTATGGGCGACCCGACGCGACCGAGGCCGAGATGATCGCGGCGGCGAAGCGGGCGGAGGCGCATGACTTCATTCTCGGACTGACCGACCGCGCCGGCCGCGCCGGCTACGACGCGCAGGTGGGCGAGCGCGGAGTGAAGCTGTCGGGCGGCCAGCGGCAGCGCATCGCCCTCGCCCGGGTGATCCTGAAGGGCGCGCCGATCCTCGTGCTCGACGAGGCGACCTCGGCGCTCGACAGCGAGGTCGAGGCGGCGATCCAGGAGACGCTCTATGGCGTGATGGAGGGCAAGACGGTGATCGCCATCGCGCACCGGCTCTCGACCATCTCGCGCATGGACCGGATCGTTGTGCTCGACGCCGGCCGGATCGCCGAGCAGGGAACCCACGCCGCCCTGCTGGCCCGGAACGGGCTCTATGCCAAGTTCTGGAACCACCAGTCCGGCGGCTTCATCAATCTCGAGGCGGCGGAATGAGGGGCTTCTCCAATCTCATCGATTCCACCGCGCACGCGGAGGGACCGCCGCCCGACGGCTTCTGGCGCTTCATGCGCTGGGCGCTGAGGGGGGCGCTGCCGGCGATCTTCTTCGGCCTCGCGATCTCGATCGCGGTCGGCGCGACGGAGGTCGGCTCGGCGGCGGTGATCGGCTGGCTGATCGACCTCGCCCAGTCGCACGGGCCGGAGGCGCTCATCGCCGAGACATGGCCGCTGCTGCTGGCCGCGCTCGGCTTCTTCCTCGTGCTGCGCCCGACGCTGATGGGCACCGGCGCCGCGATCAACGCGCTGACGCTGGGGCCGAACCTGTTTCCGCTGGTGCTCGCCCGGCTGAACCGGCACACGCTCGGCCAGTCGCTCAGCTTCTTCGACGACGATTTCGCCGGCCGCATCGCCCAGAAGCAGCAGCAGACCGCCCGCGCCATCACCGAGGCGGTCAGCGAAACGGTCAATACCCTCGGCCTCGCCGTGACGGCGATCGTCGGCGCGGTCGCGGTGATGGCGGGCGTGAACCTCTGGCTGTCGCTCGGCATGATCGCCTGGCTCGGCGGCTACGCGCTGCTGATCCGGCATTACATGCCCCGTATCCGCGCGACCTCGACCGATCGCGCGGCGGCGCGCGCCATCGTCACCGGGCAGGTGGTCGACACGATCACCAACATCGCCACGGTGAAGCTCTTCAGCCATGGCGCGCACGAGGATCAGGCGACCTTGCGCGCGCTCGCGAGCTATCGCGGCGCGGCGATCGATTTCGGCGCCACCTCGGCGGCGTTCCGCTTCTGGCTGATGACGCTGGCCGGCGCGCTGCCGGTGATGCTGATCGGCGGCGCGCTCTTTCTCTGGAGCCGCGGCGCCGCCACGGCGGGCGACATCGCGACGGCGGGCCTGATCGCCACGCGCATCGCGCAGATGTCGGGCTGGGTCAGCATGACGGCGATGGGCATCTTCGCCAATATCGGCGAGATCGAGGACGGGATTCTCACCCTGACGCCGCCACACGGCATCGTCGACGCGGCCCACGCCCGGACACCGGAGACCTCGCGCGGGGCGGTCGATTTCGACCATGTGCGCTTCGGCTACGGCCGTCGGCGGGCCGCGCTCGAGGATTTCGACCTCCATGTCCGTCCGGGCGAGCGGGTGGCTCTGGTGGGCCGCTCGGGCGCGGGCAAGACCACGGCGGTCTCGCTGCTGCTGCGGCTCTACGAAGTCGAGGGCGGGCGGATCCTGCTCGACGGGGTGGATATCCGCGACCTGACCCAGGATGCGCTGCGCGCCCAGATCGGCATGGTCCGGCAGGAAACCGCGATGTTCAACCGCTCGGCTCTGGCGAACATCCGCTACGGCCGGCCGGACGCCACCGACGAGGAGGTGTTCGAGGCGGCCCGCCGGGCGGAGGCGCATGACTTCATCCTCGGCCTGCGCGACTTCAAGGGGCGCGAGGGCTACGCGGCGCATCTCGGCGAGCGCGGGGTGAAACTCTCCGGCGGCCAGCGTCAGCGCATCTCGCTCGCGCGGGTGATCCTGAAGAACGCGCCGGTTCTGGTGCTCGACGAGGCGACCTCGGCGCTCGACAGCGAGGTCGAGGCGGCGATCCAGGACACGCTCGACACGATGATGGAGGGCAAGACGGTGATCGCCATCGCCCACCGGCTGTCGACGATCGCCCGCATGGACCGCATCGTGGTGCTCGACGCCGGGCGGATCGTCGAGGAGGGCACGCATCCCGGGCTCCTGAAGCGGGGCGGACTCTATGCCGGCTTCTGGAACCGCCAGTCCGGCGGCTTCATCGATCTCGCGGCCGAGTAGCGGCCATGTGTTCGGTCCGCGGCTTGGCGTCGCGAATGTGGCAGGGTATTCGGTCAGATCCCGGCCTCGTGGGAAGTCCCCGCGGGCGCGGGGAAGGTAGGTTGACATGAACAACATGGGTGAAGAGGCGGCGCGGCTCGACCAGGCGCTGGTGACGGCGGGGCTCGCCGACAGCCGGACCCGGGCGCGGGCGCTGATCGAGGCCGGGGTCGTCCGCGTCGATGGCGCGGCGGCGAGCAAGCCGGCGCAGAAGGTCGCGCGCGGCGCCGCGCTGGTGCTGACCGGGGAACCTAACCCCTACGTCTCGCGCGGGGCGCTGAAGCTGCGCCACGCGCTCGACAGCTTCGGGCTCGATCCCGCGGGCGCGGTGGCGCTCGACCTCGGGGCCTCGACCGGGGGCTTCAGCGAGATTCTGCTTGAGCGCGGCGCGGCCGAGGTTTGGGCGATCGACGTCGGCCATGGCCAACTCGCGAGTCGCCTCCGCGGCGAACCGCGCCTGCGGCTGATCGAGGGGCTGAACGCCCGCGACATCACGCCCGAGCATGTGCCGGAGCCGAACTGGATCGTCGCTGACCTGTCCTTCATCTCGCTCACCAAGGCATTGGCCCCGGCGCTCGCCCTGGCACGCGCCGGGGCCACGCTCGTCGCGCTGATCAAGCCGCAGTTCGAGGTCGGCCCCGCCTTCGTCGGCAAGGGCGGATTGGTCCGCGACGCCTTTGCCATCGCCGAGGCGCGCGAAGCGGTCGCCCGCTTCCTACGGTCCGAGGGTTGGGAGGTGATCGACATCGCGGTCAGCCCGATCCTCGGCGGCGATGGCAATACCGAGTATCTGATCGCCGCGCGCAAACGCGATCAGGCCTCGGCCAGCAGCGCCCGCAAATCCAGCCGCTCGGTCACCATGGCGAGCTTTCCGTCCCTGTCGCGCGGCCATTCCGTTTCCGGACGATCCCAGTAGAGCTCGACGCCGTTGCCGTCGGGATCCCGGAGATAGAGCGCCTGCGACACGCCATGATCCGAGGCGCCATCGAGCCGGATGCCCGCCGCCGTCAGCCGGCGCAGGGCGTCGGCGAGATCGGCGCGCGTCGGATAGAGAAAGGCGGTGTGGAACAGGCCGGTGGTACCGGGCGCCGGCGGCCGGCCGCCGCGGCTCTCCCAGGTATTGAGGCCGATATGGTGATGATAGCCGCCCGCCGACAGGAAGGCCGCCTGATCGCCGTATTTCTGCTGCAACTCGAAACCGAGCACGCCCGAATAGAAGGCGATCGCCCGGTCGAGATCGGCCACCTTCAGATGCACATGCCCGACCCTTGTGCCGGGCGCGACTGGCGTTGTCATGATACTCTCCGTTGAATCCTTCACGCTGCGAAGATAAAGCGCCCGGGTTTCCCGTGAAAGTGGCCGAAATGGAAAGACCGACTTTCGATCCGACGCAGGCGATCAGCATCGAGCGTCTCGGACTCGAAGGCGACGGTCTCGCCGGGCCGGTTCGCGCCCCTTTCACGCTGCCGGGCGAGGTGGTGCGCGGTGTGCTGGACGGCGGGACGCTGCGGGTCGGAGAGATCCTCGCGCCCTCGCCCGACAGGACCGCGCCGGTCTGCCGGCATTTCGGCACCTGCGGCGGATGCGCGCTGCAACATGCTTCGGACGCGTTTCTCGCGAACTGGAAGCGCGACGCCGTGGGTCGCGCGCTCGCCGCGCGCGGGTTGTCGGCCGAGTTGCGTCCGACGCTGACTTCGCCGCCGCGGTCGCGGCGCCGGGCGACCTTCGCCGGGCATCGCACGCGAAAGACGGTCGCGATCGGCTTTCGCGCGCGCCGCTCCGACGCGGTGATCGATGTCGTCGAATGCCCGCTGGTCCGGCCCGAACTGCTCGCGGCGAAGCCGGTGCTGACCGAGCTGACCGGGCTCGGCGCCGGCCGGGGCGGCACGATCCGGCTCGGTGTCACCAGCGGCCCCGCCGGGCTCGATATCGACGTCGGCGGCGCGAAGCCGCTCGAGGCCGACCTCGGCGCGCGGCTGGCGGCGCTGGCGGAAGCCACCGATCTCGCGCGGCTGACCTGGAACGGCGAGACCGCCGCCCTGCGCCGCCCACCGTTCCAGCGCTTCGGCGCGGCGCATGTCACGCCCCCGCCGGGCGCCTTCCTTCAGGCGACCGCGGAAGGCGAAGCGGCGCTGACCGGGGCGGCGCGCGCGGCGGTCGGCGACGCGCGGCGGATCGCCGATCTCTTTTCCGGCTGTGGCACCTTCTCGCTGCCATTGGCCGAGGGCGCCGAGATCCATGCCGTCGAGGGCGAGGCCAGGATGCTCGCGGCGCTCGACGCCGGTGCGCGCCAGACGCCAGGCCTTCGCCGCGTCACGGTCGAGCGCCGCGATCTCTTCCGCCGCCCGCTGCTCGCCGCGGAGCTCAACCGCTACGACGCCGTCGTCCTCGACCCGCCGCGCGCGGGCGCCGAGGCGCAGGCGGGCCAACTCGCCCGCGCCGCCGTGCCGCGCGTCGCGATGATCTCCTGCGATCCCGTCAGTTTCGCCCGCGACGCGGGCCTTCTCGTCGCCGGCGGATATGCGCTCGACTGGGTCCAGACGGTCGATCAGTTCCGCTGGTCCGGCCATGTCGAACTCGCCGCCCGGTTCAGTCGCCGATGACCCCGCCCGCCGCGCCGATCTGGCCCCGGTGGAGCAGGAAATGATCGATCAGCACGCAGGCGAGCATCGCCTCGCCGACCGGCACCGCGCGGATGCCGACGCAGGGGTCGTGCCGGCCCTTGGTCACGATTTCCGTTTCCTCGCCGCGCAGGTTGATCGTGCGCCTCGGCTTCAGGATCGAGGAGGTCGGCTTCACCGCGAAGCGCGCGACGATGTCCTGACCGCTGGAAATGCCGCCGAGAATGCCGCCGGCGTGGTTCGAGGAAAACCGCGGTCCGTCGTTGCCCATGAAGATCTCGTCGGCATTGTCCTCGCCGGTCAGTTCCGCCGCCGCGAAGCCGGCGCCGATCTCCACCCCTTTCACCGCGTTGATCGTCATCAGCGCGGCGGCGAGGTCGCTGTCGAGCTTGGCATAGATCGGCGCGCCAAGGCCGGCGGGCACGCCGCCTGCCCGGACCTCGACCACCGCGCCGATCGAATTGCCGGATTTGCGCAAGGCGTCGAGATAGTCGGCCCAGGCCATAGCCGCCTTGGCATCCGGGCACCAGAAGGGATTGCGCGCCACCTCGTCCCAGTCCCAGGCCGCCGGATCGACCGCGAGCGCCCCCATGCGGGTCATCGCACCCCGGATCGTCACCCCCGGCGCCAGCGCCGCCAGCGCCTTGCGCGCCACCGCCCCGGCGGCGACCCGCGCCGCCGTCTCGCGCGCGCTCGACCGCCCGCCGCCGCGATAGTCGCGCAGGCCGTATTTCTGGAAATAGGTGATGTCGGCGTGCCCCGGCCGGAATTTCTCGGCGATTTCGCCATAGTCCTTGGAGCGCTGGTCGGTGTTGCGGATCATCAGGCTGATCGGCGTGCCCGTGGTGACGCCCTGAAAGGTGCCGGACAGGATCTCGACCGCGTCCTCCTCGCGCCGCTGGGTGGTGAAGCGGTTCTGGCCGGGCTTGCGCGCGTCGAGCCAGGGCTGGATGTCCGCCTCGGTCAGGCCGATGCCCGGCGGACAGCCGTCCACCACGCAGCCGAGCGCCGGCCCGTGGCTCTCGCCCCAGGTGGTGACGCGGAAGAGATGGCCGAAGCTGTTCATCGACATGGGCGGACCCCCGGGCTTTTCCGCCCTCTAGCCGATCGGGGCGGAGAGGGCCAGACGGGCGCGAGGGGTCCGGATTTCTCCGGGGATCTTCGAAATCGGAATGGGCATGCCGTGATCGCCGTGTATCTTGCCGCCTGTCGATCGGCCGGCCTCGCTTTGGAACGGAAATTTATGCTCAAGACCAAAACCGAGCCGGTCCTTCTCTCCGGCGGCAATCCCCGGATCGCCAAGGGCGATGGCGAGGCGCCGGTCGAGGCCTATCTCGCCGCCATGCCCGGCTGGAAGCGTCCGGCGGGACGCGAGCTCGACGCGCTCATTGTCCGGCTCGTCCCGGGCGTCGGAAAGGCGGTACGCTGGAACTCACCCTTCTACGGGGTGGCAGGCCAGGGGTGGTTCCTGTCGTTTCACTGCTTCACCCGCTATATCAAGGTCGCCTTCTTTCGCGGCGCCGCGCTCGACCCGGTGCCGCCCGTCGCATCGAAGGATGCGAACGCGCGCTATTTCCATATCCACGAAGGCGATCCGGTCGAGACCGAAGCCCTGTCCGACTGGATCAGGCAGGCCGCCGCTATCCCGGGCTGGGAGCCATAGACCCGAAGCCGGCTCGCCGCGCGGCCTCTCCTCGCAGGTGAAAGGTGGCGGTCGAGATCGTGAAGCGAAGGTGAGGGCCAGACAGCCAATCGCGCTCCCCCCCGGCTTTCGCCTTGCATTCGCCGGCCGCGTCGCTAGGTTGCGCCCTTGCCTCGGGGTGTCCGGACAGCCGGACTGAGATGCGTGACGCAGACCCGTTGAACCTGAACCGGCTGATACCGGCGGAGGGAAGGCGCGACGGTCCCCCGTCACCCCTCTCTTTCCGACCGCGGACCTGGAGAGAGAGATGCGACCCTTCCTTCCGATCGCCGCGGCGGTCGTCCTCACCGCCTCGCTCGCGTTGGCGGAGGACAAGCCAGAGCTCACCATCTACACCTATGAGAGCTTCACCGCCGAATGGGGGCCCGGTCCCGCCATCGCGAAGAAGTTCGAGGAAAGCTGCGGCTGCGTGGTGAAATTCGTCGGCGCGGGCGACGGCGCCGGCCTGCTGTCACGGCTGAAGCTGGAGGGCGAGCGCAGCCCGGCCGACATCGTGCTCGGCCTCGACACCAATCTCACGGCGGAAGCGACGGCGACCGGCCTGTTCGCGCCGCACGGGATCGAGGCGCCGGCGCTCGACGTGCCGGTCGACTGGACCGACCCGATCTTCCTGCCCTACGACTGGGGCTATTTCGCCTTCGTCTACGACGAGACGAAGCTCCCGAACCCGCCGATGAGCTTCACCGATCTGATCGCCTCGGACACCAGCGTCGTGATCCTCGATCCGCGCAGCTCGACCCCCGGTCTCGGGTTGCTGCTCTGGATCAAGAACGCCTATGGCGACAGGGCGCCGGAGATCTGGAAGGGTCTCGCGCCACGCATCGTCACGGTGGCGCCCGGTTGGTCGGAGGGCTACGGCCTGTTCCTGTCGGGCGAGGTCGACATGGCGCTCGCCTATACCACCTCGCCCGCCTATCACCAGATCGCCGAGCAGGATGCGACCAAGCGCGCCGCGATCTTCGAGGAGGGCAACTATACCCAGATCGAAGTGGCGGCGATGACCGCCCACAGCGACCAGCCGGAGCTTGCGAAGCAGTTCCTCGCCTTCATGCTCAGCGACGATTTCCAGTCGGTGATCCCGACCACCAACTGGATGTATCCCGCCCATACCCCCGCCGCCGGCCTGCCGCCGGAATTCGCCGCGCTGCCCCGGCCGGAGAAGACCCTGCTCTTCTCGCCCGAGGAGGCGCGCGAGCTGCGCGATCCGGCGCTGGCCGAATGGCTCGCCGCGCTCAGCAAGTAGCGCCGCGGGTCGGCGCGCTGGTCTGGACGGGGGGCGGCCTCGCGTTGGTGCTCGTCGCCGCCCTGACCCTCGGCCCGCTGCTGGCGCTCGCGCTCCGGGCCGAACCCGGCCGCGCGCTCGGTCCCGCCGACTGGGCGGCGCTGCGCTTCACGCTCACCCAGGCGCTGATCTCCGCGGCGCTGAGCGTCGCGCTCGCCGTGCCCGCCGCCCGGGCGCTGGCCCGGCGGAGTTTTCCGGGCCGCGGCGCCTTCGTGGCACTGCTCGGCGCGCCGTTCCTGCTGCCCGCCATCGTCGCGATCTTCGGCCTCCTCGCGATCTGGGGCCGCGCGGGGCTGGTCAGCCACGGGCTCGGCGCCGCCGGGTTCGGGCCGATCGACATCTACGGCCTGACCGGCGTGGTGCTCGCCCATGTGTTCTTCAACCTGCCGCTGGTCACCCGCCTCGTCCTGCAGGGCTGGCTCGCCCTTCCGGCCGAGCAGTTCCGCCTCGCCGCGCAGCTCGGCTTCGGGCCGCGCGACATCTTTCGCCGGATCGAGGCGCCGATGCTGCGCGAGGTGTTGCCCGGCGCCTTTGTCCTCGTCTTCCTGCTCTGCGTTGGTTCCTTCGCCGTCGCTTTGACCCTCGGCGGCGGGCCGCGGGCGACGACCGTGGAACTCGCGATCTATCAGGCGCTGCGCTTCGATTTCGACCTCGGCCGCGCCGCGCTGCTCGCCCTCATCCAGTTCGCGCTCTGCGGCGCCGTCACCGTCGCCGCGCTCCGCCTCGCGGCCGAGGCGCGGTTCGACAGCGGCCTGCGCGGCACGGTGCGACGTTGGGACGCGCACCCCGCGCAACGACTGCTCGACGGCGCCGCGCTCCTCGCGCTCGGTTTGTTTCTCGGCCTGCCGCTTCTCGCCGTCGTGGCTCGCGGCCTGCCCGCCCTCATCGCCGGACCGGGGGCCTCGGTCTGGATCGCCGCCCTGCGCAGCGTCGGGGTCGCGCTCGCCTCGGCGGCGCTGGCGGTCGGCCTCGGCCTCGGCCTCGCCGCGCTGATCGACGCGCTCCGTGCCCGGGGCGGCGGTCGCGGCGTCGAGGCCTTCGGCATGCTGACCCTCGCCGCCTCGCCCTTCGTGATCGGTACCGGCCTGTTCATCCTGCTGCATCCGCTCGCCGATCCCTTCGCCCTCGCCCTGCCGGTGACGGCGGCGGTCAACGCCGCCATGGCGCTGCCCTTCACCTTGCGCGCGCTCCTGCCCGCGCTCGGCGCGGCGCGCACGCTCGACGGCCGCCTCGCCGACAGCCTCGGCATCGCCGGCTGGGCGCGCTTCCGCCTCGTCACCTGGGCGCGGCTGCGTCGGCCGATGGGCTTCGCCGCCGGGCTCGCGGCCGCGCTCAGCATGGGCGATCTCGGCGTGATCGCGCTCTTCGCCCCGCCCGAGGTCGCGACCCTGCCGCTCCTCATGCAGCGACTGATGGCCGCCTATCGCATGGAAGCCGCGGCCGGCGTCGCCCTCGTCCTCGTCGGCCTCACCTATCTTCTCTTCTGGATCTTTGATCGCGGGGGGCGGATCCATGCTCCGGCTTGAGAATCTCGAGATCAGCCAGGACGACTGGCGCATGACCGCCGACATCGCGCTGGAACCGGGCAGCGCCACGGCGCTGATCGGCCCGTCCGGCGCCGGAAAGAGCACGCTCCTCGCCGTCATCGCCGGGTTTCTCGCACCGGCGCGTGGCCATGTGCTGTGGGACGGCCGCGACATCACCGCCCTGCCACCCGCCGAGCGGCCGGTGACGCTGCTCTTTCAGGACCACAATCTCTTCGCCCATCTCACCGCCGCGCAGAATGTCGGCCTCGGCCTGCGCCCCGACCTGCGGCTCGATCGCGCCGGCTGGGCCCGCGTCGCCGGCGCGCTCGCCTCCGTCGGGCTCGCCGGGATGGACCGCCGCCTGCCGGGTCAGCTTTCGGGCGGCGAGCGCCAGCGCGTCGCCCTCGCCCGCGCCTTGCTGCGCGACCGGCCGATCATGATGCTCGACGAACCCTTCGCCGCCCTCGGCCCCGCGCTCCGCGCCGAGATGCTCGACCTCGTCGCCCGCATCCGCGCCGAACAGCGGGCGACGCTGCTGATGGTTACCCACGACCCCCGCGACGCGCTGCGCATCGCCGAGCAGACCGTCCTCGTCATGGACGGCGCCGTCGCACCGCCGGCCGCCACCGGCCCGCTCCTCGCCGACCCGCCCCCCGCCCTCCGCGCCTATCTCGGCTGAAGGTCCGGAGTGGCGTTCCCCACATTGACCTGATCGCCCGCGCCAGTCACTTCGGCGAGGGCGCGCTCGACGAGCTCCGGGCCCGCGCCCGCGCGATGCGCGCGTTCCGAGAGCATCCGGCGCCAGGCGCGCGCACCCGGACGACCCTGGAACGCCCCGAGCATGTGGCGCGTGATGCGCGGGAGCTCCGCGCCGTCCCGCAACTCCGCCTCGATATAGGGCAGCATGGCCCGCACCGCGTCCTCGGCGGCGACATCCGGGGTCGCGCCTCCGAAGACCCGGCGATCGACCGCGCCGAGCAGCGCCGGATTGTGATAGGCCGCCCGGCCGATCATCACGCCGTCGAGCCCCCGCGCGAGAAACGCCTCGGCCATGTCAAGGTCGGTGATCCCGCCGTTGATCGCGATCTCGAGCCCGGGGAACGCCACCTTCATCCGCCGCGCGAGGTCATGATCGAGCGGCGGGATCTCGCGGTTCTCCTTGGGGCTGAGACCCTGGAGCCAGGCCTTGCGCGCATGGATGGCGAAGCGCCCGACGCCGGCCGCCGCGACCCGACGCAGGAATTCGGGCAGGACCACCTCCGGATCCTGGTCATCGACGCCGATCCGACATTTGACGCTGACCGGCACCGGGCCAGCGGCGGCGACCATCGCGGCCGCGCAGTCGGCGACCAGCGCCGGCTCGCGCATCAGCGCCGCGCCGAAGCAGCCCGACTGAACCCGGTCCGAGGGACAACCCACATTGAGATTGATCTCGTCGAACCCGAGATCGCGACCGATCCGCGCCGCCTCGGCAAGCTCGGCCGGGACAGAGCCGCCGAGCTGCAGCGCGACCGGATGCTCCTCCCGCGCGAACCGCAGCAGCCGCTCCCGCGGCCCGCGCAGCACCGCGCCGGTGGTGACCATCTCGGTATAGAGCAACGCCCGGCGCGTGAAACGCCGGTGAAACGCGCGGCAATGGCGATCGGTCCAGTCCATCATCGGCGCAACGGAGAGGCGGTGCGGTTGATATTCCGTCATTTTATTATGCAGCCTCAAATCGTTGGCTCGCCCATGCGCCCGCCGCCCCCAAGCTCCGTTTCACCCGTGTTCGCCACCCTACGACGCATCACCACGCGCGAAATGCCCACCATCGCAAAGCTCCCATCCGGTTCGCGGCGTGCGCGGATCCGCCGCGAGGGTCGCCATGTCAGCGAGGCCTTCTTGCGCCGGGATGGAGCGCTGCGATGGGCCCGCTTAGCGGAGTTGGCGGTTGACCGCAACGAAACGCCCGTCAGCTCCCGGATTGCCCGGCCGATGAAGTTCGAAGAACTGGCCCCGCTCCGCATCGAAGACTTGGTGGCCGTCGGCAGACCGCCGCGTCGATCCAAGGCGGCGACTCTGGACATGCTGAAGCACGAACTGGGCACGATCAGGCTCAGCGCCCTTGACCGAGCCTCGATGAGAATTCCGAAGTCCGTCGAATGACCGAACGCGTCGTTGTCCGCCCGTCGTCTGTCCATACGATCAATTTCTCGACCATTTGGGGATGCTGACAGGTTGAGCGAGGCGGACTAAGCGGAACCAGGGGCCATCCGCGCCTTTCTTTTTCAGCCAGCGCCGCGGAGCCAGTGGAAGGGAACCTGAGAATGGCAGAGTCGGGTACGCGCCGCATCCTGGTAACTGGAGGGGCCGGCTTTCTCGGCAGCCATCTGTGCGACCGGCTGGTCAACGCGGGTCATGAAGTTCTATGCGTCGACAACTACTTCACGGGTCGTCGCGCGAATATTGCCCACCTTCTTGAGCGCCCCAACTTCGAACTCCTGCGGCACGATGTGACATTTCCGCTCTACGCGGAAGTCGACGAGATCTACAACCTTGCTTGCCCCGCCTCGCCGGTACGATATCAGCAGGATCCGGTCCAGACGACAAAGACCTCGGTGCATGGCGCAATCAACATGCTTGGCCTTGCCAAGCGGATCGGGGTCAAGATCCTTCAGGCATCCACGTCCGAGATCTATGGCGACCCCACGCAGCATCCGCAGCGAGAAGACTACTGGGGCAACGTCAATCCTATCGGTCCGCGCTCCTGCTACGACGAAGGAAAGCGCTGCGCCGAGACTCTGTTCTTCGACTATCATCGGCAGCATCGCCTGCCGATCAAGGTGGTCCGAATCTTCAACACCTACGGTCCGCGCATGAGCCCGGACGACGGTCGCGTCGTTTCGAATTTTATCGTCCAGGCCTTGAGGGGCGATCCGATCACCATCTACGGCGATGGCAGCCAGACGCGCAGTTTCTGCTTCGTCGATGATCTGATCGAGGGCCTTGTCCGGATGATGGCCTCGCCCGCCGCCGTGACCGGACCATTCAACCTCGGAAACCCGGGTGAATTCACCATCCTGGAGCTGGCGCTGAAAGTGATCGATCTCACGGGATCCAGGTCCGAGATCGTCCAGCGCGCGTTGCCCGAGAACGATCCGGTTCAGCGCCAGCCGGATATTGCAAAGGCGCGCGCCGCTCTCGGCTGGGAACCCGCGGTGGACCTCGATCACGGACTGATCACAACGATCGGATACTTCGAATCCGTGCTGTCCACGCAGCGACCCGCTGCGATCGAGGCATGGGACCACGCGCGCGCGGTCTGAGAGCGACGTTCGATCCGACAATGCGGCCCTTCGACTCCAGCGTCTTGAATTGGCCCGATTTCCTGGTCGTCGGGCGAATCGCCCCGACGGGGAGCGCATGCGGCCATTGTCCTTTGGGTCAGTGACCATTTGGAGCGGGTCTCACACCGGCTCCAACAGACTAAACGAGTAATGGGATCTCTGGTTTTTTTGAGTCTTCGGGGGTGATTTGATGCCAGTTGTTTCATGTGATCTGCAGAGCGACGTCGGCATTGCCCATCCCGACCTCGTCAACCTCTACGGCTGCAGCATCGGCGAAGGAAGCCGGATCGGCCCCTTCGTCGAAATCCAGAAAAACAGCACTATCGGCCGGCGCTGCAAGATCTCGTCACATTCCTTCGTCTGCGAGGGCGTGACAATTGAAGACGAGGTGTTCGTCGGGCACGGGGTGATGTTCACGAATGGTCTCCTGCCGCGCGCAACCAACGAAGACGGGACCCTGCAACGCGACGGCGACTGGGAGTGCACGAACACTGTCGTGCGGCGTGGCGCCGCGATCGGCTCGAACGCCACCATCATCTGCGGCGTGACCATTGGGGAGCAGGCCCTGGTTGGCGCCGGCGCGGTCGTGACCCGCGACGTTCCGGCGCACGCCATCGTCGCCGGAAATCCCGCGCGCGTGATCGGCGATGTTCGCACGCATCGCACCGACGGGTCGCATCCCAATGAACTGCGACGATCCGCGGAGCCTGTCGAGGCGCGCCCACGCGCGGCCGCCCGGTGATCCGCGTCGGCGTGCTGGGCTACGGGTACTGGGGACCCAACCTGGCCCGAGCCGTAGCCGAAACCGACATGGCCACGGTCGAGATGATCGCGGACAGCTCGGGCGCGGCTCTGGGGCGTGCCGGGCGGCGCCATCCCTCCGCGCGGTTGACCGACGATTGGCGCGAGCTTGTTCAAGACCCGCTGGTGGACGCGGTCATGATCGCGACGCCGGTCCGGACGCATTTCGAGCTCGCGCTCGCGGCGCTGCGGGCCGGAAAGCACGTGCTGGTCGAAAAACCCATGGCCGAGACCCCGATCCAGGCGGCGCGGCTGATCGACGAGGCCGCGCGCCGGGCGCGCGTTCTGATGGTCGATCACACCTTCATCTATACCGGCGCCGTGCGCACCATTCGCGACCTCATCACCAGCGGAAAGCTGGGCGACATCTACTACTATGATTCCACACGAGTGAACCTCGGACTGTTCCAGAGCGATATCAACGTCATATGGGATCTCGCGGTCCATGACCTCGCGATCATGGATTTTCTCCTCGATGCGCGTCCGGTTGCGATCTCGGCCAGCGCCGCGCGGTTCGTGCCCGGGCGGCCGGAGAACATGGCGCATCTCTCGGTCTATTATGACAACGGGGCAATGGCGCATCTGAACGTCAACTGGCTGGCGCCGGTAAAGATCCGGCAGACCCTGATCGGAGGCAGTCGTTGCATGGTCGTCTACGACGACATGCAAGCGAGCGAGAAGGTCAAGGTCTACGATCGCGGCATCGCATTGTCCGACGATCCGAAGGCGACATACGAGCGGATGATCTCGTACCGGCTCGGCGACATGTGGGCGCCCGCGCTTTCCCCCAAGGAGGCTCTGGTCTCCGAGGTACAGGAGTTCGCTCGGTGCATCGATACCGGCGAGACACCCGTCAATGATGGGCGGAGCGGGCTCCGCGTTGTCGAACTGCTCGACGCCGCGAGCCGCTCGGCACTGCGGCGCGGGGAGGCGATTGAACTCGGCGGCGAAATGCAGAAGGCATCATGATCCCGTTTCTCGATCTGCGAGCGCAATATCGCACCATCGCGCCAGAGCTCGAGGCCGCGGTGCTCGAGGCACTTCGCAGTTGCGGCCATGTGCTTGGCGCCCCGGTGGAGGCGTTCGAGCGCGACTTCGCGGCCTATTGCGGCGCGCGGCACGTGGTGGCCCTGAACAGCGGCACCTCGGCGCTGCATATCGCCCTCCTGGCGGCCGGGATCGGCCCCGGCGACGAGGTCATCACCGTTCCGGCGACCTTCGTCGCCACGGCCGCGGCCATCCTCTACGCGGGCGCGAAGCCGGTGTTTGTCGACATCGACCCCCGGACCTGGACCATGGATCCCGGCAAGATCGAAGCCGCGATCACACGGCGCACCAAGGCGGTGCTGCCGGTGCATCTGCACGGGCGCCTGGCCGACATGACGGCGATCCTGGCGGTTGCCCGCCGGCACGGGCTGGTCGTCATCGAGGACGCGGCCCAGGCGCATGGGGCCGAGCGGGGCGGACGCAGGGCGGGCACCTTCGGCGAAGCCGGCTGCTTCAGCTTCTACCCGGGAAAGAACCTTGGCGCCTGCGGCGAGGGGGGCGCGCTCGTCACGGATCGCGACGACCTCGCCGAGAAAGCCCGATCGTTGCGGGACTGGGGTCAGGAAGGCCGCTACAATCATGTGCGGCACGGCTTCAACTACCGGATGGACGCCATCCAGGGCGCGGCGCTCGGGGTGAAGCTCGGTCATCTCGATGAGTGGAACGCGGCGCGGCGTCGGATAGGCAACCTGTACCATGGTGGCCTGGCCGCCGGAATTGAGCGCGCCGTCGGCCCGATCGGGGCCGACCACGCGGCGCATGTCTATGCCATCCGTGCGACGGATCGCGACGCGCTGCGCGCGGGGTTGGCCGAGGCGGGCGTGGCGACGAACCTGCACTATCCGGTGCCGGTCCACTTGCAGCCCGCCTACGGGTCCCTCGGCTACCGAGCCGGGGACTTTCCGCACGCCGAGGCGCTCGCGCGCGAGACCCTGTCGCTGCCGCTCTATCCCGAGCTTTCCACCCGGGACGCGACGACCGTCGTCGCCGCGGTGAACGAACTGGCCGTCTCGCGGCTGGCCAACACGGCATGAGGAGCGGGGAGATGGCCGAGACACGGGACAGGCTGGCTGGCAAGACGGTGCTTGTGACGGGCGGGAGCGGTTTTGTGGGCTCCCATATCGTCGACCAGCTGATCGATGCCGATTGCGCGCGCGTGGTCGTCGTCGACAACATGATCCGCGGTCGCGCGGCCAACTTGGCAAGCGCGATAGCCAATGGGCCGGTGGAGCTGATCGAGGGCGACATCCGCGACGCGGCCCTGATGGCGCGCCTCGTCGCAGGGTGCGACGTGGTCTATCATCAGGCGGCCCTGCGCATCACGCACTGCGCCGCCGAACCCGACGCGGCGATGGGGGTCATGGTCGGCGCGACCTACGATCTTCTGCGTCTCTGCGCGGAGCAGGAGGTGGAGAGGGTCATCATGGCCTCGTCCGCGTCGATCTACGGGATGGCCGAGCAGTTCCCGACCACCGAAGGCCACCACCCTTACGCCAACCGCACACTCTACGGGGCCGCCAAATCCTTTGGCGAGGGGCTGCTCCGATCCTTCAACGACATGTACGGGCTCAGGTACGTGGCCCTGCGATACTTCAATGTCTACGGCCCTCGCATGGACATTCACGGTCGCTACACGGAGGTGATGGTGCGCTGGATGGAGCGCATCGAAGCCGGCCTGCCGCCGATCATCTTCGGGGACGGATCGCAGACCATGGACATGGTCGATGTCCGGGACGTCGCGCGGGCGAACATCCTGGCGGCGCGCGCGGACGTCGACGACGCGGTCTTCAACGTGGGGAGCGAAACCGAGACCTCGCTGCTCGACCTGGCACGCGTTCTCGCCAATGCGATGGGGCGTCCCGAACTCGAGCCGATCCACGAGGCCGAGCGCTCGGTCAACCCCGTGCCGCGGCGGCTCGCATCGGGCGAGGCGGCGTCGTCGGCTCTCGGGTTCCGTCCCGGAATCGGGCTGGATACCGGCATTCGTGACCTGGTCGACTGGTGGCGCTCGGAGACGCGCGCCGCGCAGGACTCGGCGGCATGATCCCGATCGCCAAACCGTTCCTTGGTCGCGAGGAGGCCGAGGCCGCCAGCGCCGTGATCGCCTCCGGATGGCTGACCCAAGGTCCCCAGGTCGCCGCCTTCGAGCAGGATTTCGCCACCCGCGTCGGGACCCCGCATGCCTGCGCGGTCTCGAACTGCACGGTCGCGCTGCATCTCGCACTACTCGCCGTTGGCGTCGGGCCCGGCGACGAAGTGGTGACGGTGAGCCACACCTTCATCGCCTCCGCCAACGCCATCACGCATTGTGGCGGGGTACCGGTCTTCGTGGATATCGAACCGGTCGGTTTCAATATCGACCCCACCGAGATCGAGGCGGCGATAACCCCTCGGACGCGGGCGATCCTTTGCGTGCATCAGATCGGCATGCCCTGCGATCTCGCTGCGATCGTCGCGATCGCCCGCGAGCATGGCTTGCCCGTGATCGAGGACGCCGCCTGCGCCATTGGTTCAGAGATCCGGCTGGATGGCGCGTGGCAGCCGATCGGCCGGCCACACGGTGACATCTGTTGCTTTTCGTTCCATCCCCGCAAGGTTCTGACCGTGGGCGATGGCGGCATGCTGACCACGACCAATCCCGAATGGGACGCGCGGTTCCGACTGTGGCGGCAGCATGGAATGTCGGTCCCCGATACGCTGCGCCACGCCAGTCCCACGGTCCTGTTCGAAGCCTATCCTGTGCGCGGATTCAACTATCGCATGACCGATGTGCAGGCCGCCATTGGCCGAGAGCAACTGAAGCGCCTTGACGGGATCGTGGAACGGCGGAGGTCCTTGGCCAATCTCTATGCCGATCTGCTCGGGGATATCGCCGGCGTGCGCGCGCCGGTTGAGCCGGCCTGGGCGCGGTCCAACTGGCAGAGCTATTGCGTGGCGCTCGATCCCGCGCTCGATCAGCGGGCCGTGATGCAGGGAATGCTTGACCGGGGCATTGCCACCCGCCGCGGCATCATGTGCATCCATCTGGAACCGTCCTACGCGGACCTGCCGGTCCGGCCGCTGCCGCGTTCGGAGGCGGCGCGCGACCACTCCCTTCTGTTGCCGCTTTTCGCACAGATGACCGAAACCGATGCGCGGCGGATCGTCGACACCCTGATTGAATCGATCGACGGACAAAATCCGGCCCACCATTTGCGCCGGCGGGCGTGAGGGAATCGTGCAACGCTTTGACCGCGATAGCGCCCGGGGAGAGCAAGACGACCTTCCGGCGATGCTTGCCAGTATCCTGCGCCGCGTCGAGGCCCTGGAACTGGATCTCAACGGGCTGAGCGTGGTCACCGAGGCCGCTACCGGGGCCTATGCCTGTACCGCGACGATCGCCGCGGTGGCCGGGGCGCGGCGCGTCTCGATCTTCGCCCGCGACACTCGCCGGCATGGCTCAGCCAGCGATGCCTTCGA
>NZ_CALAGI010000123.1 GCF_937891315.1 uncultured Amaricoccus sp. | reverse complement strand
GATCGTGCATTCGCTGGTGGCGGCGCCGACCGGGGCAGGGAAGGGGGTCGGCGTCGTCATCCCGACGCTGCTGACTTATCCTGGGTCGACCGTGGTTCTCGACGTAAAGGGCGAGAACTACGAAAAGACTGCGGGCCGGCGGCACGACCTCGGCGACCGGGTGTTCAAGTTCGCCCCCTATGCGAAGGATCGGCGGAGCCACCGCTACAACCCGTTCGACGAGGTGGCGGCGGCGCCGGAGCGGCGGCGCTTCTCCGAGGCGCTGCGGCTCGCCAACAGCCTGGTCGAGGCGAAGGGCAAGGGGACCGAGTCCTGGGTCGACGGCGCCCGCGAGATCTTCGCGGCGACGGCTGTCGTCGCGCACGAGCGCGGCACGCCGACGATCGCCGCTGTCTATGATCTGCTGACCGAAGCGGGCGCACCAGGGCAGCTGCTCGAAGGTCTCGCGGCGACTACGAAGTCCGGGGAGGCGCGGTCGGTGTTCAACCGCTTCGCCGGCCAGCCGGAGAAGGTGCTCGGCAGCTACATGTCGGTGCTCTTCGATGGCGGCCTGCGGCTCTGGGCCGATCCGGACGTGCGGGATGCGACCGCGGCGACGGATTTCTGGATCACCGACTTCCGATCTGACCCGGCGAGCGTCTTCCTCTGCGTCAGCCAGAAGGACCTCGGCGTCTTGTCGCCGCTGATCCGGCTGATGTTCCAGCAGATGTTCACCCTGCTGCAGGAGACCGACCGGACCGAAGAGGACCGCTTCGACGTGCTCTTCCTGCTCGACGAGTTCGTCTCGCTCGGGCGGATGCAGGAGATGGGGCGGGCGATCACCACTGTCCGCTCCTCGGGCGCGCATCTGATGCTGATCATCCAGTCGCTCGCCAACCTGCGGGAGGTCTACGGTGCCGACGGCGCAGCGAACTTCTTGGGCAACTGCGAGCTGCAGCTCTTCATGGCGCCGACCGACGCGGACACGCCGCGGTACATTTCCGAGGCGATCGGCGATCAGACGCGGCTGGTTTGGGTGAAGTCCTGGCGGCAGCGGGGATGGGATGCGGCGTCGATCCAAGAGCGGCAGGAGGGCATCAGGCTGGTCAGGCCGGAGCAGATCCGGATGCTCGGGCCCGATGCCGCGATCGCGCTGATGCGAGACCAGAATCCGGTCCGGTTGTCCAAGGCACGTTACTTCGAGGATCGAGCGCTGAACGCGCTGCTCGAGGGTCAGGGGACCAGCGCGCCTTTCGAGGAGCCCGCAAGCATGCCTGAGACGCCGTTGCCAGGCGCAAAAACGGACGAACGGAGCACGGACGCACGCGAGCCCGCGGTGCAGGTCGAAACTCATTCGGCCTTGGCTGCCTATGCAGCCGCGGAGCAGCCCGTAGAGCCCACTGGAGAGAAGCCAGCCGCCAAGCTTGGCATCATCAACGGAAGGCTGGGCGATCTCAGGAGCGCCGTTGTTGCCTACCGTCAGCAGGAACGACAACCCAGTGAGGTTGGGGTAAACGTCGACTAGTCGGCGCTCCACCCGCCATCGACGACCACGGCGCTGCCGGTAACCAAAGCCGCTGCGTCGGATGACAGGAAAACCACCGCCCCCACCACGTCGCCCGGCGTTCCCAGACGGCCGAGCTTGATCTTCGACAGGATCGCTTGCCGCGCTGCGGGGTCTTCCAGGAAGGGCGCGGTCATCGGGGTCTCGATGAATGTCGGCCCCACGGTATTCACACGGATCCCTTTGGGTCCGAGCTCGACCGCAAGCGATTTGGTAAAGCCCTCCAGCGCCCATTTCGACGCGCAGTAGATCGTGCGGTTCGCTGCCCCTACGTGCCCCATCTGGGAGGACATATTGATGATCGACCCGGCGATCCCTGCCTTCATCATCGCCCCGCTGACCGCCTTGGCGGCAAAAACCGCCGCACGCAGATTCAGCCCCAGGACTGCATCGTAATCCTGCTCGGTCACGTCCGAGAGCGGCTTCGGACGGTTGGTCCCGGCATTGTTCACGAAGATGTCGAAGGCCGGCAGATCAGCGATGATGGCGGCGAAGCCCGCCACGTCCGTGACATCCGCCACGAGATGCGTAGCCTTGAAGCCTCTCGCCCGGATTTCGGCCGCGCCCTCGGCGATCTCGCTTTCGGTGCGGGCGCAGAGCGTGACCTCCGCGCCCATCACTGCCAGACCTTCGGCGATCGAGCGGCCGAGGCCGCGCCCGCCGCCGGTCACCAAGGCGCGGCGACCGGCAAGCGAAAGCTTCTGCTGGATATCAAAACCCGACATGACCAGCCTTCACTTGACAGCCTGCGGATTGATCGGCGATCCGGCGCCGCCGGGCAGATGCAGCGGGGGGGGCAAGGAAGAAGAACTCATAGACCTTGTCCGCCGCGCAATCCTCGGCCAGCTCCTTCAGGTAGAAGATCTCGCCCATGGCGATGCCCATGGCGGGGATCACCACCCAGTGCCAGGGCTGGTTGGCCTCGTCGGTCTGGTTCGGGCGAACCTCGCAGCCCCAGGTGTCGGTGCGGATGCCGGCGACATCCTTGTCGCGCAGCCAGAAGCAGGTGTCGAAGCCCATGCCCGGGGCGTCGCCGCCCGCGTAGCCTTCCCAGCTGCCCGCGGCAAGGCAGCGCTCCTGATGGCCGGTGCGAACCAGGACGAAATCGCCCTTGCGAACCTCGACGCCCTGCGCGGCGGCGCAGGCGTCCAGATCCGCGGGCGTGATCGCGTAACCGTCGTCGTGCAGCTTCCACGACTTGAGGGTGGCGTTGCCGGCCTCGAGGTTGGGGAAGAGGATGAGGTCGGCGCGGCCGGCGACCGGCGAGGCCCTTCGCCGAAGGGGCCGTCGATGATCAGCCCGGGCAGCGCGCCTGCGCGTGACTCCCCGAGGCGATCGTCCAGTTCTCCACCGGCGGTCGCTCCGGTGCGGGCCGAGAGCGCGGCGGCATGCTGAGTCTGCGCCCCGACATGGCTTCGTTTGTGTTTAGGCGTGGAATAATATTACTCGCTAGTTTACTCAGGTGGCATAGACCGCAGCGCAAGATGTTTTAATACAAAAAGAATAATTTATATTGGGAAACTCCTACTTTGCGAATACCACAGTTCGGTGCCCACATAAGAAAACGCGGCGCTCAAGATGGCTCTTTATCGCGCGAGCGAGCACGCGCGACTCGGTGTCGCGGCCAATGGCGACGAGGTCGTCGGCCGAGTCCGCGTGGCTGATCCTGGCGACGTCCTGTTCGATGATCGGACCTTCGTCGAGGTCGGCGGTGACGTAGTGGCTGGTGGCACCGATCAGCTTCACGCCGCGCTGGTAGGCCTGCTTGTAGGGGTTGGCGCCTTTGAAGGCCGGGAGGAACGAGTGGTGGATGTTGATTGCCCTGCCGGAGAGCTCGCGAGTGAGGTCGTCGGAGAGGACCTGCATGTAGCGGGCGAGGACGACGAGCTCGGCGCCGGTCTCGTCGACGAGAGCGAGCAGCGCGGCCTCGCGTTCGGGCTTCGTCTCCGGCGTCACCGGTAAATGAACGAAGCGGATTCCCTCGTGGTCGGCGATCCGGCGCGCGTCCGCGTGGTTCGAGACGATCGCGACCACTTCGGCGCGGAGCCACCCGACGCGGATCTGGTAGAGCAGGTGCAGGAGCGCGTGGTCGAATTTCGACACCATCGCGACGATCTTCGGCGGGCGCGTGGCGTCGGTGACCCTGAGCTCGAGACCGAGGCGGTCGATGGCGGGTGCGAGCGCCCGCTCGACGGCCGGCACGGTCAGCTCGTCGGGGCCGACGAAGGCGAGGCGGAGGAAGAAGCGGTTGGCCGGGCGGTCCCAATGCTGATTGGTCTCGGCGATGTTGCCGCCCAGGTCGGCGACGGCCGTCGAGACGGCGGCGATAATTCCGGGCAGCGGTTCGCTGGTCAGGGTCAGGACGAACGAGGATTCCGCCATGTCAGCACTCCGGGAGGTTGACGGCGAGGCCGCCGGTCGAGGTTTCCTTGTACTTGACGCTCATGTCGCGGCCGGTCTGGCGCATGGTCTCGATGCAGGCATCGAGGGGAACGATATGGACGCCGTCGCCGCGGAGCGCGAGCGAGGCGGCGGCGACGGCCTTGATGGCGCCGAGGCCGTTGCGCTCGATGCAGGGGACCTGGACCAGGCCGCGGATGGGATCGCAGGTCATGCCGAGGTGGTGCTCGAGCGCGATCTCGGCGGCGTTCTCGACCTGGGCGTTCGAGCCGCCGAGCGCGGCGCAGAGGCCGGCGGCGGCCATCGCCGCGGCGGAGCCGACCTCGCCCTGGCAGCCGACCTCGGCGCCCGAGATCGAGGCGTTGGTCTTGATGATGCCGCCGACCGCGGCGGCGGTCAGCAGGAAGTCGCGGATGCCCCGGTGGGTCGCGCCGACGCAGTGGTCGCGGTAGTAGCGGAGCACCGCGGGGACCACGCCGGCGGCGCCGTTGGTCGGCGCGGTGACGACCTGGCCGCCGGCGGCGTTCTCCTCGTTGACCGCCATGGCGTAGACCGAGAGCCAGTCGTTGACGGTATGCGGCTGGGCGA
>NZ_CALAGI010000122.1 GCF_937891315.1 uncultured Amaricoccus sp. | reverse complement strand
CCTGCCAGTGGCAGGTCGCGGCGGACGCGCGCCCGGAGGAAACCTCCGGAGGGCGCGAGGGGTCAAGATTTCGCCGAAGCGTGCAAGTCGTGAGGGGCATGCCCGGCTTGACCGTTGAAAACGGTCAGGCCGGCGCCCAGCTTCCCGGCTTTGTGCTGGCGGTCACGTAGTTCACGGCGAGATCGCGGTCCGAGACGCGCCAGCTCCAGGTCACGGGGTTGAAGACGAAGCCCTTGCGATCGACCGGGGTCAGGCCGGCGCGCTCGATCAGCGCGAAAAGCTCGTCCGGCGTGATGAAGCGCCGCCAGTCGTGCGTGCCCTTGGGCAGCCAGCGCATGACATGCTCCGCCCCGATGATCGCCATGGCAAAGCTCCGCGCATTGCGGTTCAGCGTCGAGCAGATCATCAGCCCGCCCGGCCGCAGCAGCGTCTGGCAGGCAGAAAGATAGGCGAGCGGGTCGGGCACATGCTCGACCACCTCCATGTTCAGCACCACGTCGAACCGCTCGCCCGCCGTGGCGAGATCCTCGGCCGTGGCGTGGCGATAGTCGATCGCGAGCCCCGACTGCTCGGCATGGAGCCGGGCAACGGGGATATTGCGGGCGGCCGCGTCCGCGCCGACCACCGCGGCGCCGAGGCGGGCCATCGGCTCGGACAGGAGCCCGCCACCGCAGCCGATATCGAGGACGCGCAGGCCGGCGAAGGGCCGCGGCGCGGTCGGATCCCGACCGAATTCGGCCGAGACCTGGTCGATGACATAGTCGAGCCGACAGGGGTTCAGCATATGCAACGGCTTGAACTTGCCGTTCGGATCCCACCATTCGGCGGCCATCGCTTCGAACTTCGCCACCTCGGCGGGATCGACGCGGCCGGTCAGCGGTTCGGCGGGGGACGTTGCGCTCATGATGCCAACCTGCGATTGTCTCGGCTCTCGACCGGATACATACTGTCGCAATGAAGGAAAACATCAATCAGGGCGGCGCGGGGCCGCGCAGCGGACTCTATCCTCCGCTGGAGCCGTTCCAGCAGCGGATGTTCGACATGCCCGGCGGCCACCGGGTCTATGTCGAGCAATGCGGCCACCCCGAGGGCGAGCCGGTGGTGGTGCTGCATGGCGGCCCGGGCGGCGGGTGTTCTCCGGGGATGCGGCGCTTCTTCGATCCCGCGCACTATCGCGTGATCCTGTTCGATCAGCGCGGCTGCGGCCGGTCCACCCCGAACGCCGCGGTCGAGAACAACACAACCTGGGATCTCGTCGCCGACATCGAGCGGATCCGCGCCGAGTTCGGCATCGAGCGCTGGACCGTGTTCGGCGGATCCTGGGGCGCCTGCCTCGCGCTCATCTATGCCCAGACCCACCCCGACCGGGTGAAGGCGCTGGTGCTGCGCGGCGTCTTCACCATGACGCAGGGCGAACTCGACTGGTTCTACGGCGGCGGCGCCGGCGGCTTCTGGCCCGAGCCATGGATTTCCTTCTCGCACATGGTCCCGCGCGAGGAGCGCGCCGACCTGATCGCCGCCTACCACAAGCGGCTGTTCGGCAAGGATGCGAACGAACAGGCGCGCTTCGCCCGCGCCTGGGCCGGATGGGAGAGCGCGCTCGCCGTGCTCGATCCCGGCGAAGGCCGCGGCTATCCGTCGGGCGCCTACGCGCTGGCCTTCGCCCGGCTCGAGAACCATTATTTCGTCAATGGCGGCTTTCTCGACGGCGACGGGTATATATTGCGCAACATGGGACGGATCGCGCATGTGCCGGGACATATCGTGCAGGGCCGCTACGACATGATCTGTCCGCCGCACACCGCCTATGCCCTGCATCGCGCCTGGCCCGGATCGACGCTGCGCATGATCCAGACCGCCGGGCACGCCTTGTCCGAGCCCGGGATCAGCTCCGAGCTCGTCGGGATCATGGATACCCTCCGCGCTTGACCCTGTAACGTCGGGGATCGACGTCGGCCTCAGGCGTCCACGGGGCCGGCGCTGGATATGCGCTCGAACAGGCGCGCCACGGCTTCGGCGCCGGGATCGACATGGCCCCGTATCTGGTCGGCGCTCAGGTAGGAGGCGCGCCCCGCTCTGGCCCGCGGGATGTCGGCGGTGCGGTCCGCGCCCCGTCGGGCGGCCTCGGCGGCCTTGGGAAGGCCGTCGCCGAGCGCTTCGAGCGCCGGCTTCAGGGCATCGACCATCGTCCGGTCGCCAGGCTGCGCCCCGCCGATCTCCTGCAATCGCGCGAGCCCCGCGGCCAGCGCGTCGCGCATCGCCAGGCCGCTGGACGCGGCATCCCCCGCGGCCGCGAAGAAGATCGCAAGCAGCACGCCGGAGGAGCCGCCGACCGTCTGGCCGAGTTCCTGGCCGATGGCGCGATAGAGCTGGGTCTGGTCGGCGAGCGGCAATCGGTCCATGCCGGCGAGGATGGCGCGGGCGGCGGTCGCCAGCGTCGAGCCGGTGTCGCCGTCGCCCGACTTGGCATCGAGCGCGTTTAGATCGGCCTCGGAGGTGATGAGGATGTCGCAGCAGCGGGTGAGAAAGGCCCGCGTCGCCGGATGGTCGGACGGCAGAGGACGGATCGGCCGCAGCCCGTCGGGCAGCTGGACCACCGCGACCTCGGCGAGGCGGTTGATGCCCGGCCACGCGGCGAGCGGCGTCGGCGCGGCGAGCGCGCGCAGATCCTCCGCCGTCGCCGGATAGACCGAGACCGAGAAGCCGCGCATTTCGAGCGAGGTCATCAGCGCCGCCGGGCCGATGACATGGCCGAGACGGCCGGCGATCGAGGAACGGGCGAGCTCGTTCGCCAGCACCGACATTTCGAGCACCGAGGATCCGCCGAGATTGTTCAGGATTGCGACATGCGGCCCCTCGCCCATCAGCGGCGCAAGCCGGTCGCAGACCATGGTGATCGCGGTCCGGGCATCGGTGTAATCCACCTGCTCGATGCCGGCCTCGCCATGAATGCCGAGGCCAAGTTCGGCCTTGCCGTGCGGGATGCGCGCCTCCTTCGGCGAGCCGGGCACGGTGCAGGTGTCGAGCGACATGCCGATGGTGCGGGTCTGCGCGACGATGCGCTGCGCGGCGGCGGTCACCGCGTCGAGGTCGGCGCCGTCCTCGGCCAGCGCCCCGGCGATCTTGTGGACGAAGAGCGTGCCGGCCAGACCGCGGGCCTGCGGCAGGTCGGGCTGGGCGATGTCGTCATCGACGATGATCATCGAGACCTTGAGGCCGAAGGCGCGGGCGCGCTCGGCGGCGAGGCCGAAGTTCAGCCGGTCGCCGGTATAGTTCTTGACGATGAGCAGGCACCCTGCCGGTCCGGTGACGGCGAGGATACCCGCGAGCACCGCGTCGACCGATGGCGAGGCGAAGACATCGCCGCAGACCGCCGCCGTCAGCAATCCGGGGCCGACGAAGCCGGCATGCGCCGGCTCATGGCCGGAACCGCCACCCGAGACCAGCGCGACGCGCGAGCGGTCCCAGTCGGCGCGGACGACCACCCGGATGTGCGGGTAGCCGTCGAGGCGGGCGAGGCGGCCGCCGGAGAGCCCCAGCAGACCGTCGACGGCCTCGGTGACGATGGTTTCCTTGGCATTGAAGAACTGGGTCATGTCATTTTGCCTCACTGGGTCCGCTGGCCGGTGGCGTCGAAGAAATATGGCTTCTCCGGCCGGATCTTCAGGCTGTCGCCCGGCCTGAGGCCGGTATGGGGGTCGGTCACGGTGATGATCTCGTGGCCCCGGAACGTGAGATGCAGCCGCGTCTGATCGCCAAGCCGTTCGATGCGCCGCACGGTGCTCGCCTCGCCCTCGCCCTGCCGGATCTGCTCGGGACGCAGGCCGATGGAAATGGCTCCGTCGGGCGCGTGGCCGAACAGGTCGGCGGGCAGGATATTGATCTTCGGCTGGCCGAGGCGGCTCGCCGCGCTGATCGAGACCGGGTCCTCGTAGATCTCGCGCGGGGATCCGAACTGGATCAGCCGGCCCTGTTCCAGCACACCGACATGGGTGGCCATGGTCATCGCCTCGATCTGGTCGTGGGTGACATAGAGGAGAGTCGCGCCGGTATTGGCCTGGATGCCCTTCAGCTCGACGCGGAGGTCGGCGCGGAGCTTGGCGTCGAGCGAGCTCAGGGGCTCGTCCATCAGGTAGATCGCCGGATCACGAACCAGCGCCCGGCCGATGGCGACGCGCTGCATCTCGCCGCCCGAGAGCGCGGTCGCCTTGTTGTCGAGCTTGTGGCCGATCTGCAGGACCTCGGCGACCGAGCTCACCTTCCGGGCGATCTCGTCGGGCGGCGTGGCGAGGAGCGGCGAGCGCAGCGGGAAGGCGAGGTTCTCGCGCACCGTCATGTGCGGGTAGAGCGAATATTGCTGGAACACCATGGCGACGTTGCGCTGCGCGGGGGTGAGGCCCGCCATCGGCCGGCCACCGACGCGGACCACGCCGGAATCGGGGGTGTCGAGTCCCGAGATCATCCGCAGCGTCGTGGTCTTGCCGGCGCCGGTCGGGCCGAGCAGCACGACGAAGGCGCCGTTCGGGACGGTGAGCGACACCGCGTCGAGGGCCGTGTTGGCGCCGAAGCGCTTGGTCACGTCGGTCAGGACCACCTCAGCCATGGCGGAGCACCTTCTCGTTGGCGGCGGAAGCCAGCGCCCGGCCGCGCTCCGCCTCGAAGACCGACAAGGTGCGGGCGTCGAGGCGGAGCCCGGTCGTGGCACCGACGGCGATCGGTTCGGTCGAGGCGAGCCGCGCCTTGACCGCCCCGTGCGCGGTATCGAGCGTCACGATCTGGGTCGTCCCGAGATATTCGGTGGCCGCGACCCGCGCCCGGTACGGGGCGGCGTCGTCGAGACGGATATGCTCGGGACGGACCCCGAGGGCGAGGCGGCCGCGGGCACCCTCGCGCAGGTCGGGGATGCCGATCTCGACCTCGCCGATCCGCAGGCTGGAGGCGCCGGGCGCCGCCACGCCCTCGAAGGGCAGGAAGTTCATCGCAGGCGAGCCGATGAAGCCCGCGACGAACATCGTCGCCGGCCAGTCGTAGATCTCCTGCGGCCGGCCGAACTGCTCGACGACGCCGTGGTTCATGACGACGATCCGGTCGCCCATCTGCATCGCCTCGATCTGGTCGTGGGTGACATAGACGGTTGTCGCGCCCATCCGGTCGTGCAGGGCGCGCAGCTCGCCCGCCATATGCTCGCGGAATTCGGCGTCGAGCGCGCCGAGCGGCTCGTCCATCAGGAAGCATTTCGGCTCGCGCACGATGGCGCGGCCAAGCGCGACGCGCTGGCGATCGCCGGCGGAGAGACCACCGACCGGACGGTCGAGGATATCGACGATCCCGAGGATGCGCGCGACCTCCTCGACCTTGGCGCGGACGTCCGCGCGCGGCATTCCCTGGCTGACCAGCGGATAGGCCATGTTCCGACGTACGTTCATATGCGGATAGAGCGCGAACATCTGGAAGACAAAGGCGATGTCGCGCTGGCTCGCCGGTTTCTGACCGACCTCCTCGCCGCCGAGATAGATGCAGCCGGAGGTGGGGAGCTCGAGGCCGGCCATCATGCGCAAAGTGGTGGTCTTGCCGCAGCCGGACGGGCCGAGCAGCATGAAGAACTCGCCGTCCTCAACCGTGAAGGTCGAGCCCTGCACGGCGGTGAAGGCGCCGAATTCCTTGCGAACGTTCTCGATTCTGATCTGGGCCATGGCTCAGGCCCGGAAGTGGCTGACGACGATGAACATCACCGTCCCGGTCAGCACCACGACGAAGGACCAGGTGAACAGCCAGAGCGCGAACGGCTGCATCAGCATGAGGACGCCGAGGGCGATCAGCACCGAGGCGACCATCTCCCAGGGACCGCGGCGGAGGCGGGCCAGGCCATGGAGGAAATGACTCATTTGCGCACGGCTCCGAAGGTGATCCCGCGCAAGAGATGCTTGCGGAGAAGAATGGTGAAGACCATGACCGGGACGAGGAAAAGCGTGGCCCCGGCGGCGACGGCGGGCCAGTCCTGGCCGCCGACGCCGATGATGGTCGGGATGAAGGGCGGCGCGGTCTGCGCATTGCCCGAAGTCAGCAGGACGGCGAACGCGTATTCGTTCCAGGCGAAGATCAGGCAGAAGATCGCGGTGGAGGCGATGCCGGTCGCCGCCTGCGGCAGCACGACCTTCCGGAAGGCCTGGAAGCGGGTATAGCCGTCGATCAGCGCCGCTTCCTCGTATTCGACCGGGATCTCGTCGATGAAGCCCTTCAGCAGCCAGACCGACAGCGACAGGTTCACCGCCGTGTAGAGCAGGATCATCCCCAGATGCGTGTCGCTGAGCCCGAGCTGGCGGTACATGAGGAAGATCGGGATGGCGACGGCGATCGGCGGCATCATCCGGGTCGAGAGGATGAAGAACATCAGGTCGTCCTTCAGCGGCACCTTGAAGCGCGAGAAGGCGTAGGCGGCCATCGTCCCGAGCAGGATGGCGAGGAAGGTCGAGCCGAAGCCGATGATCAGAGAGTTCATGAACCGCTCGCCGTAGCGCGAGGGGCCCGTGATCACCATGTCGTACTTGCGGACGATCGCATCGTACCAGGTCGTCGGCGGCCCGACTTCGGCCAGCATTTCCGGCGTCGCACGAGTGCGGGAGGTGAAGAGGTTGACGTAGCCTTCCAGCGTCGGTTCGAAGACCAGCTTCGGCGGATAGGCGATGGAGTCGGAGGGCGACTTGAAGCCGGTCGCGATGATCCAGAGGAGCGGCAGCAGGGTGATGACCGCGTAGAGGACGACGAGCGTCCCGGCGATCCATTTCTGCCCGTCCGAGGGCTCGGTGATCGAATAGCCGCTCATCTTTCCTTCACCCGGTTCAGCGCCTTCACATAGATCGAGGCCAGGCCGAAGACGGTGACGAACAGGATCACCGCGTAGGCCGAGGAATAGCCCGTTCGCCACTTCTCGAAGGCTTCGCGCTTGAGGTTGATCGATGTGAGCTCGGTGACGTTGCCCGGCCCGCCGCCGGTCAGCTGCACCACGAGATCGAACATCTTGAAGTTCTCGATGCCGCGGAACAGCACGGCGAGCATCAGGAACGGCAGCACCATCGGGATGGTGATGGTCCAGAACTGCCGCCACTTGCTCGCGCGGTCGCATTCCGCCGCCTCGTAGATGCTCTCCGGGATCGAGCGCAGGCCGGCCAGGCAGATCAGCATGACGAAGGGCGTCCACATCCAGGTGTCGACGATGATGATCGCCCAGGGCGCCAGCGCCACCTCGCCGATCATCGAGAAGCTCGACGGATCGACGCGGGCGAAGAAACCGACCACCGCGTTGAACAGGCCGATCTGTGGCTGGTAGAGGAAGGTCCAGAAGTTGCCGACCACCGCCGGGCTCAGCATCATCGGCAGCACGATGATCGTGGTCCAGAGATCGTTGCCGCGGAACTTGCGGTTGATGAGCCAGGCGAGGCCGAAGCCGATGACCACCTGCAGGACCAGGGTCCAGATGACGAAATGCGCGGTCGCCTGCATCGTCGCCCAGATGTCCTCGTCGGTCAGGATCCGGACATAGTTGCGGATGCCGACGAACTCGACCGGCGCGTTCGGCTGGTTGGCGCGGAAGTTGGTGAAGCTGAGCCGGATGGTCCAGATCAGCGGGAAGATATTGATCGCGAGCAGCAGCGCGATGGTCGGCGCGATGAAGATCCAGGCGATCGCCCGGTCCGACAGGCCGCGCAGCCGCCGGGCAACAGTCTTCGGCGTCGCCTGCGCGACATAATCAAGCGAGGTAGGGGACATGTCTCGTCCTTGGTGGCCATTGGCGAGGTAGGCGGGTCGCTGGGAGCGCCCCGCCCGGCGGATCACATCTTGCCCGCGTCCTCGAAGACCTCGGTCCAGTCCGCGACCAGTCCGTCGAGGGCTTCCTGCGCGGTGCCGTTGCCGGCGACCACGTAGTCATGGAAACGACGCTGTGAGGCGTCGAGAAGCGAGGCGTAGCTCGGATCGGCCCAGAAATCCTTCACGATCGCCATCGAATCGAGGAACGTCTGGGCATAGGGCTGGCTGGTGGCGAAGCCGGGGTCGTTGACCACCGCGTTCAGCGCCGAATAGCCACCGAGCTTCCACCATTTCGCCTGCACCTCGGGCTGGGCGAACCATTTGATATAGTCGAGCGCCGCGTCCTTGCTGTCGGAGGCCGCGACCACCGAGATCCCCTGCCCGCCGAGCTGGGCGAACTGGTCGCCGCCCGGGCCGGCCGGGTTGGGGAAATAGCCGGTCTTGTCGCCGCCGACGTTCGGATCGGCGTTGATGCCCGGCCAGATGAAGGCGAAGTTCATCTGCATCGCCACCTGGCCTGACTTGTAGGCGTCGACATCCTCGGACATGTACCAGTTCGAGGCGCCCGGGGGCGTGCAGCAGTCATACAGCGCCTTGTAGTATTCGAGGCCCGCCACCGACTCCGGCGAGTTGACGAAGCCCTCGAGGTCATAGGGCTTGTCGGGGTTCTGATACTGGAAGCCGAAGCTGTAGAGCACGTCCATGGCGCCCATGGTGATGCCCTCGGACCCGCGTTCGGTATAGATCGCGGCGCCATAGACTTTCTTGCCGTCGATCTCGCGGCCCTGGAAGAATTCGGCGATGTCCTTCAGTTCGGCGAAGGTCGCGGGCGGGGCGAGGTCGCGGCCGTATTTCTCCTTGAACTCGGCCCGCAGCTCCGGCCGCTCGAACCAGTCCTTGCGGTAGGTCCAGCCGACCACGTCGCCGAAGGCCGGCAGCGCCCAGTAGTTCGGCGTCCCCTTCGGCCATTCGGAATAGCCCGCGACCGTCGCCGGAATGAAGTCGTCCATCGTGATGTTCTGGGCGGCGAAGAAGTCGTTGAGCTTGAGATAGAGGTTGTTTTCGGCGGCGCCGCCGATCCACTGGCTGTCGCCGATCATCAGGTCGCAGAGGCCGCCGCCGGAATTGAGCTCGTTCAGCATCCGGTCGGCGAAATTCGGCCAGGGCACGAACTCGAAGCTCATCTTGTTGCCCGACTGCGCCTCGAACTCCTTGCTGAGCTCGACCAGCGCGTTCGCCGGATCCCAGGCCGCCCAGCAGAGCGTCAGATCGTCCGCCCGCGCCGCGCCGGCGACGGAAATCGCCGCCGTGGAAACCGCGGCCGTCAGGGACAGCGTGAGCACTCGTTTCATTGCATCCTCCCGATTCGTCATCGCGGCCGGCGTTTCCGACCGATTGGAAATATCGTTACATGATGTGCGCACATCAGCGCAACAAATTTATGAGGTACGCACATCATTCGCCTTGCGGTGGGTGATGGAAATGGACAAACATCGGGCAAGCCAAGGGAAAAGCCGATGAGGCCGACGACAAAAGACCTCGCCCGCGCCGCCGGTGTCAGCCTCGCGACGATCGATCGCGTGCTGAACGGCCGACCGGGCGTGCGCGAGGAAACGGCGCAGGCCGTCGGCCGCGCGATCGACGAGCTCGGATTCGTCCGCAACCTCTCCGCGGCGAATCTGGCGCGCGGGCGGAGTTATCGTTTCGTCTTCCTGCTGCCGCGGCACGGCGACCAGTTCCTTGAAGCACTGGTCGAGCGGATCGAGGAGGCGCGCGAGGGCGTCGCCGGCGATGCGATCCTCGTGCGTCACCTGCGCGTGCTCGACGAGGACCCCCACCAGACTGCCCGGATAATCGCGGAACAGTCGCCGGACATGATCGATGGCCTCGCGATCATGGCCCCGGAATCGCCGCAGGTCCGCGACGCGATCAACCGGCTGATCGAGCGCGGGGTGGAGGTGGTGCAGTTCGTCTCCGCCCAGTCGCTGGAGCGCCGGATCGATTTCGTCGGCATCGACAACCACGCCGCCGGCGCCACCGCCGCCCGCCTGCTCGGCCGCTTCGCCGGCGCGGCGCGCGGCAAGGTGCTGGTCGTCGCCGAGACGATGAACGCGCGCGACAGCCTCGAGCGCCGGCGCGGCTTCGATGGCGTGTTGACGGCGGGCTATCCCGATCTGGTGGCGCTGCCCTCGCTCGAGACCCACGGCGACGCGGAGCGCGCGCGCCGCGTCGTCCGCAACGTTGTCACCAGCCACCCCGAGATCGTCGCGGCCTATATCCTGAGCTCCGAGGCCCGCGCGCCGCTGGAAGCGCTACGCGAGCTTTGCGACCTCTCCCGCATCGTGGTCGTCACGCACGAGCGCACGCGCTACACCGAGGCGGGCCTCGCCTCCGGCGACATCGACGTGGTGATCGCCCAGGATCCCGGCCACCTCGTCCGCAGCGCGATCCGCCTCCTCCGCGCGCGGAGCGACGACCGCGAGCCCATCGCCTCGCAGGAGCGGGTGCGGATCGATATCCTGATCAAGGAGAATCTCGGCGCGAGCGATGCTTCCGCGGTCAGAGCGGATTCCGATCCGGCGACGCCGGCTCGCCCGCCCTAGAGTCTTGATTTAGCGCAATATCTTGACCACCAGACGATTCCGTCTGGTTGGATA
>NZ_CALAGI010000121.1 GCF_937891315.1 uncultured Amaricoccus sp. | reverse complement strand
GACCTTCGAGCCGCCCGGTACCTCGGCGTCGCCGATGCCGTCATTGGCACCGGCCCGCGCGACGCCGTAGCAGCGCTCCTGCGCCTGTGCCAGGGCTTGGCCGGCCGGGACCGCGAGGGTCGTGGCGAGGCCGGCGAGGAGGAAAACCCGTCTCATGGCGAACTCCGTCCGAGGGCATGCGTCGAATATGTGTTCCGCCTCCCGGTCGCCGCAAGGTCCGCGCCAGGAACCCGGTCAAGTGCGACTTTCGCGCAACGGGTGAGAATGCCGTAACCAACGCGCGACACGGGTGATTGCCGGATTTTGTGCAACTGTATAATTTGGTTGCGTTGAGTGGTTTCGGCGGTGCGTGGCTTGTGATGTCGTCCGATCTCGATGCGAAAGACCAGCCCCCGATGGGGGACAGCCCGAAAGACGGCGGGCCCGTCGCGCCGCGCAAACCGTTCCGCAACGAAGGCGAGGAGACCCGCCGCGCGGCGCTGATCGCCGCGACCCTCGACTGTATCGGCGAGGGTGGTCTGCAGGCCGCGACGGTGCGGGCCATCGCCCGTCGCGCCGGGGTCACGCAGGGGCTGATCCGGCACTATTTCCCCTCCAAGGATCATCTGATCGAGGTCGCCTATCAGGCGCTGATGGACCGGCTGACCGAGGACAGCCAGGCGGCGCTCGCCCACGCCGGCGATCCGTGCCGGCGGCTCGGCGCCTTCGTGCGCGCGGTGCTTGGCGCGCATGCGACCGATCCGGCGCTGCTGGCCGCCTGGGCCGGATTCGTCGGCGCGCTGCACCGGGCGCCGCGGCTCAGGGCGATCCACGCCGCCAATTATCTCGGCTTTCGCGAGCAACTCGACGCGCTGATCGGCGCGGCGCTGGCCGACGCGGGCCGAGCGGCCGACGCGCCGACGCTGCGCCGGCACGGCATCGCGGCGACCGCGGTGCTGGACGGTCTCTGGCTCGAAGGCGGGCTGCTGCCCGAGGCGTTCGAGCCTTCGGAAATCGCCGAACTCGGCCTTCGGGCCGTCGCGGCGCTGCTCGGTCTCGATCTCGCATCGGAAGGGAGCCTGACATGAAGTTCGCCGGGGTTACCGACAGGCTCGCCCGCCTCGGGTCGCACAAATGGGCGCTGCACGATCGGGCGAAGCAGATGGCCGCCGAGGGGCGCGACGTGATCCGGCTGACCGTCGGCGAGCCGGATCTGCCGACACCGCCCGAACTCGTCGCCACGCTGACCGGCGCGCTTGCCCGCGGCCGGACCGGCTATTCCAGCGGGCGCGGCGAGGCGGGCCTGCTGCTGGCGCTTGCGAAGAAATACACCCGCCGCTGCCACCGCGAGATCGCGCCGCGCAATATCCTCGCCTTTCCCGGCACCCAGACCGCGCTCTACGCCGTGATGATGGCGCTGGCCGAGGCGGGGACCGAGGTGCTGGTCGGCGATCCCAACTATGCGACCTACGAAGGGGTGATCCGCGCCACCGGGGCGACGCCGGTGCCGGTGCCGCTGCGGCCGGAACGCGGCTTCCGGCTCGACGCGGCGGATGTCGCGGCGCGGGTGACGCCGCGCGCGCGCGTGCTGTTGCTGAATTCGCCGCACAATCCGACCGGCGCCGTGCTGACCGCGCAAGACATTCGCGCGCTCGGCGATCTCGCCCGCGCGCGCGATCTCTGGATCGTGTCGGACGAGGTCTATGAGGAACTGATCTTCGACGCGCCCTTTGCCTCGCCGCTCGATTTCGCCGATCTGGCGGAGCGGACCGTCGTCGCCTCGTCGATCTCGAAGTCGCATGCCGCGCCGGGCTTTCGCAGCGGCTGGTGCGTCGGCTCGGCCGAATTCTGCGCCCGGTTGCTGCCGCTATCGGAGACCATGCTGTTCGGCAACCAGCCCTTCATCGCCGACATGACGGCCGCCGCGCTGAACGGGCCGTCGGCGGTGGCGGCGGAGCTGCGCGCGCGCCTGTCACGGCGGGCGGATCTGGTGGTCGAGGCGCTCGACGGCTGCGCGGGGCTCGCCGTGTCGCGCCCCGAGGCAGGGATGTTCGCGATGCTCGACGTGCGGGCGACCGGCCTCGGCGGGTTCGACTTCGCATCGTCGCTGCTCGATGCGACCGGAGTCGCGGTGATGCCCGGCTGCTCCTTCGGCGAGAGCTTGCGCGGCTGGTGCCGGGTGTCGCTGACGGTCGAGGATGCGCGGTTGGCCGAGGCGATGGTCCGGATCGCCGATTTCGCGGCGGAGTCCGGGCGGCGAAAGATCGCCTGAGCGGCGGATTTCGCCGGAGCGCTCACTACTCGCGCCCACGGAGGATTGCCGCTATCCTCCTCGGGAGGAACGCCCGGGGAGGAGAAGCAGATGGAGATTTCAGGCTCGCGCCGGATCGCCGCGCCACGCGAGCAGGTCTGGGGGGCGCTCACCAGCGCCGAGATACTCAAATCCTGCGTCTCCGGTTGCGAGGAAATGACCGGCGGGCCGGAAAAGGGCTTCGAGGCGGTGGTGAAGCAGAAGATCGGCCCGGTCAGCGCCAGGTTCCGCGGTTCCATCCGGCTGACGAACGTCGTGCCGGGCGAAAGCTATACCATCACCGGCAGGGGCAAGAGCCGCGCTGCCGGCATTGCCAGGGGTGTCGCCGACATCCGGTTGAGCGACGTGGAGGGCGGTACCCAGCTCGACTACGCGGTGAAAGCGGATGTCGGTCGCAAGCTGGCGAAACTCGGCCGCCGGCTGATCGACGGTTTGGTCGTGAGGATGGCGGACAGTTTTTTCGATGGTTTGCAGCTCGCGGTGGAGGGACCGATCGAGCCAGCCGCGCCGGCGGATGTAACCGAGGAGAGTGACAAGAAACCCGGCTGGTTCGGCCGCCTGATGGGCAAGCAGAAGGCCTGACGCGCGCGCCATGACGGCCCCCGTTCAGCCCGTGGCGCGCGGTCCGAACAGGATGATGGCGGCGCCGGCGAGGCAGAGCGCGGCGCCGATCATGTCCCAGCGATCCGGCCGGGCCGATTCCACCAGCCACAGCCAGCCGAGCGCGGTGAGCACATAGACCCCGCCATAGGCGGCGTAGGCGCGGCCCGCGAAGGCGGACGGCGCCAGCGTCAGCAGCCAGGCAAAGCAGACGAGGGCCGCGACGCCCGGCGCCAGCCACCAGATCGACCGCCCGAGCCGCGCCCAGGTCCAGAAGGCGAAGCAGCCGCCGATCTCGGCGACCGCCGCCGTGAGATAGAGCGCGAAGGCGCCCGTCACCGCTGGCGCCGCTCGGCCACCAGGCCGGCCATGGCCGGCGCTTCGCCGGCCAGTCCCTCGGCGACGCCGATACGGTCCGCCTCGGGACGGTTCTGGCTGACCTTCCATTTGCCGGTCATCGCCTCGATCGGGATCTCGATGCCGACGATGCCCCGGATCTGCGCGGCGACGAAGGGCTCGGGCGCGTCGGCCACCGCCCAGGGCTCGGCTCGGCCCGCCTCTCGCGCACGGGTGAGATCGTCGATCTGGCGGCGCAGCCAGGCCGCGTCCTCGATCACCCGCGCCCGGCCGCGGACCTGGACCACCACGTAGTTCCAGGTCGGCACCACCTTTCCCGTCTCGCGCTTGGTCGCATAGAGCGAGGGCGAGACATAGGCCGCCGGTCCCTGAAACACGACGAGACAGTCCGGCGCCGCCGCCAGCCCCCGCCAGTGCGGATTGGCTCGCGCGACATGGGCGCGGAGCGTGCCGCGCGGACCTTGCTCCGCGTCGAGCAGGAACGGCACCGGATCGGCCACCGGCAACCCGCCCGGCGCCGAGACGAGCAGGCCGAGCGGCTCGGCCCGGATCAGCGCGGCGAGCAGGTCGGCGCGGTCCTCGCGAAAGGCGTCAGGTTGGTACATCGCGGGGGATCCTCCTTGATGCCCTGCCTGAGCATCCGTTTGAAAACCCGGACAGGTCGGTCCGGCGGGTCTTTTCGCGCCTGGGTCGCGTCGGTCACGGGGGACAATATCCCCGATATTGCCCGCCGTGACCTCCTGCCGGGGCACAAAAAACCCGCGCCGGCCCTCCGCCGCCGAATTTCCTGACAGCGCTCTTAGCGCGACCCGCCGCGCCGGTCGAGATCGTGAAGCGAGGGCGGCGACGAACCATCGCCCCGGCGACGCTCTTCGGCCCCTTGAGGCCCGCCGGGGCCGCCGCTAGCATCCCCGCCGAGCAGATGAGGGCCGCGCGCGCCCGATCCAGGAGGAGCCCCGCCCGATGACCGCTTCCCTTACCCGCCGCGAGGCGCTGGCCGCCGCGCTCGCCTCGGGCGCCTTCTTCCTCGTGCCGGGCCTTCTCGCCGCCGCCGAGGGCGAGGAGATCGCCACCGGCCCGGCCGAGCCCTTCTCCTTCGACCATCTGCGCGAGATGGCGAAGGCGCTCGCCGCCGATCCCTTCGCGCCGGCCGAGGTGCCCGACGCGACGCTGCTCGACAGCATCGACTACGACCTGCACCAGAAGATCGTGTTTCGCGAAGAGGATACGCTCTGGCGCGGCGATCCCGGCATTGCCAAGGTGCGCTTCTTTCATCCCGGCCGCTATTTCAAGGAACCGGTGCGGATCTACGTGGTCGAAGGATCGGAGGCGCGTGAGATCCCGTTTTCGACCAAACTCTTCGACATGCCCGCCGACCACCCGGCGCTGATGCTCGGTCAGGGCGCCGGCTTCGCCGGCTTCCGGGTGATGGATCCGGAGGAGAAGAACGACTGGATGGCCTTCCTCGGCGCGTCCTATTGGCGGACCTCGGGCTATTCCGGCCAGTTCGGCCTGTCGGTACGCGGCCTCGCGCTCGATACCGCGATCGCCGGGCCGGAGGAATTTCCGCGCTTTACCCGCTTCTGGCTGGAGCAGGCGCCGGCCGGCGGGATCATCGTCTATGCCCTGCTCGACAGTCCGCGGGCGACCGGCGCCTATCGCATTGCCTCGACGCGCGACAACGGCGTCTTTCAGGATGTCGACGCCGCGATCTTTCTGCGCGGCGCGGTCGAACGGCTCGGCATCGCGCCGCTGACCTCGATGTACTGGTTCGGCAAGAACAACGACTTCGTCTCGCCCGATTGGCGGCCGGAGGTGCATGACAGCGACGGGCTCGAAATCCTGCTCGGCACCGGTGAGCGGATCTGGCGGCCGCTGAACAACCCGCCCTACGCGATGACCAACAGCTTCGCCGCCGAAAATCCGCGGGGCTTCGGCCTCGCGCAGCGCGAGCGGCGCTTCGCGGAATATGAGGACGACGGCGTCTTCTACGAGAAACGCGCGACGGTCTGGGTCGAGCCGAAGGGCGACTGGGGCAAGGGCTACGTGACGCTGGTCGAGCTTTCCACCAATGACGAGATCCACGACAATATCGTCGCCTTCTGGCGCCCCGAGGCCGACGCCGTCGGCGGCGACGCCTATGACATCTCCTATCGGCTGAACTGGATCGAGGCGAGCCCGGTGCCGAACGTCGCCCAGTTCACCGCCACCCGGATCGGCGCCGGCGGCGTCCCGGGCCAGCCGCGCCCGGCGAACGTGATCAAGGTGGTCTGCGATCTCGAAGGCCGGGGTTTCGAGGGGCTGGACCGCTCGAGCGGCGTCGAGGCGGTGGTGGGCGTCAGTCGCGGCACACTCGGCCTGACGGTCGCCTATCCGATCGCCGGGGCCGACGACTGGCGGGTGATGTTCGACCTCGACATCGGCCCGGCCGGCGGCCCCGACGAGCCGATCGACATGCGCATGTTCGTCCGCCATGACGGCAAGGCGCTGAGCGAGACATGGCTCTATCAGGCGTTTCCGTCGCAACTCCACGCGATGCTGGCCGCGCACGCCTGAGGAGGGACCACGGGGTCTCCTGACGAAAGCGGCGCGCTTGGTGCTCCCGGATCGCGCGGACCGGGCCGCCAGTGGCGCGCCGCGCTGTCCGGTCGCCCGGCGGCCATGCCGAAGGGCGGGAGGGTCAGGGTTTCTCCATTTCTCGCCGATCAGGCAGGCGCGAATTGTCTTGTGTGCCCCAAATCATACCAACGGCCCATCTCGTTGACTTTCCGACCAAGCGCGCCGAAGGCACGCGAG
>NZ_CALAGI010000120.1 GCF_937891315.1 uncultured Amaricoccus sp. | reverse complement strand
CGCGCCGAGGTGATCGCGATGGCGGAGGAGGGCGACAGCACCCGCGTCACCTTCCGCGCGCCGGCCAATCTCGCGCGGTTCATCGCGCCCAAGGGCTCGGTGGCGCTCAACGGCGCGTCGCTGACGGTCAACACGGTCGAAGGGCGCGACTTCGGGGTGAATTTCATCCCCCATACCCGGAGCCACACCACCTGGGGCAGCGCGCGGACCGGCGATCTCGTCAATATCGAGATCGACACCCTCGCCCGCTATGTCGCCCGCCTGGCCGAGCCGGTGGAGTAGCGACGGGCGAAAGCGCGAGGGACCGAACGACCGCCTGCCAGACGACCGCGCGTCGAGAAGCTCGCCCGCGGCCGGAACCGTGATCGCGCGGTGCCGGCGCATCCGCTGCTCGACCCCGCGGCCGTTGCCCGGCTGATCGAACGGGGCCGCTGCCACCGCCCTCGGCCGCCGCGCTTCGACGCGCCCCGACCCGGCGAGCGCCTGTATCGGCGGGTCCGCTTCCGCTCTGGCCTTCCGCGCGGTCCCGCGGTATCCGACGCGCGAACAAATCGCCCGGCGCCATGACCGACAGTATCAACCACAGCTATCAGGACGCGATCTCGCCCATCGAGGAGATCATCGAGGCCGCGCGCAATGGCAGGATGTTCCTGCTGGTCGATCACGAGGACCGCGAGAACGAAGGCGATCTGGTGATCCCGGCGCAGATGTGCACGCCCGACGCGATCAATTTCATGGCGACCCATGGCCGGGGCCTCATCTGCCTCACCCTGCCCGGCGAGCGGCTCGACGCGCTCGGCCTGCCGCTGATGGCCTCGTCCAACTCCTCGCGGCACGAGACCGCCTTCACCGTCTCGATCGAGGCGCGGGAGGGCGTGACCACCGGCATTTCCGCCCATGACCGCGCCCGCACCGTCGCCGTGGCGATCGACCCGCGCTCCGGCCCGCAGGATATCGCGACCCCGGGCCATATTTTCCCGCTCCGCGCCCGCGACGGCGGCGTCCTGGTGCGCGCCGGCCATACCGAGGCGGCGACCGACATCGCCCGGCTCGCCGGCCTCAATCCGGCGGGGGTGATCTGCGAGGTGATGAAGGACGATGGTTCGATGGCGCGCCTGCCCGACCTCGTCGCCTTCGCCCAGCGCCACGGACTCAAGATCGGCACGATTTCCGACCTGATCGCCTATCGCCGCAAATATGACAATCTCGTTCGCGAGACGGCGTCGCGGCATATCCTCTCGGAATATGGCGGCGACTGGCAGATGCGCATCTTCACCGACATTCCCGGCGGCGCCGAGCATGTCGTGCTGTCCAAGGGCGATCTCACGCGGCGCGAACCGGTGCTGGTGCGGATGCACGCGGTCAATCCACTGGAGGACCTGCTCGGCACCCATCCCGGCCGTACCCACCAGCTCCGCGATTCGATGAGCGCCATCGCGGAAGAGGGACGCGGCGTGCTGGTCCTCCTGCGCGACATGTCGGCCAAGCTCGACATCGGCGACCATGTCTCGCCGAACAAGCTGCGGCAATATGGCGTTGGCGCGCAGATATTGAACGCGCTTGGCCTCAGCGAGCTGATCCTGCTCACCAATTCGCCGATCCCCAAGGTGGTCGGGCTCGAGGGCTACGGCCTGACCATCGCGGGCACCCGCCCGATCCCGATGTCGAGCAGCTGAGCCGCGGACGAGCCAAGGAGCCGACATGGCAAGCACCATCGCCCACCAGTCGCCGCCGCCGCCGCGGTTCGAGCGTCCGACGCGCCTCCTGATCGTCGTGGCGCCCTACTATCGTGAGATCGCCGACGCATTGATCGCCGGTGCGCGCGCCGCGATCGAGACGGCTGGCGCCACGCACGAGACCATCGAAGTGCCGGGCGCGCTCGAAATTCCGACGGCGATCCACCTCGCGCACGCCGGGGACGATTTCGACGGCTTCGTGGCGCTCGGTTGCGTGATCCGGGGCGAGACCACCCACTATGACACGGTCTGCAACGACAGTTCGCGCGGATTGATGCTGCTGGGGCTCGGCGGGGTCTGCGTCGGCAACGGCATTCTGACGGTCGAGAACGCGGATCAGGCCATGGTTCGCGCCGAGGTCTCCGGCCAGAACAAGGGCGGCGGCGCGGCCGAGGCGGCGATGCATCTGATCCACATCGCCCGCCGCTTCGCGCGGCCCGGGCGCGGCGCGGGCAAGGTCGGCTTCCGCATGGCCGGCGATCCCGACCGGGATTTCACCTGATGGACGGCAAGCCAGCCAAGCCGACCGCGGCCCAGGCGCGCCGGATGCGGTCCGCGTCGCGCTTCTACGCCGTGCAGGCGCTGTTCCAGATGGAATCCGCCGATGTCGGGCTCGAGACCGTGCGCGAGGAGTTCGAGACGCACCGGCTCGGCGCGGTGATCGACGGCGTGCCCTATGCCGAGGCCGATATCGACCATTTCCGCGCGCTGCTCGCCGCGACCGTGGAGCATCAGGCCCGGATCGACCAGTTGACCCATCGCGGCCTCGTGGTGCGCTGGCCCATCGATCGCATCGACCCGACGCTGCGCGCGCTGTTCCGCGCGGCCGGGGCGGAGCTCGTGGCGACCGACACGCCACCTAAGGTGACGATCACCGAATATGTCGATGTGGCGAAAGCCTTCTACCCCTCCGGCAAGGAGGCGAAGTTCGTGAACGCCGTGCTCGACCACATGGCGCGCGAAGCGCGTCCCGAAGCCTTCGCCTGAGGCGTCGGCCGGGCCGCGCTCTTCTCACGGTGCGCGCGATGGGCTAAGCCCGGGGGACATCGCCACGACGAGGATCCCCGCCCGTGAGCACGACCCCCTGGAAGACGACTTCCCCGCTGCCGCCGCTCGGGGTCTTCGGGCTGATCGCCCAGACCTTCCGGCTGTTCTTCGCCCGGTTCGGCACGCTGTTCCCGCTCGCCTTCGTCCCGGCGCTGGCGCTGGCGCTGATCGGCTGGGCGATCACGCCCGTCGTCCTGCCGGAGAATTTCGACCCGACCGTCGATGTCTTCCCGGCGCCGACCTTCGGCGACCTCCTGCTCGGCGTTCTCAGCATGGTGATCGGCTTCTTCGTAATCGGCTTCATGTGTCTCGCCGCGCTCGACGCGGTGATGGGCCGAAGCCACACGATCGGCCAGTACACCCGGCAGACCATGCGCCAGCTGCTGCCGATCGGCGTGCTCGGCATCGCCCTGACGGTGATGGCCGCGATCGGCGGGATGCTCCTGATCGTGCCGGGCCTGTATGTGCTGGCGCGGTTCCTGCCCTGGGTTGAGTCCGTGGTGTTCGAGGATGTCGGCTGGTCCGGGCTCGGCCGCGCGCAACAGCTGACCGAAGGCTATCGCTGGCCGCTGGTCGGCGCCGTGCTGCTGATGGGCGTGATCGTCGTCACGATCATCGTCGCCGTCAGCCCGATCATGCTGGCGGTGAGCGGCGGCGGCCTCGCCCTCGCCACCGTGCTGTTGGAGGCGGTGATCTCGGGGCTCTACTACGCGCTGATCGCGATCTTCACCGCGCTGATCTATGCCCGCCTGCGCGAGATCAAGGAAGGCATGACCATCGCCCAGATCGCCGCCACCATAGGCTAGAATATCGGTGATGATCAGGGGTTCAGGCGCCACCGGCGGGCGGCGCCCGTGGCTTCACCCCAGCGACTCGATCCGGGCGCGAAGTTCGTGGCGCGGCAGGCCCATGTCGCGCAGCAGGCGATCCTCGAGCCCGAGGGCCGCCACA
>NZ_CALAGI010000119.1 GCF_937891315.1 uncultured Amaricoccus sp. | reverse complement strand
CGGCTACGCGAGGTCGGGGCGGGAAGGGCGAAGGCGAAGCAATCAAACGGATTTGGTATCAAACGCTCAAGCCGGGACGTAGGTGAGCCGGACCACGTCCTCGTCCATCCGCTCGCTGGCGACGAGGCGGAGCGGCGGCCGCGGGCCGGCGAAGAAGGGTGTGCCGCGGCCGACGACCACGGGGTGGAGGTAGATGCGGTAGGCGTCGATGAGGCCGAGGTCGGTCAGGCTTCGGGCGAGGTCCGGTCCGCCAACCTCGATCTCCCCGACGAGCCGGGTCTTGAGCCCGCGGATCGCGCCCTCGATGTCATCGGCGATGAGCGTGGCGTTGGGGCCGACGGATTTCAGCGAGCGCGAGACCACCCATTTCGACTGTTTCCGCCACGCGGCCGCGAAGTCGCGCCTGTCCGCGTCCCACTCGGGGTGATCCTCGTCCCAGTAGCGCATGATCTCGTAGAGGCGCCGACCATAGAGCCCGCCGATCTGCTCGCGCGCCTGCTCGATGAAGTGCCGGAAGAGCATCGGGCCCGGCGCGAAGGCCGTGTGATCGACATAGCCGTCCAGCGACTGGTTCATGCCGAAGACGAGCTTTGCCATGCCACCCTCCGCGCCGGATCCCTTTGCGCGAGGATGCGCCGGGTCCATCCCGAAAGAAAAAGGGGCGCCTGAGCGCCCCCGGGGATCAGAAGCCGAGGCCCTCGTACTTTTTCTTGAACTTCGAGACGCGGCCGCCGGCGTCCATCAGCTTGGCCGAGCCGCCGGTCCAGGCGGGATGCGCCGAGGGGTCGATCTCGAGCGCGAGCACCGCGCCTTCGGCGCCATAGGTCGAGCGAGTGGTGTAGGTGCTGCCGTCGGTCAGCTTCACCTCGATGGTGTGATAGTCGGGGTGGATGCCCTTTTTCATGGTCCGGTTCCTCAGGCGTTCGCGTCGGCGGTGGATTTTTCGCGATAGTTCGTCTTCTCGACGATGCGGGCGGATTTGCCGCGGCGTTCGCGCAGATAGTAGAGCTTGGCCCGGCGCACCTTGCCGCGGCGGACCACGGTGATCTCGGCGATGTTCGGGGAATGCAGCGGAAAGACGCGCTCGACGCCCTCGCCGAAGCTGATCTTGCGCACGGTGAAGCTGGCGCCGATGCCGGCGCCACCGTTGCGGGCGATGCAGACGCCCTCGTAGGCCTGGACGCGGGAGCGGGTGCCCTCGGTCACCTTGTAGCCGACGCGGATCGTGTCGCCGGCGGCGAAATCCGGAATATCCTTGCCGAGCGCCTTGATCTGCTCGGCCTCGAGCTGTTGCAGCAGGTTCATGTCAACCGTCCTTGTCTCGCTCGCCTTCACTGGCGATGATCTCCGCGTCCGAGAGCTCTGTCTCTCCTGCCGGGTGCGCTGGCGCGGATCGCTCCGCGTAGGCCCGCCAGAGGTCGGGACGACGTTCCTTGGTCAGCCGTTCCGACTGGATCCGTCGCCATTCGGCGATCCGTCCGTGATGGCCCGAGAGGAGAACCTCGGGTATCCGCAGACCTTCCCAGTCGGTCGGGCGCGTATAGTGCGGGTATTCCAGCAAGCCGTTCGAGAATGACTCCTCGACCGACGAGTCGGCATTGCCCAGAACGCGCGGTATAAGGCGAACGCAGGCGTCGATCAAGGCCATGGCAGCGATTTCGCCACCCGTCAGGACGAAATCGCCGAGGCTGACTTCCTCGATTCCCCGGGCCTCCAGCACGCGCTGGTCGACGCCCTCGAACCGGCCGCAGAGCAGGGTGACGCCCGGGCCGGCGGCGAGGCGGCGGGCCCGCGCCTGATCGAAGGGGCGGCCGCGCGGCGAGAGATGGAGGACCGGTCCGGCCGCCGGTGTCGCGTCGAGCGCGGCGGCGACGATATCGGCGCGCAGGACCATGCCGGCGCCGCCGCCGGCCGGGCTGTCATCGACCGTGCGGTGCCGGTCGGTCGCGGAAGCCCGGATGTCGCGCGGCTCCAGCCGCCAGAGGCCGTCGGCGAGCGCGCGGCCGGTCAGCGAGGCGCCGAGCGGGCCGGGGAACATGCCCGGAAAGAGGGTCAGGACTTGCGCGGTCCAGGGGGCGGTCATCGGAGTCTTGCCCGATGACGTGTGGCGGGCGAGGCGGGGCGGCCTTTGCCGCCCAAACGGTGCGCGCGGTGCGCGCGAGTCCTTCTTGTTTGTTTCGCGCCCGTTGGCGCGCAACGACTGCTCTCCAGGTTAGCAAACCTGTATGAAACGGGGGGCTCGCAACGGCGGCGGCGGGTGAGCTTGTCGAGAGCGTGCATGATGGCGCGGTCAGTCCCGTGCCGGGTTTTCCAGACCCTCTGGCGGGTCGGCGACCACACGGCGGCCGGCGAGATCGACCGTGGGCACGGCGGCGCGGGTGAAGGGCAGCAGCAGGTCGGGCTGGCCCGGCCGCGACAGTTCCAGAATATCGCCGGCGCCATGATCGAGCACCGCCTTCACCGTGCCGAGCCGTGCGCCGCCGGTATCGAAGACCGCGAGGCCGATCAGGTCGGCATGGTAGAATTCGTCCTCGCCGAGCGGCGGCAGGCGGTCACGCGGCGCGTAGAGGCGGGTGCCCTTCAGCGCCTCCGCCTGTTCGCGGGTGGCAACGCCGGTCAGGCGCGCGGCGAAGGCGCCGGTGATCGGCCGGGTGATCCTGAGACCGAAGGCGCGGCCGTCCTCGGTCACCAACGGCGCGTAGCTGGCGATCGCGGCCGGTTCGGCGCAGAAGCTCTTCAGCCGGACCTCGCCCGCGACGCCGAAGGCGCCGGCGATGGCGCCGACGCAGACCAGATCCTCAGCCATCGGCCGCCTCGATCGGCGCGCGTTCCGTCGCGACGCGGCCGCGGCGCGAAGGCGCGCGCCGGCGTGGCGGCGCGGCCGCGGCCACCGCGATCCAGGGACCGGCCATGCGCGGCGTTACTCCGCCGGAGTCTCGGCGGCGGCGGCCTTCTCGGCGCGCTCCTTGGCGCGGGCGAGGGCGGCCTTGCCGGGCTCACCCTGCTTCGGGTTGGCGCGGGTCTTCTTCTCGACGATGCCGGCGGCCTCGAGGAAGCGGCTGACGCGGTCGGTCGGCTGGGCGCCCTGGCCGATCCAGTGCTTTACCCGCTCGACATCCATCTTCAGGCGGTTCTCGTTGTCCTTCGGCAGCAGCGGATCGTAGGTGCCGAGCTTTTCGAGGAAGCGGCCGTCGCGGGCATAGCGGCTGTCGGCGGCGACGATGGAATAATGCGGACGCTTCTTGGACCCGCCGCGGGCGAGCCGGATCTTCATGGCCATGGTCAGTCTCCTGTGACGTGGGTGGCGGGCGCGGGCGCCCCTGTTTCGAGATGGCTCTCGTGATGCCTGATGACTTCCGAGATGATGAAGTTCAGGAATTTGGTGGCGAATTCGGTATCGAGATCCGCATCCCCGGCCAGCGTCCGCAAGCGGGCGATCTGCTTTGCCTCGCGCGCGGGATCGGATGGCGGCAGACCGTGCCGGGCCTTCAGGACCCCGACCGCCTGCGTATGCTTGAAGCGCTCGGCGAGGGTGAAGACCAGGATCGCGTCGAGCCGGTCGATCGATTCGCGGTGGCCGCGCAGCAGGTCGGCGGCGCGGCGGGTGGCTTCGGCGTTGGTCATTTCTTGCGCCCGAGCCCCGCGAGGCCGGGCGGCAGCGCGGCGCCGGGAGGCAGGCCGCCGCCCGGAAAGCCTCCGGGTAGTCCGCCGGGCAGCCCGCCCGGAGGCGCGCCCTTGCCGAGCAGGGCGCCGAGCCCGCCGCGCAACAGGCCTTTCTTGCCCATGCCGCCCATCTTCTTCATCACGTCGGCCATCTGCCGATGCATCTTCAGGAGCTTGTTGAGATCGGAAACCTCGAGCCCGGCGCCGGCGGCGATCCGGCGCTTGCGGCTGGCCTGCAGCAGGTCGGGACTGCGCCGCTCCTTCTTCGTCATCGAATTGATCAGGGCGATCTGGCGGCGCAGCACCCTGTCGTCGAGGCCGGCCTCGTCGAGCTGCTTCGACATCCTGGACATGCCGGGCATCATGCCCATCAGCCCCTGCATGCCGCCCATCTTGATCATCTGCTCGAGCTGGTCCTTGAGGTCGTTCATGTTGAACTGACCCTTCTGGAACCGCTTCATCATCCGCTCGGCGGCCTCGGCCTCCAGCGTTTCCTGCGCCTTCTCGACGAGGCTGACGATGTCGCCCATGCCGAGGATCCGCCCCGCGACCCGCTCGGGATGAAACTCCTCGAGGGCGTCCATCTTCTCGCCGAGGCCAACGAAACGGATCGGCTTGCCGGTGATCGCGCGCATCGAGAGCGCGGCGCCGCCGCGGCCGTCGCCGTCCATGCGGGTGAGGAGGACACCGGAGATGCCGACCTGGCCATCGAACTGCTCGGCCACGTTGACCGCGTCCTGGCCGGTCAGGCCGTCGACGACGAGCAGCGTTTCACGCGGGGCGGCGGCGTCGCGGACCGCCTTGACCTCGGCCATCAGTTCGTCGTCGATATGGAGGCGACCGGCGGTGTCGAGCATCACGACGTCATAGCCGCCGAGCGTCGCCTGCTGCTTCGCGCGGCGCGCGATCGCGACCGGATCCTGGCCGGCGACGATCGGCAGGGTATCGACGCCGATCTGGGCGCCGAGCACGGCGAGTTGCTCCATCGCGGCCGGGCGGCGGGTGTCGAGCGAGGCCATCAGCACCCGCTTGCCCTCCCGCTCCTTCAGCCGCTTGGCGAGCTTCGCCGTCGTCGTGGTCTTGCCCGAACCCTGCAGGCCGACCATCAGGATCGGCGCCGGCGGATTGTCGATGCGGAGCTCGGTCGGGCGCCCGTCGCCGGCGAGCACGCGCACGAGCTCGTCATGGACGATCTTCACCACCTGCTGGCCCGGAGTGACGGATTTCGTCACCGCCTGGCCCTTGGCCTTGTCCTGGACCGCCTTGACGAAATCGCGGGCGACCGGCAGCGACACATCGGCCTCGAGCAGCGCGACGCGGACCTCGCGGAGCGCGGTCGCGACATCGTCGTCGGTGAGCGCGCCCTGACGGGTCAGCTTGCCGAAGACTCCGCCGAGGCGGTCGGACAGGTTCTCGAACATCGGTCGCCCCCTCGCCGAGAGCCCCGAAACGCGAAACGCGCCGGTGGGCGCGACGCGCTGACCGACGGCGATCCCCCCTTCGGGACGGGACCGGAAGCTGTGAAGACTTCCGAAAAATCGCGCCTCCCCTAGCGCGAAACGCGGGGAGGGTCAATATGGGGCGCCTTGGGCTCCCTTGACCCGCCCGCCGCAGGCTCTTGCATTCCCGGGGGACGGGCGCTATCTGCTGCTTTTTCCGACGTCGTGGAATGATGGAGATCCGGTATGGCCCGCGTAACAGTTGAAGACTGCGTCGACAAGGTGCCGAACCGGTTCGAACTCGTCATGCTGGCCGCGCATCGGGCCCGGTCGCTCGCGGCCGGCGTGCCGCTGACCGTCGATCGCGACAACGACAAGAATCCGGTCGTCGCCCTGCGCGAGATCGCCGAGGAGACGATGACCGCCGACCAGCTGCGCGACAGCGCGATCGAGAGCTTCCAGCGCCAGATCGAGATCGATGAACCCGAGGAAGACGTAATGACCCTGCTCGTCGGCAACGACGCGCCGATGGAGGACGACATGTCCGAGGAACGGCTGCTGCGCGCGCTGATGGAGGCTCAGGGCGAAAACTGAGCCCGGGTTGACGTCCGTGGCGGACATGACCCCGGTACGGCCGGGGCCTGACGGGATCATCCCCGTCAGCGGCCTCACGGATCTGGTCCGCGGCTATAACCCGAACTCCGACAGCGCGCTGATCGCGGCGGCCTACGACTACGGCCACAAGATGCACGATGGCCAACTGCGCACCAGCGGGGAGCCCTATTTCAGCCATCCGGTGACCGTCGCCATGCTGCTGGCCGAGCAGCGGCTGGATGATGCGACGATCATCACCGCGCTGCTGCACGACACGATCGAGGACACCAAGTCCACCTACCGCGAGATCGCGATCCGCTTCGGCGATGAGATCGCGCAACTGGTCGATGGTGTCACCAAGCTCACCAATCTCGAGCTCTCCTCGGTCGAGAACGCCCAGGCGGAGAATTTCCGCAAGCTGCTGATGGCGATGTCGAAGGATCTGCGCGTCCTGCTGGTCAAGCTCGCCGACCGTCTGCACAACATGCGCACGATCAAGCATCTGGCACCGGAAAAGCAGGCCCGCAAGGCGCGCGAGACCATGGACATCTTCGCACCGCTCGCCGGCCGGATGGGCATGCAGTGGATGCGCGACGAACTCGAGGACATCAGCTTTCGCGTGCTGAACCCCGAGGCGCGCAAGTCGATCATCCGCCGTTTCGTCAGCCTGCGGAACGAGAGCGGCGACGTCATTCCGAAGATCACCGACGATATCCGCCAGGTGCTGACCCAGGCGGGGGTCGAGGCCGTGGTCTTTGGCCGGGAGAAGAAGCCCTATTCCATCTGGCGCAAGATGGAGGAGAAGAAGGAGGCCTTCTCGCGGCTGTCCGACATCTACGGCTTTCGGATCATCACCCACTCGGTCGCGGACTGCTACACCGCGCTCGGCGCCGTGCATCAACGCTGGACGGCGGTGCCGGGGCGGTTCAAGGACTATATCAGCCAGCCGAAGTCGAACGGCTATCGCTCGATCCACACCTCGATGTCCGGCCGCGACGGCAAGCGCGTCGAGGTCCAGATCCGCACCAGCGAGATGCACGCCGTGGCCGAAACCGGCGTCGCCGCGCACTGGTCCTACAAGGACGGCGAACGGTTCGAGAACCCGTTCGCCGTCGATCCCTTCCAGTGGCTGCGTTCGATCACCGAGCGCGTCGAATGGCAGGAGGACGAGGATTTCCTCGAGCACGTCAAGCTCGAGATGTTCACCGACCAGGTGTTCTGCTTCACCCCCAAGGGCGAGGTGGTGAAGCTGCCGCGCGGCGCGACGCCGATCGATTTCGCCTACGCGATCCATACCCGGATCGGCGACTCCTGCGTCGGCGCCAAGGTCGACGGCCAGCGGGTGCCGCTCTGGACCAAGCTGCGCAACGGGCAGAGCGTGACGATCATCCGCGCCGAGGGACAGCGGCCGCAGCCCTCCTGGGAGGACATGGTGGTCACCGGTCGCGCCAAGGCGGCGATCCGGCGCTCCTTGCGCGGCGAGCAGCGCGCGACGCAGGTGCGGCTCGGGCGCGAGATCGCGCGGGTGTCGCTGGAGCGGGTCGGCAAGAAGGCGAGCGACAAGGCGATGGAGACCGCCGCCCGCCGTCTCGGGCTCGAGGAGGGCGAGGATGTGCTGGCCCGGCTCGGCGCCGCCGAGATGACGGGGCGCGATCTCATCGCGACGCTCTATCCCGAACTGCTGCGCGAGGCCGGACTGCCGAAGGCACGGAACGAGGCGGCGCCGGTGGTGATCGGCCTCGGCCTCGGCCAGGAGGCGCGGCCGGCGCCGTGCTGCAACCCGATCCCCGGCGAGCGCATCGTCGGCATCGCCGAGCGCGGCAAGGGCGTGATGATCCATGCGATCGACTGCGCGACGCTCGGCGCCTTCGAGGACACGCCGGACCGCTGGATCGACCTGCGCTGGGCCGACGGTCACAGCAATGCCACCCACGAGACCCGCGTCGAGATCGCGCTCGCCAACGATTCCGGGACGCTCGGGCGAATCTGCACGCTGCTCGGCGAGCATCGCGCCAACATCACCAACATCGTGTTCACGGATCGCAAGCCTGATTTCTATCGGATCGTGATTGATGCGGAGGTTAGGGATATGGAACACCTGACCCATATCTTGACGGCGATCGACGCTGATTCGGATGTGGCGCAGGTCCGGCGATATCGCGCGGCTGCGGCGGCGGGGAACGCTCCGGCCGGCCGCTGAACGGATCCCGCGGCGTCCACCGAGAGGAGCGACGGGAAATCCCGGGCCAATGGTCTTCAAGCGACGTGACAAGCCGCCCCTGTTCTCGCGCCTGCGCGAGGCCGTCTACCCCCGCCGGGGTTGGCGGCGCGGGATCGAATATCTCGGCCATCGTGTCAAGCGGCTGCCCGATACGCCGCATCGCATCGCGCTCGGTTTCGCCTTCGGCACCTTCGTCTCCTTCACGCCGCTGTTCGGGCTCCACGTGCTGCTCGGGGCCGGGCTGGCATGGCTGTTTCGCGGCAATATCGTCGCCAGCCTGATCGGCACATTGGTCGGAAATCCGATCACCACGCCCTTCATCGCCGCGATTTCGCTGGCGCTTGGCCATCGCATCCTCGGCCATGGCGTCACCGGCCGCGACTTCGGCCGCATCGCCGAGGCGTTCAGCCAGGCGGGGGCCGGCATCTGGCAGAGCTTGCTCAGCCTGTTCGGCGTCGGCACCGCGCAATGGGGCAAGCTCAGCCTGTTTCTCTACGACATGGTCTGGCCCTATTTCGTCGGCGGTCTGCTGCCCGGCATCGTCGCCTCGGTTGCCGGATATTACCTCGTCCGCCCGATCGTCGGCGCCTACCAAGCGCGGCGCCGCGCGCGCATGCTGCAGCGGGCGAAGGAACGGCTGGAGCGGCAGGAGGTCGAACGCCGGACGGTCGGCGGCCTCAAGGGACATGGAACCAAGGGAGGCGGCGCATGAGCGAGGTTGCGGCCAGACCGAGCGGGCGGCTACGGCTCGGGGTGAATATCGACCATGTGGCCACGGTGCGGAACGCCCGCGGCGGCCCGACGCCCGATCCGCTGCGCGCCGCGCTGCTTGCCGAGGCGGCCGGCGCCGACGGCATCACCGCGCATCTGCGCGAGGATCGGCGCCACATCACCGACGCGGATATCGAGGCGCTGATGGTCGGGATCTCGCTGCCGCTCAATCTCGAGATGGCGGCGACGCTCGAGATGCGGGCGATCGCGCTGCGCCACCGGCCGCGCGCGGTCTGCATCGTGCCGGAAAAGCGCGAGGAGCGTACCACCGAAGGCGGGCTGGAGGTGGCGCGCGACGAGAATGCGCTGGCGGATTTCATCCTGCCCTTGCGGGAAGCGGGCTGCCGCGTCTCGATGTTCATCGCCGCGGACCGCCGCCAGATCGAGGCGTCGTACCGGATCGGCGCTCCGGTGATCGAGCTGCATACCGGTGCCTATTGTGACGCGGACATCGCCGGTGATATCGCCACGCGCGATGCCGAACTGGCGCGGCTGGTGGAGATGGCGGGTTTCGCGCGGGCGCTCGGGCTCGAAGTCCACGCCGGCCACGGCCTGACCTTCGACAGCGTTGGCCCCGTCGCGGCGATCCCGGATCTGATGGAGCTCAATATCGGGCATTTCCTGATCGGCGAGGCGATCTTCGTCGGACTCGAGGCCGCGATCCGGCGGATGCGCGCCGAAATGGATACCGCGCGCGCGGTGGCCGTCGGCTGAGCATGCGCGTCGCGGACCGGATTGGGCGCGCGCGCTCGGCGGCGGAGCTCGCCGCCGTCGCCGGGCTGTTTCGCGCCTATGCCGCCACCCTGCCGTTCGACCTCGGCTTCCAGGATTTCGAGACGGAGCTCGCGACGCTGCCCGGCAAATACGCCGCGCCGCGCGGCGCGCTGCTCTATGCCCGCGATGGCGACGGCCCGGCGGGCTGCGTCGCGATGCGCCCACTCGGCGGCGGGATTTGCGAGATGAAGCGGCTCTATGTCACGGGGGCGGCGCGGGGCACCGGCCTCGGCCGGGCACTCGTCGCGGCGGTCCTTGACGCGGCGGAGCGGGCGGGACATCGCGAGATGCGGCTCGACACGCTGCCGAGCATGCCGGGCGCCCTCGCGCTGTATCGCGCCGCCGGCTTCGAGGTGATCCCGCCCTATTACGAGACCCCCGTCGCCGGCACGATCTTCCTGTCCCGCCCACTGGCCTGAGCGCGGCGCCCGATCACGCGACGGTCGTCGGGCGCTTCCAGCCGGAGACGAGGCCCGAGACGCCGTTGAAGGCGCCGGGAACCAGTGCCCGCGCCAGCAGGCGGTCGGGATTGGTCGGCGGCGGATAGCGCAGGTCGCGCGCCGCCTCCTGGGTGAAGCCGAAGCGCCGGTAGTAGGGCGCGTCGCCGACCAGGATCACCCGTGTCCATCCGCGATCGAAGGCGCGCTGCAGGCTCTCCGAGATGAGCAGCGCGCCGATTCCCTCGCCCTGCCGCGTCGGATGCACAGCCACGGGCCCGAGCAGCAGTGCCGGATGGCCGCGGTCACCGATCCGCACCGGCCAGTAGCGGATGGCCCCGCCAAGCGCGTCATAGTCGTCCCGCGCGATGAGCGACAGGTCGGTCACCGGATCCACGCCCTCGCGCAGCCGATAGGACGACAGCGCCGTGCGCCCCGGCGCGAAGGCGAGGTCATAGAGGTATTCCACCTCGGCGCGATCGTCAGGGGTCTCTTTGTAGATCCGGAACATTCACTTGAGGGAGCGTGGGGCGCGGGGGCAAACGGGCAGGCGCGGACGCCCGGCCCGCTCGACTCCGAGCTAGCATGGCCCTAACTTCGCGGCAAAGGCGAAAACGCGAGTGATCCCCAGATGTTCTATCGCCCGGGACTCGACAGCCACGGGCTGCCGCATGATCCGTTCAAGGCCCTGGTCGCTCCGCGGCCGATCGGCTGGATCTCGAGCGCCGATTCCTCCGGCGGGGCCAATCTCGCGCCCTACAGCTTCTTCAACGCCGTCTCCGAGAAGCCGCCGATGGTCATGTATTGCACCATGGGCCTGAAGCTCGGTGGCGAGGAGCGCAAGGATACACTGGCGAATATTCGGGAGACCGGCGAATTCGTGGCGAATATTGTGCCACTCGCCCTGCGGGATGCGATGAACCTGACCTCCGGCCCCTATCCCGCCGGCGAAGACGAGTTCGAAATCGCCGGGCTGACCAAGGCCGCGTCACGCCTCGTCGCGCCGCCGCGGGTCGCCGAGGCGCCCGCCGCGCTCGAATGCCGAGTGTGGAAGATCGTCGATCTGCCCGGCCCGTCGAGCGCCATGGTCATCGGCGAGGTCGTCGGGGTCTTTGTTGACGAGAATGTCCTGCGGGACGGTTTGGTCGATGTGACGCTCTATCAGCCGCTCTCGCGGCTCGGCTACAAGCACTATGCCGCCGTGCGGGAGGTCTTCTCGCTCAGCCGCCCCGGACCGTTCGAAAAAAAACAACCTAAAGATGAATAAGAGATTGTCCGTTAAGCTTTTGGTAACCATTCCCCGACAGATTGAAGGTGTTCAAGCGATTGAACAGCTGCTTGCAAACCCTCAGACCCTCCAGTCTGGATATCGCGCCCCCTTCTCCCCCCCGGAGGGGGCGCATTTCCTTTCAGCGCCTCCCGGATCCTCCTCGTGTCCCGCCAAGCCCACGCGCGTAGGCGGAAGCACCATTTCCGGTGGCGGTTGGCCGCGTCGTCTCGACACGGGCGGTGCGATTCGGTGTCCGGCCTCCGGCCCGATAGTCGGGAACCGCGGAGCGGCGGTGTCTGGGGATGGCAGCGGCCCCCGGCATCCGGGGCTCGCCTCGGCGTGAAGCCTCAGGACGGCGGAAGCACCGCGCCGGGGTTCAGGATGCCCAAGGGATCGAGCGCGGACTTGATCGCCCGCATGGCGGCGATCTTGGTCGGATCCACGTAGCGGGTCATGTCCGAGGTCTTGAGCCGGCCGATGCCGTGCTCGGCGCTCATCGACCCGCCGAGCGCATGGGCGAGGTCATACACCGTCTCCTTCACCGCGCCCCGGATCGCATCATAGTCCGACCGCGCCCGCCCCTTCGCCGGGAAGACATTGTAGTGCAGGTTGCCATCGCCCAGATGGCCAAAGCAGTTGATCCGGACCGTCGGGTCGAGCGCGCGCAACGCTGGCCCCGTCCGGTCGATGAACTCGGCCAGCCGCGAAAGCGGCAGGGAAATATCGTGGCTGGAGATCGCGCCGATCAGCCGGTTGGCTTCGGGAATGCGCTCGCGCACCGTCCAGAAGGCGTCGCGCTGATGCGCGTTCTGGGCGACCAGCGCGTCGGCGGCGAGCCCGCGTTCCAGGGCCTCGACCAGCGCCGCCTCGAAACGCTCGGCGACGTGGGAGTCGGCGCCGTCCGCGACCTCGGCCAGAACCACCCATTCCGAGTGATCCATCGCCGGCAGCGGCACTTCGGGCAGCGTCTCGCGCAGGAAGGCGAACCCCGCCTCGTGGATCAGTTCGAACGCGAGGATCGCGCCGCCGAGCCGTTCACGGAAGGCGGCGAGCAGATCGAGCGCGGCGGCGGGCGAGGCGACGGCGATCCAGGCCGTCCCGTTCTCGCGCGGCGCGGGATAGAGCCGCAGGCTCGCCGCCGTGATGATCCCGAGCGTTCCTTCCGAGCCGATCAGCAGGTGCCGCAGGTCATATCCGGTGTTGTTCTTGTGCAGCCGCCCGAGGCCGTTCAGCACGGTGCCGTTCGCCAGCACCGCCTCGACACCGAGGCAGAGATCGCGGGCATTGCCGTAGCGCAGCACATTGACCCCGCCGGCATTGGTTCCGAGGAGGCCGCCGATCCGGGCCGAGCCTTCCGAGGCAAGCGCCAGCGGGAAGACCCGCCCGGCGCCGACCGCCGCGGCCTGCGCATCGGCGAGGATCACCCCCGCCTCGGCGGTCAGCACGTCGTCGATGGTATCGAGATCGCGAATCCGGTTCAGGCGCTCGACCGAAAGGACAACGGGTACCGGCCCCTCGGCCATTACCTGGCCGCCGACGAGGCCGGTGCCGCCGGCATAGGGCACGATCCCGACCCGCGCCTCGGCGCAGAGGCGGACCGCAGTCTGGACCGCGGAGACCGAGGCCGGCCGCAGGATCGCGGCGGCCTTGCCGACGTAGCGGCCGCGCGGCTCTTCCAGATAGCGCGGCTCGGGCGGCAGCACCGCGCCAGGTCCCAGCGCGGTCGCCAGTCGGGCGACGAGGTCGGCGTCGGCGTCGATGAGCGCGGTCATCCCTGTTCCTGTCCCTTCCGGTCGGCGCGCAGGCTCGCATAGAGCACATGGTCGCGCCAGCGGCCGTCGATCTGCAGATAGCCGCGCGCCATCCCCTCATGCACGAAGCCGGTCCGCTCCAGCAACCCGCGCGAGGCGCTGTTCTCGGGCAGGCAGGCGGCCTCGACCCGGCTGAGATCGAGCGTCCCGAAGGCATGCTCGACCACGGCGACCAGCGCCTCGGCCATATAGCCCTGGCGCGCGAATTCCTGGCCGGTCCAGTAGCCGACCTGCGCCGATTGCGACGGCCCCCGGCGGATGCTGTCGAGCGTGATCGCGCCGACGAGCTGTGAATCGTCGCGCCGGAACAGGAACAGCGCCACCGCCCGCCCCTCCTCCCGCGCGCGAAAGGCCCAGTAGACGCGGTTGCGGAAGGCACGGCGCGAGAAATGATCGGCCGACCAGCTCGGCTCCCAGGGGCGCAGGAAATCGGCGCCACGGCGGCGCAGGGCGGACCAGGCGAGATGGTCGCCCATTTCCGGCAGCCGCAGCGTCAGGCGTTCGGTATCGATCCGGAGCGGCGAGGAGCGGCGGAAGGTCAGCAAGCGCGGCGCCTCACGCCGCGAGACGCCGCGCCAGTTCGCCGCGATCGGGGGCATCGGCGACCGGCCCGAGCAGCGCCAGCGCCGGCTCGGCCCGCGCGACCACCCGCTCGGCGAAATCGCGCAGGCCGCCGGTCGTCACCGCGTCGATGCGAGCGACGATCTCCTCGACCGCCGGCACGCGGTCCCAGATGGCGATCATCCGTGCGATCCGTTCGGCCCGGGCCGACGGGCTTTCGAGTCCCATCAGCATTCCCGCCTTCATCTGTGCCCGCGCGCGGTCCAGCTCGGCCCGGCTGAAGCCGTCGGCGGCGCGGCGCAGTTCGTCGCCCATCAGTTCAGTCAGCTCGCGGATCTGATCGGCGCCGGTGCCGGCATAGAGCGTGATGAGGCCGGTGTCGTGATAGGCGCCGGCCTGGGCGAAGATCGTGTAGCAGAGCCCCCGGCGCTCGCGCAGTTCCTGGAACAAGCGCGAGGACATGCCGCCGCCGAGCGCGATCGCATAGACCTGCGCGTCATAGGCGGAGTCCGCGCGAATGCCCGGCCCTTCGAGGGCGAGCGCGACATGCGCCTGTTCGAGCTCGCGATCCTCGCGCCGTTCGTGGCCCTTGAAGCGCGCCGGCAGCACCGCGAGGCCGGGACGGGGCGCGAGATGGCCGAACAGCCGCTCGGCGTCGCGCACCACGGCCGCCGGGTCGATGGCACCGGCGGCGGACAGGATCAACTGGCTCGGCCCGTAATGTTCGCGCACGAAACCGGCGAGATCGGGCGCGGCGAAGGCCGAGACCCGCTCGCTCGGGCCGAGGATGGCGCGACCGAAAGGCTGATCGGGGAAGGCGGCCTCCTGCAGCCAGTCGAAAATGATATCGTCCGGCGTATCGAGCGCCTGGCCGATTTCCTGCAGGATCACGCCGCGCTCCACCTCGATATCGGGCGCCGCGAACAGCGGGTTGAGCACGATGTCCGCCAGAATGTCGAGCGCGCGCCCGACGTCGTCGCGCAAGACCCGGGCGTAGTAGGCGGTCATCTCCTTGCCGGTATAGGCGTTGATATAGCCGCCCACGTCCTCGATCTGCTCGGCGATCTGCAGCGCGGTGCGGCTCGGCGTGCCCTTGAACGCCATATGTTCGAGGAAATGGGCGATGCCATTCTGCTCGATCCGCTCGTGCCGCCCGCCGGCGGTGACCCAGAGGCCGATGGCCGCGGAATGCAGGCCCGGCATAGGCTCGGTGACGACGCGCAGCCCGTTCGACAGGCGATGGATCTCGATGCTCATGCCACGACCTCGCGGCTGAGCAGCGCCTCGATGGCGCGAAGCTCGTTCGGCACATGCGTCACCCGCTCCGGCCGGTCGAGGAGATCGGCGAGCCGCGGCGGCAGCGCCGGGCGGACCCCGCAGGCCGCTTCGACCGCGTCGGGGAACTTCGCCGGATGCGCGGTGGCGAGCGTCACCATCGGCACCGACGGATCGCCACGCCGGGCGCGGGCGGCGTGGACGCCGACGGCGGTATGGGGACAGATCACCTCGCCGGTCTCGGCCAGCACACTGGCGATGGTGGCGCGCGTCTCATCCTCCGAGACCCGGGCGCTGTCGAACTCCGCCCGCAGCCGGGTCAGCGCGCCCTGCGACAGGGAGAAGGCGCCCGAAGCGCCGAGCTCTCCCATCAGCGCGGCGACCGCCGGCCCCTCGCGGTCGTAGAGTTCGAACAGCAGCCGCTCGAAATTCGAGCTGACCTGAATGTCCATCGAGGGGCTGATCGAGGCGGCGACGCCCTGCTTCACATGGGCGCCGGTGGCGAGCGTGCGATGCAGGATATCGTTCTGGTTGGTGGCGATCACCAGCCGCTCGATCGGCAGGCCCATGCGCTTGGCCACGTAGCCGGCGAAGACATCGCCGAAATTGCCGGTCGGCACGGTGAAGCTGATCGGGCGGCCCGGCGCGCCGAGCGCCACGGCCGAGGTGAAGTAATAGACGGCCTGCGCCAGCACCCGCGCCCAGTTGATCGAATTCACCCCGGCGAGCCCGACCGCGTCGCGAAAGGCGTGGTCGTTGAACATGTCCTTGACCCGCGCCTGCGCGTCGTCGAAATCCCCCGCGATGGCGAGCGCGTGGACATTGGCGTCCGCCGGCGTCGTCATCTGGCGGCGCTGAACCTCGGAGACGCGGCCGTCGGGGAAGAGGATGAAGACCTCGACCCTCTCGCGGCCGCGAAACGCCTCGATCGCCGCCGAGCCGGTGTCGCCGCTGGTCGCGCCGACGATGGTGATCCGCCGACCCGAGCGCTTCAGGCTCGCCTCGAACAGCTGGCCGATCAGCTGCATCGCCACGTCCTTGAAGGCGAGCGTCGGACCGTGGAACAGTTCGAGCAACCAGTCGTTCGCGCCGATCTGGATCAGCGGACAGCGCGCGACATGGCCGAAACCGGCATAGGCGCGGCCGAGGATGGCGCGGAACTCCACCTCGCCGAAGGCCTCGCCGACGAAGGGCCACATGACGCGGAAGGCGACCTCCTCGTAGGGCAGGCCGGCCAGGGCGGCGATCTCGTCATGGCCGAGGGTCGGCCAGGTCTCCGGCACATAGAGGCCACCGTCGCGGGCGAGGCCCGTCAGCATCGCCTCCTCGAAGCCGAGCTTCGGGGCCACGCCGCGGGTGGAGACATATTGCATCGGCGGGACTTTCGTTTCTGCGCTCAATCGGATCGGCGTTTGATACGCCAAAGCCAGTAGACTGTCATCCCCGCCCAGGCCACGGCCAGCGAGAACCAGGTGATGGCATATTGCAGATGGTCGTTCGGGATATCGATGGTCACCGGGCGCGCCCAGGGCGGGTTCGGATCGTCGCTCGCCTCGGTCACCAGCATCGCCGGCAGCGTGTCGAGCGCCGCGCTCATCAACCCGACGTCGCGGGCGAACCAGATGTTCTTGGCGCGGTCCGGCGCCGAGGTGTAGCCATCGGTCTCGTCCGGCCAGAGCAGCGAGCCCTCGACCCGGATCGGCCCGACGAGCCGCGGCGCGTCCTTCTCCTCGATCGGCACGAAGCCGCGATCGAGGAGGATGCGTCGCCCGTCGGCCAGCCGCAGCGGTACGATGATCCGGTAGCCGACGCCACGCGGCGGCGCGGAGGTATAGACGTGAAGCTCGCCCGGCTCGATCGCGCCGCTCTCCAGCACGCGCAGATACTGGTCGGTCGACCGGTCCGGCGCGGCGGGCAAGGACACGGGCTCGGCGGTGATCCGCGCCTCGATCCGGTCGAGGATCCCGGTTTTCCAGGCGAGGCGCTGAAGCTGCCAGGTGCCGAGCCAGATCAGGATCGCGACCCCGGCGACGCCGAAGATCAGCGCCGGGATCATGCGCCGGGTCATCGGATCACCTGTCCGCGGGCTTGGGCGCGCGCCCTGACCCTACGCGCGCCAGGGCCGCTCAGAGACTGTTCCGGAATTCGGCGGCGGAGGTCCGGGATGGGATTTTCGTGATCCTGACAGGGGATCATCCATGCCGATATCGAGGATACTGGCATGGATGATCGACGCAACGGGGCGCAGCAAGGACCGGTCGGACCGACCCGCGGAATTCTCAAACGGTCTCTCAGTGCCCGTGCGAGACGCCGCCGCCCCAGATATAGACCGCTGCGAACAGGAACAGCCAGACCACGTCGACGAAGTGCCAGTACCAGGCCGCCGCCTCGAACCCGACATGCTGATCCTGCGTGAACTGGCCGAGATAGACCCGCAGCAGGCAGACGCCGAGGAAGATGGTGCCGATGATCACGTGGAAGCCGTGAAAGCCGGTCGCCATGAAGAAGTTCGCGCCGTAGATATTGCCGGAGAACGAGAATTCCGCATGGCTGTATTCATACGCCTGAAAGATCGTGAACAGCACGCCGAGCGTGATGGCGATCCACAGGCCCCATTTCATCTGCTCGCGGTTGTTCTCCTCGGCGATCGCATGGTGCGCCCAGGTCGCCGCGCAACCCGAGCAGAGCAGGATCAGCGTGTTGATCAACGGCAGGTGCCAGGGATCGAAGGTCTCGATCCCGTGCGGCGGCCAGACCCCGGGGGTGACCACCACGCCCTCGATCACGCCCATCGGATAGAGCGCGTGCTTGAAGAAGGACCAGAACCAGGCCGCGAAGAACATGATCTCTGAGACGATGAACATGATCACGCCGTAGCGCAGGCCGATCTGCACCACCGGCGTATGGTCGCCCGATTGGCTCTCCGAGATCACGTCCGACCACCAGGCGAACATGGTATAGAGCACCATCAGCAGCCCGATCAGCATCAGCCACGGCCCATGGTCGTGGAAGAACAGCACCGCCCCGAACAGCAAGACGAAGGCGCCAAGCGCCCCGACGAACGGCCAGACGCTGGGATGCAGGATGTGGTAGTCGTGGTTCTTCTGGCCCGCCATGGCTGGCTTGCTCCCTTCTAGTGTTCGATCGTCAAGTCAGGCGGTGACACGATTCCGGCCGCGGAGGCCGGCGCTATGGTGAGCGCCGGGGTGTCTTCGGGCAGGACGGCCGGAAACATGGTGTAGGACAGGGTGATCGCCTTGAGTCGCGCCGCGTCGCTGTCCTTCAGCATCTCGGGATCGACGAAGAAGGTCACCGGCATCTCCACGCGCTCGCCAGGGCCGAGCACCTGGAGGTTGAAGCAGAAACAGGCGATCTTGTCGAAATATTTCCCGGCGCTGTCGGGGGCGACGTTGAAGGCGGCCTGACCGGCGACCGGATGATTCGTCGGATTGTAGGCCTCGTAGAAGGCGAGGCCGGTCTCGCCGAGACGGATCGTCATCTCGCGCTGCATGGGGCGGAAGTGCCAGGGCATGGTCGGCGCGACATTGGCGTCGAACCGCACGGTGACTTGGCGGTCGAGGATGGTGTCCGGCGCCGCCTCGGCGACCGAGGGCGTGCCGCCATAGCCGGTGGTCCGGCAGAACCAGCTGTAGAACGGCACCGCCGCGAAGCTGAGTGCCACCATCACCACGACCACGGCCGCGAGCTTCCAGGCGAGACGCGCGTTGGCCGAGGTCGTCACCGTTCAGTTCCCGGCCTTGGGCAGCATGCGCGTCGTCTCCGCCGGCTCGACATGGCCGAGGGGCGCGCCGCTGCCGATCTTCACCACGCTGACGGCGAAGACGAGTAGGACGAAGGCGCCGAGCACCAGTCCGAGGCCGACATTGCGGCTGCGGCGGCGGGCGAAGATCTCGTGGCTGTCCGGGCGCATCTCTCGGTCCCTACGTCAGCGTCGGCCAGCCGGCGGCGGCGAGCCCGGCGGCCCGCAGCCCAGCCTCGGCCAGGAACAGGCAGAAATGCAGGAAGAGATAGACGATCGAGAGTGCGAAGAACTTCTTTTCGACGCGGTAGCGGTCGGCCTCCGCCTCCGGTTCGTCCCGCCACCAGATCTGCCAGGCGCCGCGCAGGAACAGGACGTTCAGCACCACCGCGCCGGCGAGATAGACCGGCCCGCCGACCGAGGTGAAGGCCGGCAGGATCGCCACGGGCACGAGCACGAGGGAATAGCCGAGGATCTGGTTTCGCGTGCTGCGCGGCCCGGCGGTCACCGGCATCATCGGCAGGCCGGCGCGGACGTAATCCTCATTCCGGAACAGCGCCAGCGCCCAGAAATGCGGCGGCGTCCAGAGAAAGATGAGCAGGAACATCAGCAGGCTCTCGACGGAGACGCCGCCGGTGGCGATCGCCCAGCCGATCATCGGCGGCAGCGCGCCGGCCGCGCCACCGATGACGATGTTCTGCGGCGTCGCCCGCTTCAGCCACAGGGAATAGATCACCGCGTAGAACAGGATGGTGAAGGCGAGCAGCCCCGCCGCGAAGATATTGGCAAAGAGCGCCAGCATCACCACCGAGAAGGCGCCGAGCGTGACGCCGATGCCGAGCGCCTCGTCCCGGGTGACCCGGCCGTCCGGGATCGGGCGGCGCGCGGTGCGCTTCATCACCGCGTCGATATCCCAGTCGCTCCACATGTTGAGCGCGCCGGCCGCGCCGGCGCCGGCCGCGACGCAGATCAGCGCGGCGAAGGCGACCACGGGATGCACCGGCACCGGCGCGCAGACGAGGCCGACGATCGCGGTGAAGACCACGAGCCGCATCACCCGCGGCTTCAGCAGTTCGAAATAGTCGCCAAAGCCGGCGTCGCGCGGCGCCTCGCCTATCCAGCCGGTCTCGCTCATTGCAAACCTCCGCAGCTCAGGCCTCCGGGGCCGTGGCCGTGCCTCAGTTCGCGGCGGCGACGCCGCCCGGCGTCCGCGTGCCGCCGTATTCGTTGATCGCCCAGTCGAGCCAGGTCTCGTACTGGGCCTCGCTGACCACCTTGACCGTGATCGGCATGTAGCTGTGGTCCTTGCCGCAGAGCTCCGAGCACTGGCCGAAATAGATGCCTTCCTTCTCGGCCATGAACCAGGTCTCGTTCAGGCGACCCGGCACCGCGTCCATCTTCACGCCGAAGGCGGGCATCGCCCAGGAATGGATCACGTCCGCGCCGGTGGTCAGCAGCCGCACGACCTTGTTGACCGGCACCACGACCGAGGTATCGGTGGCAAGCAGATGCAGTTCCGGCCCGTAGCCGTGCGCGGCGAGCTCATCCTCGGCCAGGAGCAGGCTGTCGAAGGAGAATTCGTTGTCGGCGTAGGTATAGTTCCAGTACCACTGGTTTCCGGTCGCCTTGATCGTCAGGTCCGGCGTCGGCACCTCGAGCTGCTTGAACAGGATCGGCAGCGAGAACGAGCCGATGATGATCAGGATCAGCACCGGGACCAGCGTCCAGGCGATCTCGACCCGGGTATTGTGCGTGAAGGTCGCAGGCGTTGGATTGGCGCGCCGGTTGAAGCGCAGGACGACGATGGCGAGCAGCGCGGTGACGAAGATCACGATCACGAACATGATCCCGTGTACCATCGTATCGAGCCAGTGCAGATCCGTGGCGACCGGCGTCGAGGCGGGTTGGAACGAGACCCCGCCGGCATGCGGAGCCCCGATGACGGGCAGATCGGCCGGTTCGGCCTGCGCCCAGGCCGCCCCTCCACCGAGGATCGCGGAACAGCCGAGCAGGAGAGCGATCCAGAGCTTCTTCATCGGGTGAGTCCGTCCCTTCAGGCCGTGGCCACGACCTTGGCCACCGCGCGAATTGTTGCAACAGAAGGCAGGTGAACCATATTAGCGTGGCAAGAACAAGACGCGGCTTCGCCGCGGCTGGCCGCTTTGGCCGAAGTGTCGAACCCGCGCGCAGGCGCGCCCAAGGAGGGCATCGTGCAGCCAATCCCCCGCTTTCAACCCTTCGAGACCGCTCTCGACGCCGACCGCGCGCTGGCGGAGTTGCGCGCGGCCACGGCCGGCGCCGACGATGGCGAGCTTTTCCTCGAACGCCACCGGGGCGAGGCACTGGTCTTCGACGACGGGCGGTTGCGCAATGCGAGCTACGAGGCGGGCGAGGGCTTCGGCCTGCGCGCCGTGCGGGGCGAGACCGCCGGCTATGCCCATTCGACCGAGATTTCCGAGGCGGCGCTGGCCCGGGCGGGGGAAACGGCGCGGCTCGCCGTCGGGGCCGGCGGCGGGGTGATGGCACCCGCGCCCCGGGCGACCAACCAGCGGCTCTATACCGACCACGACCCGTTCGACGACGCCGAATTCGCCGTGAAGGTCGAGATGCTGCGCGAGATCGACGCCTATGCGCGCGCGCTCGATCCGCGCGTGGCGCAGGTCTCGGCCAGCCTCGCCGCCAGCATGCAGGAGATCGAGATCCTGCGCCCCGAGGGCCAGCGCCTGACCGACGCCCGGCCGATGGTCCGGCTCCATATCTCGATCATCGTCGAGGAGAACGGCCGCCGCGAATCAGGCAGCGCCGGCGGCGGCGGCCGCTATGGCCTGTCGCCGCTGATGGGCACCGAGCACTGGAAGTCCGTCGCGGCCGAGGCCTTGCGCATCGCCACCGTCAATCTGCGCGCCGAGCCGGCGCCGGCCGGTGTGATGGACGTGGTGCTCGGGCCGGGCTGGCCGGGCATCCTGCTGCACGAGGCGATCGGCCACGGGCTCGAAGGCGACTTCAACCGCAAGAAGACCTCGGCCTTCGCCGGCCTGATGGGCACGCGGATCGCCGCGCCGGGGGTGAACGTCGTGGACGACGGCACCATCCCCGACCGCCGCGGCAGCATTTCCTTCGACGACGAAGGCACGCCGAGCCAGCGCAACGTGCTGATCGAGGACGGGATCCTCGTCGGTTACATGCAGGACCGCCAGAACGCGCGCCTGATGGGCGTGCCGGCCACCGGCAACGGCCGCCGCCAGTCCTACGCCCACGCGCCGATGCCGCGCATGACGAACACGATCATGCTCGGCGGCGACACGGATCCGGCCGACGTCCTCGCCGGACTGAAGGACGGGATCTACGCCGTCGGGTTCGGCGGCGGGCAGGTCGATATCACCAACGGCAAGTTCGTCTTCTCCTGCACCGAGGCCTACCGGGTGAAGAACGGCGTTGTCGGCGCGCCGGTCCGGGGCGCGACCCTGATCGGCGACGGCGCGACCGCGTTGAAGCAGATCCGGGCGATCGGCAACGACATGGCGCTCGATCCCGGGATGGGCAATTGCGGCAAGAACGGCCAGTGGGTGCCGGTGGGCGTCGGCCAGCCGACATTGCTGATCGGCGGGCTGACCGTCGGCGGCAGCGCCGCCTGAGCGTCGGTTAACCGCGCGTTTACCGCCCGCGCCGCCAATGGGCGCGAGGAGCTTCCCCGTGCCCGACGACGCCGCGCCGCCGCTTTCCGCGAAGATTCCGCCCGAGGCACTGCCCCGGTCCGAGGCGGCGCGGCTCGACTGGCTGCGGCTCTGGCGCTCGCGGCGCGTGGGACCGGCGACCTTCATCCGGCTGATCCGCGAATACGGCTCGGCCCGCGGCGCGCTCGACGCATTGCCGGCGATCGCCGCCGAGGCCGGGGTCAGCGGCTATGCGCCGGCGCCGAGGGCCGTGATCGAAGAGGAGTGGCGCGTGGCGGAGGCGGCGGGCGCGCGGCCGCTTCTGCTCGGCGCCGAGGACTATCCCCGGCTCCTCGCCACCATCCCCGATCCGCCGTCGTTTCTCTGGGCGATCGGCGACATCGCCCTCGGCCAGCGCGACGGCGTCGCCGTGGTCGGCGCCCGCAACGCCTCCGCGCTCGGCTGCCGCATGGCGGCGCGGCTGGCGCGCGAGCTTGGCGAGGCGGGTTTCGTCATCACCTCCGGCCTCGCCCGCGGCATCGACGCCGCCGCCCATCGCGCCGCGCTCGAGACGGGGACCATCGCCGTCCAGGCCGGCGGCGTCGATGTCGTCTATCCGCCGGAGAACGCCGAGCTCGCCGGCCGGATCGCGGAAACCGGCCTGCGCCTCTCGGAGATGCCGATGGGCCACCCGCCCCGACCGCAGGACTTTCCGCGCCGCAACCGCGTAGTCTCGGGCCTCGCCCTCGGCCTCGTGGTGGTCGAGGGCGCCACCCGCTCGGGCAGCCTCATCACCGCCCGCGCCGCGCTCGATCAGGGACGCGAGGTCATGGCCGTCCCGGGCAGCCCGATGGACGCCCGCGCCGGCGGCTGCAACCAGTTGATCCGCGATGGCGCGACCCTCGTGCGCGACGCCGCGGACGTGCTGGAGGCGATCGCCTCGGGCGTCGCGGCGCCTCCGTCCGCCCGGCCATCGCCTCGAACCACCCGCGCCCCGGTGGAGGCGCCCGTGCCCATGCCCGTGCCCGAGGGCGACGCGGCTGAACGGCTGTTCGACCTGATCGGACCGACGCCTGTCACCGAGGACGCGCTGACCCGCGCCGTTGGCCTGCCGGCCGCGCGGGTGGCGGCGCTGCTGCTCGATCTCGAGCTTCAGGGCCTGATCCGGCGTCATCCGGGGGCGACGATCAGCCGCGAAACCTGACGCGCCAACTCGCCCGGCGCCGCTTCGATCTCCCCCGGCGGAGACACGGAGCGCGGTACGCCCCACGGTTGACAAGCACGGGTGGGGGGAACATCTAGGCTCCGTCGCGGCGCCGGGCGCCGCAAAGGAGCCGCCCCATGGCAGTCGTCGTTGTGGAATCGCCCGCCAAGGCGAAGACGATCAACAAGTATCTCGGGCCGGACTACAAGGTCCTCGCCTCCTACGGCCATGTGCGCGACCTGCCTGCGAAGGACGGATCGGTCGATCCCGACAATGCCTTTCACATGCTGTGGGAGGTGGCGCCGGAGAGCCAGAAGCATGTGCGCGCCATCGCCGAGGCGCTGAAGGACGACGACAAGCTGATCCTCGCCACCGACCCCGACCGCGAGGGCGAGGCGATTTCCTGGCACCTGCTCGAGGCGCTGACCAAGCGCAAGGCGGTCAGGAAGGATACGGCCGTCGAGCGCGTGGTCTTCAATGCCATCACCCGCAACGCCGTCACCACGGCGATGGAGAACCCGCGCAAGATCGACATGGAGCTGGTCGACGCCTATCTCGCGCGGCGCGCGCTCGACTATCTCGTCGGCTTCAAGCTCTCGCCGGTGCTCTGGCGCAAGCTGCCCGGGGCGAAGTCGGCCGGCCGCGTGCAGTCGGTCACCCTGCGCCTGATCGTCGAGCGCGAGATGGAGATCGAGGCTTTCCGCAGCCGGGAATACTGGTCGGTCAAGGCCCGCCTCGCCACGCCGCGCGGCCAGGAGTTCGACGCCCGGCTCGTCAGCCTCGACGGGCGTCGGCTCGACAAGTTCGACATCGCGACGGGCGCGGCCGCCGAGGCCGCCGTCGCCGCGATCAGCGCGCGCGACCTGAGCGTCGCGGCGGTGGAATCGAAACCCGCGAGCCGCAATCCCTCGGCGCCCTTCATGACCTCCACCCTGCAGCAGGAGGCGAGCCGCAAGTTCGGCTTTGGCGCGCGCCAGACGATGAACACCGCCCAGCGCCTCTATGAGGCGGGCCATATCACCTATATGCGCACCGATGGCATCGACATGGCGCCCGAGGCGGTGATGGCCGCCCGCGACGTGATCAAGACCCGCTACGGCGACGCCTATGTGCCGAAGTCGCCGCGCATGTACAAGAACAAGGCCAAGAACGCGCAGGAAGCGCATGAATGCATCCGGCCGACCGACATGGGCCAGTCGCCGGACCGTGTCCGACTGGAGCCGGACCAGGCCAGGCTCTACGATCTCATCTGGAAACGCTCGGTCGCGAGCCAGATGGAGGCGGCGCGCTTCGAGCGGACGACGGTCGAGATCGCAAGCGCGGACGGCGCCGTCGGCCTGCGCGCCACCGGCCAGGTCGTCACCTTCGACGGCTTTCTCAAGGTCTATATGGAAGGCCGCGACGACGAGGAATTCGAGCTGGTCGACGAGGAGGACGGCGGCCGCCTGCCGGTGATCGTCTCGGGCGAGCGGGCCGACAAGCGGAGCGTGACCCCGGAACAGCATTTCACCCAAGCCCCGCCGCGCTACACCGAGGCGACGCTGGTCAAGCGGATGGAGGAGCTCGGCATCGGCCGGCCCTCGACCTATGCCTCGATCGTCTCGACGATCCAGGAGCGCGACTATGTCCGCAAGGAGAAGAACCGCCTGATCCCGCAGGACAAGGGGCGGCTGGTCACCGCCTTCCTCGAAAGCTATTTCGGCCGCTATCTCGACTATAATTTCACCGCCGACCTCGAGGAGGATCTGGACCGCGTCACCACGGGCGACGAGGACTGGAAGGCGCTGCTCGCCCGTTTCTGGACCGATTTCTCCGCCGCGCTCGGCGAGACGTCGGAACTGCGCATCACCGACGTGCTCGAGAAGATCAACGAGGTGCTGGAGCCGCATCTCTTCCCGGTGACGCCCGAGGATCCCGAGCCACGTCGCTGCAAGGTCTGCGGCGCCGGCCGGCTGTCCTTGCGCACCGCGCGCTCGGGCGGTGCCTTCATCGGCTGCTCGAACTACCCCGAATGCCGCTACACCCGGCCGCTCGCCGGCGAGGTCGAGGGCGGCGACGCCGCCGGTCCCGACGGCAAGTTGCTCGGCCATGACGACAACGGCCTGCCGGTCACGCTGCGCGTCGGCCCCTACGGGCTGTATGTCCAGCTCGGCGAGGCGACCGGGGACGCGCCGAAGCCGAAGCGCGCCTCGATCCCCAAGGGCATGGATGCCTCGGCCATCGACCTCGCGCGCGCGCTCGACATGCTGGCCCTGCCGCGGCTGATCGGCACGCATCCCGAGGATGGCGAGAAGGTCGAGGCCTCGATCGGCCGCTTCGGACCTTACGTGAAGCACGGCAAGATCTATGCGAACCTCAAGGACCCGGAGGAGGTGCTGACCATCGGCATGAACCGGGCGATGGAGGTGCTGGCGCAGAAGGCGGCCCGGGGCGCCGGCCGGGGCGCGGCGGTGAAGCCGCTGCGCGAGCTCGGCCAGCATCCGGACGGCGGCGATGTCGGGGTCTATGAGGGCAAATACGGGCCTTACGTCAAATGGGAAAAGGTCAACGCGACCCTGCCCAAGGACACGCCGGCCGAGGCGGTCACCCTGGAACAGGCGCTGGCGCTGATCGCCGCGAAAGCCCCGGCCAAGAAGTCGGCGAGAAAGAGCCCCGCCAAGAAGGCCGCGCCGAAGAAGAAGCCCGCCGCGAAGAAGCCCGCCGCGAAGAAGCCGGCGCCGAAGGCCGCCGCGCCCAAGACCGCGGCTGAATAGTCGGGCGCGGCGCGGCGCCAGGTCGCGCGAATTCGCGCGGGACGCCGCGCGCGGCGCATGTTAACGCGGGCGCCATGAGCGAACTCCCCACCGAAACCGAACTCCTCGCCTGGTTGCGCGACAATCCGACTCAAACCACGAAGCGCGACATCGCCCGCGCCTTCGGCCTGCGCGGCGCCGCCAAGATCGAGCTGAAGCAGATGCTCGCCCGCCTCGCGCGCGAGGGCCGGGTCGAGAGGCGCGGCAAGCGCGCGCGGCCCGCCGGCGACCTGCCGCCCGTGCTCGTGCTGCGCGTGACCGGCGCGGACGCGGATGGCGACCTCTGGGCCGAGCCGGTGGAGTGGGAGGCGGATGCGCCGTTGCCCCGCGTCCGTCTCGTCACCCGGCGCGACGACCCGGCACTCGGCGCGGGCGACCGCCTGCTCGGCCGGCTGCTGGCACCGGAAGGTCCCGAGGCGGCGCTGACCGCGCGGGTCATCCGCCGGATCGGCATGGGGCCGAGCCGGGTGATCGGCATCTATCACGAGAGCGAATCCGGTGGCCGGGTCGCCGCGATCGACAAGAAGATCGATCGCGACTGGCGCGTCGAGCCCGGCGATCGTGGCGGCGCGCGCGAGGGCGAGCTGGTCGAGGCCGAGCAGGTGGGTTCGCCCCGCGGCCACGGCCTGCCCCGGGCGCGGATCATCGCCCGGCTCGGCGATCCCTCGGCGCCGAAGGCGGTCTCGCTGATCGCGATCCACGAGCATGGCATTCCGGACGACTTCCCCGACGCCGCCCTCGCCGAGGCCGAGGCCGCGCGACCCGTGGCGCTAGGCCGGCGCGAGGATTTGCGCGCCCTGCCGCTCGTCACCATCGACCCCGAGGACGCCCGTGACCATGACGACGCGGTCTGCGCCCAGGGCGACGACGATCCGGCGAACCCCGGCGGGCATGTCGTCTGGGTCGCCATCGCAGATGTCGCGCACTATGTGACGCCGGGCTCGGCCCTCGACCGCGAAGCGCGGCGGCGGGGGAACTCCACCTATTTCCCCGACCGCGTGGTGCCGATGCTGCCCGAGGCGCTGTCCGCCGACCTCTGCTCACTGATCGAGGGCGCCGACCGGCCCTGCGTCGCTGTCCGCATGGTCCTGAACGCGCAAGGCGACAAGATCGCGCATCGCTTCACCCGCGGCCTGATGCGCTCGCCCGCCTCGCTCACCTATGCGCAGGCGCAGGGCGCGGCCGACGGTCGGCCCGACGCCGCGACCGAACCGCTGGTGGAGACCGTCATCCGTCCGCTCTGGGCCGCCTGGCGCGCCGCCCACGCCGCCCGCGACCAGCGCCAGCCGCTGAACCTCGACCTGCCGGAGCGCCGGATCGTGCTGTCCGACGACGGCCGCGTGTTGTCGGTGAATTTCCGCGATCGGTTCGACGCGCATCGGGTGATCGAGGATTTCATGATCCTCGCCAATGTCGCGGCCGCCGAGACGCTGGAGAAGAAGCGCGCGCGCCTGCTCTACCGCGTGCATGAGGAACCCTCGCCCGAAAAGCTCGACGCTTTGCGCGAGACGGCGCAGAGCGTCGGTCAGGTGCTGGCCAAGGGTCAGGTGCTGAAGACCGCGCATCTGAACCGCCTGCTTGACGGTGTCGCGGGCACAGAACATGCCGAGATGATCAATATCTCGGTGCTGCGCGCCATGACCCAGGCCTATTACGCGCCGGAGAATTTCGGCCATTTCGGCCTCAACCTGCCGCGCTACGGCCATTTCACCTCGCCGATCCGCCGCTATGCCGACCTCGTCCTGCATCGCGCGCTGATCCGGGCCGAGGGCTGGGGGCCCGATCCGAAGAAGGACGGGCTCACCCATGACGAGGAAGTCGCCCTGCCAGAGACCGGCGAGCATATCTCGATGACCGAGCGGCGCTCGATGATGGCCGAGCGCGACACGACGGACCGCTATCTCGCGGCCTATCTCGCCGACCGGATCGGCGCGGAGTTCGAGGGGCGCGTCGCCGGCGTCGCCCGTTTCGGTCTGTTCGTGAAGCTGGACGAGACCGGCGCCGACGGGCTGATCCCGATTTCCTCTCTGGGGCGCGAATATTTCGCCTATGACGCGGGCACCCAGACCCTGACCGGCGAGCGCACGCGCCGGGTGATCGGCCTCGGCGCCCGGGTCACGGTGCGGCTGGCCGAGGCGGTGCCGGTGACCGGCGGCCTGCTCTTCGAGCTCCTCACCATAGACGGCCGCGCGATGGCCGGCGGCGGCAAGAGTCCGGTGCGTGGCACGCCCCGTCGCAAGCTGGTGAAATCCCGGATCCGGGACCGGAAATCCGGGCGCCACTGATCGATCTCCAATCCACTTGCGCAATTTCAGGTAGATCGCGGCGCCAATCCGCTTTTTTTCGCGCGAGCTTCCCGCTAGTCTCTCCGGCAAAACGATCGAGCAGAGATCGAACCGGAGGCAGGCGGTTGAAACGGATTTCATTCGCGATGATTCTACTGGCATTCGGGGTCGCGGGATGCGGCGCCGGCGCCAACCAGCAGGTCGATGCAAGAGTGCCACCCGCGGCCCGGAACAGCCCCAGCCCGCAGCCCGAGAGCTTCGTCGCCTGGAAGGCGGCGTTCCGCACGCGCGCGATCGCGCAAGGCATCAGTCCCGGCGTGTTCGACGCCGCGTTTCAGGGCGTCGGGGTCAATGCCGACGTGGTACGGCTCGACGGGCGGCAGGCGGAATTCACCAAGCCGATCTGGGAATATCTCGACAGCGCCGCCTCGCCGACGCGGGTCGAGACCGGTCGCGCCAAACGCCGCGAACTCGGCCCGACGATGACTGCGATCGAGGCGCGCTACGGCGTCGACGGCGAGGCGGTTCTGGCGATCTGGGGCATGGAATCGAACTACGGTGCCAATCGTGGCGACATCCCGGTGATCGAGAGCCTCGCGACCCTCGCCTACGAGGGTCGGCGCCGGAGCTTCGCCGAGGAACAGCTGGTCGCCGCCTTGCGCATCCTGCAGGCGGGCGACGTAACCCCGGCGGAGATGCGCGGCTCCTGGGCCGGGGCGATGGGCCATACCCAGTTCATCCCGACGAGCTATCAGTCCTACGCGGTGGATTTCGGCGGCGACGGCCATCGCGACGTCTGGTCGAACGATCCGACCGATGCGCTGGCCTCGGCGGCGAATTATCTGGCGAAATCGGGCTGGCGGCTGAACCAGCCCTGGGGGATCGAGGTGCATATGCCGGCCGGCTTCAGCTATGCCAGCGCCGACCAGGGCAATCGCAAGCCGGTCAGCCACTGGAACGGCCTCGGCGTGACGACCATGGACGGGCGGCCGATCCCCGACTACGGACCGGCCGCGATCATCGCCCCGGCCGGCGCGCGCGGCCCGACCTTCGCGGTGTTCCAGAATTTCTACGTGATCAAGAAATACAACAACGCCACCTCCTATGCGATGGGCGTCGGCACCCTTGCCGACCGCATCGGCGGCGGCGGCGGCTTCGTGTCGCCCTGGCCGCGCGACGAGCGCGAACTCAGCCGTACCGAAAAGATCGAGCTGCAGGAGCGGCTGATCGCCAAGGGCTACGACACCGGCGCCACCGACGGCGTGATCGGCCCGAACACCATTCAGGCGATCCGCGGCTTCCAGTCCGCGCAAGGCATGACCCCCGACGGCTACGCCTCCTCCGCGCTGCTGCTGAAGCTGCGCTGAGACCGTCTGGAAATCCGGCGGCGGAGGGCTGGCGAGGGATTTTCGCGATCCCGGCAGGAGAGCGGCGAGGCCAATATCGGGATACTGGCCTCAATGTTCGACGCACCGGGGCGCGAAAAGACCCGCCAGACCGACCCGTTCGAGTTTTCAAACAGTCTCCGAGAACGCCGCCGGCTCAGCGGCCCCAGCCCACGCCCTGCATCTCGCGCAGGCGCGAAACTGTGCGTTCGAACTCGAAGGCGCCCGCGCCCTCGACATGGAGCGCCTCGGGCTCGGCGGCGGCGGAGACGATCAGCCGGACCCGCGCCTCATAGAGCGCATCGATCAGCGTGACGAAGCGCTTGGCCTCGTTGGCGCGCGCAGGCCCGAGGGTCGGGACGTCCTCCAGGATCAGGATATCGAGCGCCTCGGCCAACGCCAGATAGTCGGCGGGCCCGAGCGGCCGGCCGCAGAGCTCGGCGAAGCTCGCCCGGGCCACCCGGTTCCGATGCCGCGGCAGCGCCACCTCCCGCCCATGCACTTCCAGCGCCAGCGGGGCGTCCGGCCCTTGGGTCAGCGCCGCCCAGGCCGCGTCGAGCGCCGCGGTCGCCGCGGGGCCCGACGGCGTGTGATAGACCGGCGCCCCGGCCAGAACCTCGAGCCGGTGGTCGGTCGCGCTGGCGAGTTCGTGTACCTCGAGCTTGTCCTTGATCAGCGCGATGAAGGGCAGGAACAGCTGCCGGTTCAGTCCGTTCTTGTAGAGATCGTCCGGCGCCCGGTTCGAGGTGGCGACGATGACCACGCCCCGCTCGAACAGCCGCTCGAACAGTCGCCCGACCAGCATGGCGTCGGTGATGTCGGTGATCTGCGCCTCGTCGAAACAGAGCAGCGTCGCGCCGTCCGCCACCGCGTCGGCGACCGGGCGGATCGGATCGGTGACGCCCCGCGCCCGCGCGGCCCCGATGCCCTTGTGGATCTCCTGCATGAAGGCGTGGAAATGCACGCGGCGCTTGGGGCTGATCGGCGCGGTCTGAAAGAACAGGTCCATCAGCATCGACTTGCCGCGCCCGACGCCGCCGAAGAGATAGAGCCCCGGCACCGCCTTCTGCTCCATCCGCTCGCGGCCCCAGCCGAAACGCCCGAGCCCGACGCTCTTCGGTTTCGCCGGATTGTAGTCGGCGAGCCGGAGCGCGAGCAGCTGCAGCTTCTCGACGGCGAGACGTTGCGCCGGATCGGCGTTCAGCGCGCCCTCGGCCACCCGATCGCGATAGGCCGCCATCGGCCCGATGTGATCCATGCGCGCGGTCCTCTCCAGCTCCGTCCCTCCCTAGCAAATGAACCCGCGGCGTCAACCGGCGGTCGCGCGGGGCGAGGGTGCGCCGAAGCGGTTTGACCTCGCGGTGAATTGGACTATTCGGACCGATGAAGCGCCCCGCGCCGGGGCGCGCAACGGGAAACACGGAACATGTCGGAACGACACTGGACGATTCTGGGCTATGACGGCGGCGCGAAGACCTTCGAGCAGTCGGTACCGGTCGATGTCATCGCCGAGAGCGACGTGAAGGAGCTGCTGCGCCGCCTCGTCGCGCGGCACTGGAGCGAGGAGCAGGTCGTCGCCGCCTCGCTCAGTTCCACCGCGCGCGAGCCGATTCTCGAGATCGCCGAGACCGCGGAGGGCCCCTTCGGCTTCACCACCGACGCGAACTATCCGCGCTACTATGTCGCGATACTCGGCGACGTAGCGGACGAGATCGAGGATCTCGGCGCCGAACAGGACGCTTGATCCCGTTGGTTGCACAGGGGCGCCGGCGGAAGGAAATGCGCGCCGGCCCCCGCCGGGCGGACATTTGTCCGCCCGTTTCCCCATGGCGCGCAACTTCATCACGAACGGTGATGGACGACCGCGCGTAAATTCGTTTGACGCGCCAGCCGGCGGCCGCGAAGGATCGGGCTTCCGCCCGCCTGGAGCGCCCCCGATGACCCTCGATGTCCGCGCCGCACCCCTGTTCACGGCTGTCCTGCTGGCCAGCTGCGGGATCCTGGTGATCAATTTCGGCATCCGGGCGAGTTTCGGCCTGTTCCAGATCCCGATCGCCGAGCAATTCGGCTGGCCACGCGCCGATTTCTCGCTCGCCATCGCCGTCCAGAATCTCGCCTGGGGCGTCGGCCAGCCGATCTTCGGCGCGATCGCCGAGCGGTTCGGCGACAAGAAGGCGATCATCCTCGGCGCCATCGTCTACGCGCTCGGGCTTGTGCTCTCGGCGAGCGCGGTCACACCGGGCGCGCATCAGTTCCTCAATATCCTCATCGGCTTCGGCATCGCCGGCACCGGCTTCGGCGTCATCCTCGCCATCGTCGGCCGGGCCGCCTCGCCGGAACATCGCTCGCTGGCGCTTGGCGTCGCCACCGGCGTCGGCTCGGGCGGCCAGGTGATCGGCCCGTTGCTCGCCGAGCATCTGCTGAGCTTCATGCCCTGGAGCTCGGTGTTCCTCGTCTTCGCCGGGCTGATCCTCGCGACGCTGCTCCTGCTGCCGTTCCTCAAGGGCGACGTCCACCCGGCGCCGCTGCCCGGCGAGGCCGGAATGGGCGCGATCGTCGGCCAGGCGGTGCGCGACCCGAGCTTCATCCTGATCTTCATCGGCTTTTTCTCCTGCGGCTATCAGCTCGGCTTCATCACCGCGCATTTCCCCGCCTTCATCACCGAAGTCTGCGCGCCGATCGCGCCCGGATCGCTGCTCTCGGTGATGGGGATCACCACGACGACCGCGCTCGGCGCGCTCTCGATCGCGCTGATCGGCGTCGCCAACATCGTCGGAACCATCACCGCCGGCGCGCTCGGCAAGCATTTCCGCAAGAAATACCTGCTCGCGCAGATCTACGCCGCCCGCACCATCGTCGCCGCCGCCTTCATCCTGACGCCGATGACGCCGGCGACGGTGGTGATCTTCTCGCTGATCATGGGCGCGCTCTGGCTCGCCACCGTGCCGCTGACCAGCGGTCTCGTCGCCCAGATCTGGGGCCTGCGCTACATGGGCACCCTCTACGGCCTCGTGTTCCTCAGTCATCAGATCGGCGCCTTCATCGGCGTCTGGCTCGGTGGCCGGCTCTACGATCTCTACGGCGACTACAACCTCGTCTGGTGGATCGGCGTCGGCGTCGGCGCCTTCTCCGCGCTGGTGCATCTGCCGATCCGCGAGCGTCCCTCGATGCTCGCCACCGCCTGAAGGCTCGTCCGGGATCCGCGCGGGGCTTGCGCCAGATCATGGTCGGAGCACGTGCCGCGCGCTTCCATCGCTCCGAACCCAGAGAGCGAGGAGCGCGCGATGCCCGTCACCGCCGAGGATATCCGGATCATCAAGGACAGCCTGCCGCTCGTGGGTCCGCGGATCAGGCCGGCGTCCGAGCAGTTCTATGAAAATCTCTTCAGCATCGCGCCGGAGTTGCGGCCGCTGTTCCGCGCCGACCTCGCCGGCCAGGGGATGCGCTTTTTCTCGACGCTCGCCACCATCTGCGACCTGCTCGACGAACCCGGGGCGCTGACGGACGAGATCGCCGATCTCGCGCGCGCCCATGCCGGCGTGGGTGTGCGGCCCGAACATTTCAAGGCGCTCGGCGCGGCGCTGGTCGTGACGCTCGGCGAGACGCTCGCGCCGGACTTCACCTGCGAGATGGCCCGGGCGTGGCACAATGCCTTTGACGAGATCGCCGATCGGATGATCGCCATCGGCGCCTTCGCCTGAGCCGGGGGGGGGCCGCTCATCAGCCTCCCAGATGTGCGATTCCCTTCGCGCGCGCGATCTCCATCTGCCGCCGCCGCTCGCGAAAACCGGCGCGGCGGGTCTCGTCGTATTCGCCGACGCAAGCCGGACAGGCGACCTCCGCCTCGAAATCCGCATGCGCTTGGTCCGCCTCGGACACCGGGCGTCCGCAGGCATGGCACCGCCCGTGCCGCCCGAGCGCCAGCCCGTGCCCAACCGAGACCCGCCCGTCGAAGACGAAACATTCGCCTCGCCATCGACTCGCGGCCTCCGGGACCTCCTCGAGATACTTCAGAATACCGCCGCGCAGGTGATAGACCTCCCGGACCCCCTCGGCGAGCAGGAAGCTCGATGCCTTCTCGCAGCGGATGCCGCCGGTGCAGAACATCGCCACCGGCCGCCCCTCGAAGGCATCACGATTCGCCCGCCACCAGTCTGGAAAGTCGCGGAAAGTCTTGAGCCCTGGGTCGATCGCTCCCTCGAAGCCGCCGATCGCCACCTCATAGGCGTTGCGCGTGTCGATCACCACGGTTTCCGGCCGCCCGATCAGCGCGTTCCAGTCCGACGGCGGCACATAGACCCCGACCGCCCGCGTCGGATCGGCCTCGGGGCGTCCCAGCGTCACGATCTCACGCTTCAGCCGCACCTTCATCCGGCGAAACGGCATGACGTCGGCGTGGCTCAGCTTCGCCTCCAGCCCGGAGCAGCCCGGCAGGCCGCGCAGATGCGCCAGAACCGCGGCGATGCCCTCGGGCGCGCCGGCGATGGTCCCGTTCAGCCCCTCGCGCGCCAGCAGCAGCGTCCCCGTGATCCCCGCCCGCGCGCAGGCCCGCGCCAAGGGCCCCCGCAAGGCGGCGGGGTCGGCGAACGGCGTGAAGCGATAGAGCGCGGCGACCAGGATCTCGGACATCCGCGGCCTCTACCAGCCCCCGCCCGCCCTGCCAAGCGCGGGCCGCGCGTGGCGGAAATCGGCCGGCTTGTCGGAGAATGGGAAGGCCGTCGGCCGCCGTCAGAGCTGCAGGCCCGCGCGGGCGAGCCACTCCTCGAGGAGCGGGCGCACCGTGCGGCCGCCGCGCCGGATCTCCTGTTCGACGAGGTCGCGCGCCTCCATGAGATCGACCTGGCGCAACAGCGCCTTCACCGGCCCGATCGAAGCCGGCCGCATCGACAGGTTGCGCAGACCCACCGCGGCGAGTCCGAGCGCCTCCAGCGGCCGGCCAGCGTCCTCACCGCAGAAGGACAGGGGAGTGCCATGGTCGGCGCAGCGGGCGACGATCTGCCGAAGGAAGCTGAGGAAGCTCACGCTCAAAGTGTCGTAGCGCCGGCGGACCAGCTCGTTCTCGCGGTCGGCGGCGAAGAAGAACTGCTTCAGGTCGTTGCCGCCGATCGAGATGAAATCGGTGAGCTCGAAGAAGCGGTCGGGCGCGTAGGCGAGGCTCGGCGTCTCGAGCATGGCGCCGACCCGGACGCTCGACGGCACCAGGTTGCCGAGCGCTTGCTCGCGGGCGATCTCGCGCAGGACGAGCTCGCGGCTGGTCTCGAACTCGCAGGCCTCGGCGACGAAGGGAAACATCACCTGCAGCGGCCGGCCGCGGGCGCCGCGTAGCAGAGCCTGAACCTGCATCCGCATGATGCCGGGACGGTCGAGCCCGACCCGGATCGCGCGCCAGCCGAGCGCCGGATTCGGCTCCTCGGCCCGCTTCATGTAGGGCAGGACCTTGTCCGAGCCGATGTCGAGCGTACGGAACACCACCGGTTTCTCCCCGGCGGAATCGAGGATCCGCGCATAGAGCGCGGCGAGGTCGGTGCGCTTCGGCACCGTGGCCCGGATCAGGAACTGAAGCTCGGTGCGGAACAGCCCGACCCCGATCGCGCCGCATTTCGGCAGGCTCGGCAGATCCGCCATCAGGCCGGCGTTCATGTGCAGATGCAGCGTCACACCGTCGCGGCTGGTCGCGGGCTTGTCGCGCAGCGCGGCATAGGCCTGCTGCGCCTCGGCCCGCATCTCGATCTTCTCGCGGAAGGCGCGGGCGATGGTCTCCTCGGGCCGCAGATGGACCGAGCCATGGTCGCCGTCGATCAGAACAGGGTCGCCGTTCAGCGCCTCGCGCGTGATGCGCGTCGCCTGAATGACCAGCGGAATGGCGAGCGCCCGGGCCACGATCGCCGCGTGACTGCCGACCGAGCCTTCCTCCAGCACCACGCCGCGCAGCCGCCGGCCGTAGTCGAGCAGCTCCGCCGGACCGATATTGCGGGCGACGAGGATCGCATCCTCGGGGATCTCGCGGCCATTGTTGGGCGTGACCCCGGCGAGCAGGCGCAGCAGCCGGTTCGCGAGATCGTCGAGATCATGCAGCCGCTCGCGCAGATAGGGGTCGGCGACGCGGCTCATCCGGGCGCGGGTCGCCGATTGCTCCTTCTCGACCGCGACCTCGGCGGCGAGGCCGCTCTCGATGGAATCCTCCATCCGGCGCACCCAGCCCTTGTCATGGGCGAACATGCGATAGGCCTGCAGCACGTCCCGATGGTCGCCGGTCGCGGTCAGGTAGTCCGCCGCCAGCATCTCGTCGACCTCGGCCCTCAGCTCCACCAGCGCGGCGCGCAGCCGCGCCGTCTCGCGCGTGGGGTCGTCGCTGATCGGATTGTTCACCAGCACCTGCGGCTCGTGCAGCAGGACATGACCCTCGGCGACGCCCTCCTGCCCGACGAGGCCGCGCACCGAGAAGGGCAGCTTGTGCGGCCGCGCCAGCTCCATCGGGCCCGGGCCGACGAAGGCGCCGAGTTCGGCCATCTCCGCGATGACCATGGCGACGACCTCGAGGGCATAGACCTCGTCGTCGGTGTATTCGCGCGCCTGCCGGTTCTGCACCACCAGCACGCCCAGCACCTCGCCCAGCCGCTGCACCGGCACGCCGAGGAAGCTCGAATAGATCTCCTCGCCGGTCTCGGGCATGAAGCGAAAGCCGCGGGTGCCGGGCGCGTTCGGCGTGTTGATCGGCTCCGCGCTCTCGGCGATGCGCCCGACCAGGCCCTGACCGACGCGCATCCGTGTCTGATGCACGGATTCCGCGTTAAGCCCCTGCGTCGCGCAGAGTTCCAGCGTGACGTCGTCGCGCTTGAGATAGATCGAGCAGACTTCGGCCACCAGTCCCTCGGCGATCAGCCGGGTGATGCCGTCGAGCCGTTCCTGTCCGCCGCCCGGTTCGGCCAGCGTCTCGCGGAGGCGCGTCAGGATCACACGGCTGTCGACCGCGTCGGAAAACGACATCGTCCGTCCCTGTACCAAGGGCTAGCCGGCTTTCTCCAGCTCGAAGGCATCATGCAATGCCTGCACCGCCAGTTCCAGATATTTGCGGTCCACCAGTACCGAGACCTTGATCTCGGATGTTGTGATCACCTTGATATTCACGCCTTCCGCGGCCAACGCCGAGAACATCTTGTGCGCGACGCCCGCGTGGCTGCGCATACCGATGCCGACGATCGAGACCTTCGCCACGTTCTCATCGACATCGAGCCCGCGATAGTCGATCCGGCCGGCGGTGACCGCGTGCTCCAGCGCGAGGCGGGCGCGCGGCACATCGTCGGTCGGGCAGGAGAAGGTCATGTCGGTCCGGCCATCGGAGCCGATGTTCTGCACGATCATGTCGACATTCACACCCGACTCGGCCAGCGGACCGAAGATCGCCGCCGCGATGCCGGGCCGGTCGGCGACGCTCATCAGGGTCAGCTTCGCCTCGTCGCGCGAATGGGCGATGCCGCTCACCACTCTGCTTTCCATGATCTCCTCCTCGTCGCAGACGAGCGTGCCGGGCTCGTCCGAAAAACTGCTGCGCACCCGCAGCCTGACCTTGTAGCGCATGGCGAGCTCGACGCTGCGCGTCTGCAGGACCTTGGCGCCGAGCGAGGCGAGCTCCAGCATCTCTTCGTAGGAGATCCGGCCAAGCTTGCGCGCCTTTCTGGTGATGCGCGGGTCGGTGGTATAGACGCCGTCGACGTCGGTGTAGATGTCGCAGCGCTCGGCCTCGAGCGCGGCGGCGAAGGCGACGGCGCTGGTGTCCGAGCCGCCGCGTCCGAGCGTCGTGATCCGCCCCTCCGGGCTGACGCCCTGGAACCCCGCGATGACGGCGTGCAGTCCTTCGTCGAACTTCTTCAGGAGCCGCGTGGTGTCGATCGACTCGATCCGCGCCGCGCCATGCGCCGAATTGGTGCGCAGCGGTACCTGCCAGCCCTGCCAGCTGCGGGCGGGCACGCCCATTTCCTGCAAGGTCAGGGCCATGAGCCCGGCCGTCACGTTCTCGCCGGAGGCCACGACCGCGTCGTATTCCCGCGCGTCATAGAGCATCGTGGTCTGCCGTACCCAGCCGACGAGTTCATTTGTCTTGCCGGACATCGCCGAAACGACGACGCTGACATCGTATCCGGCCTCGACCTCGCGTTTGACGCGGGCGGCGGCGTTGCGGATACGATCGAGGTCAGCGACGCTGGTGCCGCCGAATTTCATGACCAGGCGCGGCATGGTATTCCCGGAAAACTGAGCCGGGCCCGCTTTACCGGCGCCGCCGCCTGGCCGCAAGCCGGATCGGCCCGGGGGCCGGCGAGGCCCGACCGGAAGCGGCGCCATGCCGGGTCAAGCCACGGGGCGGGGGCGTTCTCGCGTCCGTCGCGGCGTCTCATACCAACGGCCACGTCGGCTGACCCTTTACTCAGGGGTCGGACACAAGCCCCAGCCGGGCGTTGGGGGCGTTGGGCGTGACGAATGGGCCGCCGGTCTCGACCGTCGGCGAGACCGGCCG
>NZ_CALAGI010000118.1 GCF_937891315.1 uncultured Amaricoccus sp. | reverse complement strand
TGGCCGACGATCATGACGTTCTCGACCTTGAGGACTTCGACAGCGTAGTGCAGGACCGACAAGCAGTTGAGATCGGAATGGACGACCAGGTTGGCGACGTTCCGGTGGACGAAGATCTCGCCGGGATCGAGGCCGATGATCTGGTTCGCCGGCACGCGGCTATCCGAGCAGCCGATCCACAGATAGCGCGGCGCCTGCTGCGCAGCGAGACGGGTGAAGAACTCCGGATCGTCCGCAACGCGCCGCGCAGCCCAGGCGCGGTTGTTCGCGAGAAGTCCATCGAGGGCGCACATGATAGTCCTCCGTAGGCGTTCCGCGGCTGCCGGCAAGGCGACGATCCGTATTGCCGATGCCGACGGGAGCGCGGCCCCGCGCCGTCGGCATCGGGGCCGCGCTGGGTGCGGCCTAGTCGGCCTCGAGTTTTTTGCCGCGCGTCTCGGGCAGCAGGAAGGTCACAATGAGGACCAGCGCATAGGAGCCCGCTGCCAAGACCGCGATCGCCTTTCCGAGCCCCATGGTCGCGGCCGCCATTCCGATCAGGGTCGGGTTCAGCGCCGCTATTCCTCGACCGAAATTGTAGGTAAAGCCCTGTCCGGCAGCCCTGATCCGGGTTGGGAAGTTTTCCGTTAGGTACGCCCCCATGGCGGCAAAGATGCCGGACGAGAAAAAGCCGAGCGGGAAGCCGAGGATCAGCATCAGCGAGTTCGGGATCGGCAGCGACGTATAGGCGATGACCATCAGGAACGCACCGATGGCGAAGACCCGGAACTTGTTTCGCCGGCCGATGCGGTCGGCGAGATAGGCTCCGGACAGGTAGCCGGCGAACGATCCCAGGATGATGACCGCGAGGTAGCCGCCGCTGCCGATGACCGAGAGGCCGCGCTCGTTCTTGAGGAAGCTCGGCAGCCAGGTGCCGAGGGCGTAGTAGCCACCCTGTGCGCCCGTCGTGAGGATAGAGCACAGCACCGTGGTCTTCAGGATCGAGGGCGAGAAGATCTCGGAGATCTTCACCGTATCGCCGGCCGCCTTCAGCTTCTCCTGGCTCTGCACATAGACTTCCGGCTCGTCGATGAAGCGGCGGATGACGGCGGCCGCGGCCGCGGGCATGAGGCCGAACCAGAACAGCCAGCGCCAGGCCAGCTCCGGCGGAAAGACGCTGAAGAGCACGGTCGAAACGAGGACCGCGAAGGCCCAGCCGACGGCCCAGGCGCTCTGCACGAAGCCGACTGCCTTGCCGCGGTGTTTCGGCGCGATGACCTCGGCGATCAGCACGGCACCGGCCGACCACTCGCCGCCGAAGCCGAGGCCCATGAGCGCGCGGCAGATGAGCAACTGCTCGAAGTTCTGCGCGAAACCGCTGAGGAAGGTGAACGCGGCGAACCAGACCACGGTGATCTGGAGAGTCCTGACGCGCCCGAACCTGTCGGCCAGAATCCCGGCGAACCAGCCTCCGAAGGCCGAGGCGAGCAATGTCGAGGTGGCGATGATGCCGACTTGTTGGTTGGTGAGCGCCAGGGCCGCAATGATGCCTGTGATGGCGAGGCTGTAGATCTGGACGTCGAAGGCATCGAGGCCATAGCCAGTGAAGCAGGCCCAGAAGGTGCGTTTGCCCTTCGGCGTCATCTCCCGGTACCAGGAGCCCTCTGCCGTGGCCGCTGGAGGCGATGCGTCTGCCGTGGCGGCTGGAGGCGATGCGTCATTCATGATTCACGGTCTCCTTGGCATTGGGGATAGTCGGCGCCGCTCCTCGCGGCGGTCAGGGGCCGCACGATCCCGGTCGGAGCCGCGCGGGTCGAGGCACGGGCGGTCAGGTTTCGATGCGGGCGACGATCGCGCCGAGGGGCTGGATGGAGCCGGCTTCGGCGATCCGCCGGAGCCGGCCGGAGATGGGGGCGGCGACGGGGGTCTCCATCTTCATCGCCTCCATGACGGCGATGACGTCGCCCTCGGCCACCTCGGCGCCGTCCTCGATCCGCCAGAGCCGGATCGTTCCGGGCACCGGCGCTCGGACCGCGCCCGGGCCGGCTTCCTCCGGCCGCTCCGCCGGCGCCGCCTGGTCGGGCGCTCCGACCGCCTGGAAGCCGCCGAGGAGCGCCGAGGGGAGCCGAAGCTCGACCCTGCGCCCGTCAATCTCGACCGGGAGCCGCAGCATGGTGTCCGAAGGGGCGGCCGGCGCCGGAGGTGCTGGCTCGAACCGATGGCCGAAATCGGTCTCGATCCAGCGGGTATGGACGCCGAACCCCGACTCCGCGGTGAAGGCCGGAGCCTCGAGCACCGCGCGATGGAACGGCAGCACGGAGGGCACGCCCTCAATCCGGAATTCGGCGAGCGCGCGGCGGGCACGAGCGAGCGCCACCTCGCGGGTCGGACCGGTGACGATCAGCTTGCCCATCAGGCTGTCGAAGGCGGGGGCGACGGCGCCTCCCGTCTCGACGCCGACATCCACCCGGACGCCGGGACCGGCGGGCGGAGCGAACAAGGTGATCGCGCCGGGGGAGGGCAGGAAGCCACGGCCCGGATCCTCGGCATTGATCCGGAACTCGATGGAATGGCCGCGCGGCTCGGGCGTGGCGGTGAAAGACAGCGGCAATCCCGCAGCGATCCGGAACTGCTCGATCACGAGGTCCACCCCAGTCGTCTCCTCCGTCACCGGATGCTCGACCTGAAGGCGGGTATTGACCTCGAGGAAGGACAGCACCCCGTCGGCGCTGAGAAGGAACTCGACCGTGCCGGCGCCCGTGTAGCCGGCAGCCGCACAGATGTCGCGCGCGGCCGCATGGACGCGGGCGCGCTGATCGTCGGTCAGGAACGGCGCGGGGGCCTCCTCGACCAGCTTCTGGTTCCTGCGCTGCAGGGAACAGTCGCGCGTCCCCACCACGACGACGTTGCCGTGCCGGTCCGCCACGACCTGCGCCTCGACGTGCCGGGGACGGTCCAGGAAGCGCTCCACGTAGCAATCGCCCCGTCCGAAGGCAGTGGTCGCCTCCCGCACGGCGGAATCGTAGAGCTCCGCCACCTCCTCCAGCTTCCAGGCCACCTTCATCCCGCGGCCACCGCCGCCGAAGACCGCCTTGATGGCGATGGGAAGCCCTTCCCGACGCGCGAAGGCTTCGGCCTCGGCTCCGGACGAAATGGGACCGTCGCTGCCTGCCACCAGCGGAGCGCCGACCTGCTCGGCGATCCGCCGCGCCTCGACCTTATCGCCCAACGCCTGGATCACATGGGGATCGGGGCCGATCCAGGTGAGGCCGGCCTCCTGCACCGCCCGCGCGAATTCCGCGCGTTCCGAGAGAAAACCATAGCCCGGATGGACGCCGTCGGCGCCCGAGCGGCGTGCAACGGCGATCAGCTTGCCGATGTCGAGATAGGTCTCGACGGGCTTGGAGCCACACAGGCCCCAGGCCTCGTCGGCGGCACGCACGAAGGGCGCATCGGCATCGGCATCGGCATAGACGGCGACGGAGGCGAGCCCGTAGTCGCGGCAGGCCCGGACGATGCGAAGAGCGATCTCGCCGCGATTGGCAATCAGGACCTTCTTCATGAGGGATTTTCCGGCGTCGGGGTGATTTCGGCGAAGGGAGCGATCGGAACGAGACGGATGCGGGCGCCAATCGGGATCTGCCCGGCGAGGTCGAGGTGATGGGGCGCGACCGAGCCGATGACCGGATAGCCGCCGGTCAGGGGATGATCGGACAGGAAGAGCACCGGCTGGCCGTTCGGGGGGACCTGCAATGCGCCCCGCACCGTCCCCTCGCTCTGAAGCTCGTCGGCGCGGGCCCGCTCGAGCGGCGTCGCGCCCGCGAGACGGATGCCGACGCGGCTCGATTCCGGGGTGACCACCCACTCCTGCGCGCCGAGGAGGCGGACGGCCTCGGGGGTGAACCAGTCGGTGCGCGGCCCAAGGACGACGTCGAGGGTCACGATGTCCGCGGCGGTGGGCAAGGCCCGTCGCCGGGGGGACGCCGACGTGGCGGGTGTGCCGGATTGCGTGCCGATCGCGAGCCGGTCGCCTGCCTTGACCGGCGCGGAACCGATACCCGCGAGCGTGTCCGTCGCGGCGCTCCGCATCACGGCCGGCACGTCGAGGCCTCCCGCCGCAGCGAGGTAGCTCCGCATGCCCTGCGCCGGGGCGGCAAGGCTGATCACATCTCCCGGACCGAGACGGATCGGACGGCCGTGCGGTGCGATGAGGACGTGCCCCTCCGCGCTCCGGAGCGTGATCGGAGCGGGCGCTCCGGTCAGAGCGACCGTCACCGCGCGCTCGGCCTCGAAGCTGAAACCGCCCAGCGTAATCTCCAGGGCGGCCGCGTCCGGGGAATTGCCGACGGCGGCATTCGCCGCAGCCAGGGCGCCGCGATCCAACGCGCCGGAGACGGACACGCCGAGAGCGGCCAATCCGGGCCGCCCCATATCCTGGACGAGCACGGGCAGTTCGACGGAAAGGACGCGCAGGCCCGGAGCCTCGGGCACCATCCGCGCTGCGGCCTTCGCCGGCGCGCGCCCCGGCATCGCGTCGATCCGGCGGAATCGAACCCGATCGCCGGGTGAGAGCAGCGCAGCGGGATCGCGGTCCGGATCGAACATGACGAGAGGGGTGGTCCCGATGATCTGCCATCCGCCGGGGCTTTCGCGCGGATAGACCCCGCTGAACGCCCCCGCGAGGCCGACGGAGCCGGCGGGAATCCGCGTGCGGGGTGTTTGACGCCGCGGAACGGTGAGTCCGACCTCGGGAGCGGACAGATAGGCGAAGCCGGGAGCGAAGCCCGTGAAGGCGACGGTGTAGTCGGCCTCTGTATGGCGGCGGATCACCTCCTCGGTAGTGATACCGAGCAGTTCCGCCGATTCTGCCAGATCCGCCCCGTCATAGACGACGGGGATCTCGACCGTCCGCGTCCGACCAGAATCCCGAGCCGAAAGATCCCGACTGGCCAGCTCCGCGGCGATGTCGGAGGCGCTCGTCTCCGGGTCGAAGCGGAGCATGAGCGTGCGCGCGGCGGGAACGACTTCCTCCACCCCTTCGACAGGCTTCCGGGCCAGGGAATCGAACAGCGCGAGTGTCGCCTCGAGATCGGCGAGTTCGACCAGAAGCGTGGTCGGATTGACCGGCAGAAAACGCATGCGGGGCCTCGTCGCGGGGATGGCTGAGCTGCCGGCCCCGGACGGGGCCGTCGGTCGGATGCGCGATCAGACGCGGTAGACGTGGTCCGGGACGTCCGTCACGAACATGTAGCCGGGGGCGTGGGTGACGGCGAAAGGTACCCCGGACGCCATCACGGCCGCCTGAGGCGTCACTCCGCAGGCCCAGAAGACCGGAACCTCGCCAGGCTCAATACGAACAGGGTCGCCGAAATCCGGCGCCGCCAAGTCCCGGATGCCCAGGTCTTCCGGCACGCCGACATGGACCGGCGCTCCGTGAACGGCGGGAAACTGTGCGGAGATGGTCGCGGCCGCAGCCACCCGGTCGGCCGCGATCGGACGCATGGACACCACCATCTCGCCCTTCAACCTCCCGGCAGGGCGGCATTGCCGGTTGGTGCGGAACATCGGCACGTTGCTGCAATCGGCGATGTGGCGGACCTCGATCCCGGCCTCGATCAGCGCCGCCTCGAAACTGAAGCTGCACCCGATGAGGAACGTCACCAGATCGTCCCGCTCGGCATAGAGGGGGCTGGCATCCGTCACCTCGTCCACCAACTGGCCGTCGCGCCAGACGCGATAGAGCGGGATGTCGCGGCGAAGATCGGCGCCCTCGGCGAGCACGGTGGTGAAGGCTCCCGGATCGGTCACGTCCAGGACCGGGCACGGCTTGGGATTGCGCTGCGCGTAGAGCAGGAAATCGTAAGCCCAGTCGCGCGGCAGGGCGATCATGTTCGCCTGCACCAGGCCGGGTGCGACTCCGGCCGTCGGCTCGACGGCGCCAGCGCGATAACGCGCCCGGGCCGCCTGGGCCGCGGTCACCGAATCTCCACTCATGGTCTCACCTCCTTGCGGTCGACGAAGGAGCAGAGCGTGACGCCCGCTCCCGTCAGGGTCTCTCGGATCATCTGCGCCATGGCGACAGCCGCGGGATTGTCCCCGTGGACGCAGATCGACCCGGCCTCGATCGGGGTCGGCGTGCCGTCGATCGCTTCGACCACACTCTCGGTCGCCAATCGAAGCATCCGTCGCGCCACCACATCCGGATCGTGCAGCACCGCACCGGGCTCCTGGCGCGAGACGAGGCGACCCTGCGGAGTATAGGCGCGGTCGGCGAAGGCCTCGGCCATCACGGCGAGCCCCGCGGCCCGCGCCTGGGCGACGATCGGTGCTCCCGCGAGGGCCATGAGGATGAGCGAAGGGTCGACCGCTCGGATCGCCGCGATCACGTCCGCGGCCTGCCGCGCGTCCCCAGCGATGGTGTTGTAGAGGGCGCCATGCGGCTTGACGTAGGTGACCCGGGTGCCGGCGGCAGCCGCGAGACCCTGCAATGCGCCGATCTGATAGATGACATCGCCGATCAGCTCTTCGCTCGAAGGGTCCATCGCCCGACGCCCGAAGCCCGCTAGATCGCGATAGCCGACATGGGCCCCCACGGCGACGCCTGCACGGACCGCCGCGTGCAAGGTTCGCAGGATTCCGGCCGGGTCGCCGGCATGAAACCCGCAGGCGATGTTGGCGCTGGTGACGATGCCGAGCATGGCCTCGTCGTTCCCCATGCTCCATGCGCCGAAGCTCTCGCCGAGGTCACTGTTCAGATCGATCGCCGTCATCCCCTGCCCCCTTGCCCAGGCCGCTTGCTCTCGGCCCAATCCATTCAATGATCGGCTTTCTGTTGTTCAACAAATAATCTATTTTCGATGATCAGCCAAGCATGAATCATAGGCTTATATGTCAAAGTTTTCTAGAATTTTTGCCCACAACGTATGGAGCCGACCCGCGAATCGGCCTGCCAAGCTCGGTCACTAGGTGATGAAAACGGTCCTGATAGCTTGAGACGTTGGGGCGAGATGATTAGAATCCGTGCCTTAGTTGAGGAGCAAACAGAGCTTGAGGACCAAGGTGCCCCAGGATGGTGGTCGATCGCTTGCGGAAATGGTTGCCGCGCGAATCCGCGAGCAGGTGATCCATGGCGGCTTTTCTCCAGGCCAGCACCTCTCCGAAGCCGAGTTGAGCGACAGCCTCGAAGTTTCCCGCAACACGTTGCGGGAAGTGTTCCGCGTGCTGACCAAGGAAGGGCTTCTGCGGCACGAGCCCAACCGTGGCGTCTTTGTAGCCACCCCGGACATGGCCACCATCGTCGACCTTTACCGGGTGCGGCGCATCATTCAGGTCGAGATCCTGGAACAGGCGTTCTCCGGGCATCCCGCCGTCAGGAAGATGCGAGAGGCGGTCGAGCGGGCGAAGGAAGCGCGGGAAGCCGGCGACTGGCTCGTGGTCGGCAGCGCTGATCTGGCGTTTCACGGAGCGATCGTCGCGCTTGCCGACAGTCCCCGGCTCGACGCCTTCTTTTCACACGTCCTGGCCGAAATGCGGCTCGCGTTTGGCCTGCTCAGCGAGCCGGAATTGTTGCATTCTCCTTTCATAGAGTTGAACGAAGAAATATTGAAACTTGTCGAGCTCGGAAAGAGATCTGAAGCGGCAAGCCGTTTAGAAAAATACCTCGTCAATGCCGAGAGAGTGGTTCTGGGTGCTTTTACTAGACATTAAATCATGATGGCGTACGCAGAGCGGTTGTTCTGGTAATGGCTTTCGCTGCGTCATAGTTTGCCGTTTGATGTGGGAAAAATATCAAAAGTAGATAATAGTATAAATAACGTTATTCCGTCGATCTCTATTGAAGAATTCCAATCAGTTAAAGAGTAAGACGGCAAAATCTTTGGATCATTACATATCTGCCGGAGAAACGTATATTCTCACAACCTTTACATCGATTGCCGATCGCCGCGTTATTATGCGGCCAGCTACATATCGAGACATCATTGCGACGGCTCCGGCGCGGGCACCTCGCCCTCCGAGGGGACATCGGGATCAGGGATGTCGACCGGCGGGGGCGCCCAGGGCGGCATGGGAGGGATGAGCGGACCGGTG
>NZ_CALAGI010000117.1 GCF_937891315.1 uncultured Amaricoccus sp. | reverse complement strand
GCCATCGTGCCGCACTGCTGCGCGCTGAAGGTCACGCCGGCCGCCTTCGCCGCCTCGCGCAGGCCGGCGACCAGCCGGCCCAGCCGCGCCGAGGTCGCCTCGTAGAAGCCCGGCGCCGAGATCAGCTCGAGCGTCGCGAGTCCTGCGGCCATCGCGATCGGGTTGCCCGACAGCGTGCCCGCCTGGTAGACGTTGCCGAGCGGCGCCAAGGAGAGTCGGTCCTATTCGCAGGTTCTGAGTTCCATCAAGGCGATCGGCCTGATCGAAGCGCCTGTCGTCATGGCGGATGAAAAGAATGCCGGAACCTGGTTTCTCCTCGACGGCCACCTTCGGCTGGAGGCGCTGAAGGAACTTGGTATCGCCGAGGTCGAGTGCCTGATCGCTGCTGACGACGATACCTATACCTATAACAAGCGCGTCAATCGCATCCCGCCGATCCAAGAGCACCGGATGATTACGCGGGCGATGGATCGAGGCGTGTCGTCGGCTGACATTGCAGATGCCCTGAACCTCCAGGTGCAGTCCGTGCTGCGGCGTTCCCGGTTGCTGGAGGGGATCAGCGCCGAGGCAGCAGAGATGCTGAAGGATACGCCTTGCTCGATGAAGGTGTTCGACATTCTGCGTCAGATGACAGCCGTCCGGCAGATTGAAGCCGCCGATCTGATGATCGGCCAGAACAATTTTACGGTCATGTTTGCGCGCGCGCTGCGCGCTGCGACATCCGAAAACCAGCTTGCCGCCACCAAGAGGGGAAAGGGCGGCGGCAAGCCGACGCCCTCGGGTCAACAGATCGCCCGGATGGAACGGGAACTGGCGGCGCTCCAGACCCAAGTGAAGTCAGTCGAGGAAACCTACGGTATCGACAATCTGCATTTGACTGTCGCGCGCGGATACATCGCCAAGCTCCTTGCGAACAATCGGGTGGTCCGCTGGCTGGCGACTTATCAGCAGGATTATCTCGGCGAGTTTCAGAAGATCGCCGAGATCGACACCCTCGGCCCGATCGCGGAATCGCCAGGCGCCTGAGTCATATGGGGACCCGGACCCGATAAGCGCGGGGACCATGGGAGAAGCCGCACTGTGGGGCGGATCAAGCATGGCGGTGGGAATGGCGGCGAACCCGCATGAAGCCCACCAGGCCGGTCGTCATAAGATCCGGCCGCATGAGGGGCAGTTTGCCTCCCATGAACCAAAGGCGGGCGGGCGTGTCGGGAGCGCCAACTGGCACGCCCGCCATTTGGGTTGAGCGATCACGCGCGATCCACGGCGTCTTGCTCAATTCGCTTTGAGGCGCGGCACTGCACGCGATTCCTGTCGTCCCACGCCTCAAGCTCATCGACCCGGTAGAGGACCGCTTTGCCGATTTTTACGAACGACGGCCCGATCTTCATCGCACGCCAGTTCCGAAGGGTGCCGACGGAAACGCTGCCACGATAGCGTTCGGCCACCTCTTCCGGCGTGAGAAATGTGCTGTCTGACATACGCCCTCCGTCGGCAGAAAACCTGCCGTTGATGATCATTGATGGTCGAGCGCGAGACGCATTTCGGAATGCGTCAGTCATTCAGAGGCACCGACACGCTGGCCGAGCTTTGATCGCGCACGCTCCTGCATGAACGAACATGAGCGCGCGGGAGTAGCCGGGGAAGTATCAATCTTCAGGCGTAGGGAACGCGGCTAGTCGTGGATACAAATAGGCGGTGGAGACGGAGGTGATCCTCCCACCTGCAATCGGCATTTCGATCCAAGATGCGGTGAGGTCATCACGCTGACCTATCGAAAACCTCGGGCTCAAGTCGAATTTGCAGGTCAGCAAGCAGGTTCGAGTCCATGCCGTCGCCGGCCAGAGTTTGCAGGTAGTCGAGCAGATCGTCCTGCCGTGGTTGACCAAAGGCCAGACGATAGACCGTGAGGCTGCGTTTGAGCCAGGCGAGCCGCGTGACTTCCCGACTGAACGGCAGCATCGGCACGCGCCGTTCGACGCGCACGGAACCTTCGTAGATCCAGTAGGGGATGAGGTCGGTGTCGACCGCCGCCTCCGAACGAGCGCACTCGAACATCAGCTTCCACGGATCGTCAGGAGCCTGCCCACGGCCCCTGACGACCGCGGCCTGGCGCTCGGCCAGATTGAGGCGCACGGCATGGCCCTTGAAGCGATGGACGCGGCCTTCGCGCTGTTCGAGGTCCACCGGGTTGCCCGGCAGGTTCCAGTGATAGACGCGATAGCAATAGGGATGAAAATCCAGCCCTTCCTGGCCGACCGAGGTGGTGGCGAGAACGAACGGCCGGAACGGTGAGTTGAAGGCATCGCGCACGCCTCCGAGCCGCGCGACGGCGCCGTCTTCGTCCTTATAGTCGGCGAGCCGCATCGCGAAGCGTCCGCGCATCTGGAATTTGCTGATGGCGAGGGTCTCTCCATCGACTTGCACGTCATCGACGTCGATCTGCGACGGGCGGATGGCCAGGGCCTGGGCCATGGCGCGAGCGACGCCGATTGCACGTTCCTCGGCCGGACGGGCACCGAGACCTTCGGCATCGACGAGATAGTGGGCGTATTCGTCCAGGACCGCCTGAAGATTGTGCTGCGCGCAATAGACCAGCACGCGCCGCCAATAGTGATCGTCGGTATCCCGCCGCAGCAGGGCGACTGCGTCATGCTGATTGAACAGCGTGCGGAACGACCAGGCAACCTCCGCAGCGGCGCTGAGCATGCGCGGGTCGTCCCAAGCCAGCTCGGGCGCGATCCGCTTGAGCGCGCGAAGCGCACAGATGGCCGGACTGCCGAGCGAGACGTCAACCAGCAGGTCCGATAGATCAGCGGAAGTAGCGCCAATGTCGCGCGTCTTCACCGCTGCTGCCAGTTCGGCGACATGATCCTGGAAGGCGTCTTCGCTCGCCAGCGCGCGCATGCCGTGGGGCGTCTCCAGCCAGGCGCGAGACCGCGCGCCCAGCAGGTCATCGATCACGGCAGGGGCGGCCCACTCTGTGCTGTTCGCGTCCTGATGTGATACCGCTCCCTCCTGCAAAGCACCCAGAGCAGGCTTGAGGCGGTCGCCTACAGCGGCGCGCATTCCCTCCAGCGACAAAGCGGTCTCAGTTTCGCTGAACACCGCCAGCGGATCGGTGAGTTCGGCCAGAGCTGGCGAAGGATAGATCAGCAGCAGCGCGCGCAGACCCGCGAGCCGACCGTGATCCTGCCGAAACTGCAAGGGCCGGAGGCGATGCTGCTCGAAATAGCGCCGGCCGGATTCGCCGACGCCCATGCGCCGTTCGGCTTCGTAGGACAGCAGGGCTGCGATCGCATCGGGCACCATGGACCAGGACGAAAATATCAGCGCCTTGGTCAGCGGCGCCCCGGCTCGCGCCTCGCCGTAATAGGGCATGGCGGCGGGTATCCAGAGGTTCTGTTCCAGATGCTGGCCGAAGATGTCGTCCATGATCGCGCGCATGCGACCGTTAGCCGGGTCAAGCGGCGCATAGGTGTCGATGGCGTCGTGATCGAGCATGGCCGGTCGAGCCGCCTGGATTGCGGTGCGGAGCACGGCCGAAGGCGCGTCGATCTGGTCTTCCAGCAGCCGCTTCAGGCTGTAGTGGCGCATGAAATTGAGCAGATAGGGCGAAGACTTCCAGTATTCGATGATCTCCGGCGCATCGAGCGTGCGCGCCACCTGAGAAACGGCGGATGCCTGCGCGAGGTCGGCGGGCGCGATCGAGACCGTGATGGGAGGCTCGCTCATCATGGAGTTGCGCTCGACCGTGGATGCGACCCGCTCGGTTCGGGCGATCACACGGCGCAGGCGCCGTTCGATGGTCTGGCGGGTCTCGACCGCTGAGGCATGTGACTGTGGCAGGGCATGCAAGAGGCCGCGGAAGGCGCGCATTTCACGCGCCAGCGTGGCTGCCACCTCCGGCCCCTTTTCCCGGCCGTAGAGGAAACTCAGGGTCTCAAGGAAGTCCTGATAGTGGTCGCCTTCGTCGGGCTCGTCGCCGGCGAGCGTGAGCATTCGGTAGGGTGTGGCGGAGAGCAGCAAGGTGCGGGCGGCGTGCCCGTCGCCTCCCGAGTAGTCGAACAGTTCGCGCGCGAGGATCGCCGCGTCGCTGTCGCCATGCAGCAGATCCCGAAACCGCTGGAACTCGTCCATGATGATGAGGTCGGGTTGCAGCGCATCCACGCAGGCGTGGGACAGCTTGGCGCGGAGCCGGGCGACCAGGCTGTTGCGGGGCTGTGTCATTTCTGCGGGATAGGTGTCCCGGCGGCGCGGGAAGAGTTCGCAAATCCGTTCGAGTTCCTCGAAGAGGTCGCGATCCGCCTGCACGTCGCGGCGGAAACGCTCGATGATGCGCTTGTCGACGCCTTCGAGGGTGAGGTTGTCCACGGCGCGGTTCCAACCCTCGACGCCGGCCGTGACCTGCAACAGGTTGTGCAGGCCGCGCGGGCGCGTAACGAGGTCGCGCAGGAGATGGAACAGCAAGGCGCGCTCCTGCGTCACGCCCGTCGCGGAGCGCAGATCGAAGGTCGTGCCCGGCGTCAGGCTGATGAAGTTCACCCTGTTGGCGTCGAGGCCCGCCTGGTCGCGCAGTTGCAGGGGAACGAGCGTCATGCGGGTCGGCAGGGCCAGCTCGCGCCGCCCGAGGACGTTCAGCCGGTTGAGGTTCTGGGCGGCGATCGCCTGGTTCGAGCAGATGTAGAGGATGTCGATCCGCTTGGTGCTGTCCCACAGGTGTTCGATCATGCGGGCGATGACCCCGCGCGCCACCATCGTCTTGCCGAGGCCGACTTCGTCGGCGACCAGGAACTGGCGGACAGGATCGTCCTGGCCGTAGAGCCGATCGAAGACGTAGTCGACGGTGCGCCGCTGAAAGACCTTGAGGGGAGCGAGCGCCGCGTCGGCGCGAAACCGTTCATTCGGCATGCGCGGCATCCTGCGTGGCGAGCGCAATTCGGAATGTATTCCAGAGTGCGCGGAACTCGGCCGGAATCGGATCGGTATCGTCACCGTCGCCGGTTTCCAGGCGTGCGATCAGCCGTTCGATGGCGCGAAGCTGGTCTCCGCCCCGGCAGAAGGCCCGAACCATCTCCTCGAGGATGGGCGCGTCGTCGCTTGCCGCGCGCCAAGCGCCCTGACCTGACCCGTCCTGCGCCGCGAGGGCGGCGGCGAAGGGATCGCCTAATTCGGAGAGGAGCAGGCGGAGATAGCGGAAGAAGGCGTCCTTGCTGTCGATCACCCAGCGCAGGATGGCGGCGTGACGCTCTGCGGGCAGCCCCTCCATCATGAGCCCGGTGCTGAACAGGATCGAGACGTCTTCCGTCTCGTCCGTCAGGTGACAGGCGAGGAACCGGGTAAGGTCGACCAAGGGCATTGCGCCAAGGTCGGCGGGCTGTCCCTGCCGGAGCGGCTCCAGCAGATCGCGCGCATGTCCTTCGCCCCGCGTGATCGGCCAAACTCGCAGCGCACCGAGCCCGGTAAGGGGCAGCGGTTTGGACGGGATCAGCCAGACCCGCCAGACCGGCGCGCCATCGGCGGCGTGCTCGCCGCGCTCGCAACGGAGCGTGAGGCCGCTGCGGCAAATCTCGCGCCGTGCCTGATCCAAACGAGCCTCGGCGGCTCGTTGCGCGGCATCGGCGGCTCCCGTCTCGTCGCGGACGAACGGCCGCGTCAGCCGGCCAAACCCCTTGTCGCCGAGGATTTCCTCGACGCTGCCGACCCGTGATCGCTTCCCGGTCAGGGTGGTGAAGATCTCGACATTGCTGCCGGTCAGCAGCGCCGGCCGCGTGGCGTTTCCCGAGCCGACCGTGATCGCGGTGTCCCAGCCGCGTTCGGCGATGAACGCCTTGGCATGGAGCCCTTGCAGGGCCGCTGCGTCCTCCTCCTCGCCATCTTCCGTGGCCGCCATTTCGTCGAGCACGGCCACGCGGGCAAAGCCATCGAGCGTGGCGCCGGGCACCTGGGCGAGTTCGTCGGATCGCCCGATGAAGATGGGCTTTTCGGCGCTGGCCAGGCCGGCCAGCATCGACAAGGTTTGATCGTCGCAGAAGGGCGACACGACGCCCAGCCGAACGCAGGGTTCCGGGCGCCATGGCTTTCCGCCGAGGCCGTTGACGGCGAAGGAGACGCTCTGGAACGGTTCGGGCAGGCTCCATTCGGCGCGGCGCATGTCTTCGGCCAGGTCATCGACAAGCGTCTTCGTTCCGTCGGGAACGCCCACGGTCGCGAGGTCGGGGAGCTGGCGAAGGAAGTCGGCGACCGGGCGATTGACCGCTTTGGGCTGCTTGGTGATCACGCCGTCGAGGGTGGCGGCAATGTCCCATGAGCGGTCGCGCGTCAGGTTTCGGGAGAGAATGAGCAGACGCAGGCGGGCGGGGTCTTCGGGCCGCAACGGCGTGAAGCGCAGCGCCCACATCTTGGGGTGGAAGGCCCCGCCTTGAGGGGCGGCGACCTCGACGATGATGCGTTCGAGCAGCGAGCAAAGGCGGGAATGCGGCCGGGCGCTCGCCTGGATATGGCCGGCGTCGGTGAAGACGACGAGGCGGCCGGCGATGCGCTCGGCGCCCTCGAGCAGCGCCAGAGGATGAGAGAGAATGTCGTCGCGGTTCTCGGCGGCGAAGAGCGCCAGACTGACCGGCACGGCGAGCGCGGTCTCGAAGTCGAGCGAGAAGGTCGTGGCGACCGCCGCGTCGAAGACATAGCCCGCCGGCGGCTGAAGATTGGCGCCGTAGAGCGTTCGCTGTTCGGGATCGAGGCTGCGCCTATTCAGCATGGGCGAGATCCCGCAGGTGGGATTTGGCCTGCGCCCAGCGGAAGCTGAGGCGGTCGGCGCCCGATGCGCCGGTCCAGCGGTCGCGGACAGCGTGATTGGCGTAGCGGGACTGGCTGGTCTTGAGCCGGCGTTCGCGCTCCTCGACGAGCCGCCGCGCCGCGGGCGCCGAGATTACCTGCTCCGTCCCGGCCAGAACCAGATCGCGCCACTCGCTCACGAACCGCTTGGCGGCCGGTCGGACGGCGTGCGCCGGGTGCTCCACGACATTCCAGAAATCATCGAGCGACCACGCGCGGACGGCGCCGGTATCGAGTTCGTCGCTCCAGGCTTCAAGCCGAGCGCGATAGTCCTCGATCCAGTCGTCGCGCTGGCGCAGCTCGCTGAGCGCGAGGTTATAGAGCAGCGCGGCGCCGTGCATCACATGGGAGAAGATTTCCCCATGCTGGACGAGGCGGCGCGCTGCGGATGGAAACGCCGACAGATGGGGGTGCGTCCAGATATAGTCGCAGTCCGCGTCGATGCCGTCGCGCGCCAGCATCGTGAGCAGTGCGGTGGGCTGGCTGGCGATCAGGCGGTCGATGAGGAATTGCGCCTCGTCGGTGGTCAGGCGGAAGACGGCGTGCTCAAGCAGGTCGCCGGGCATCTGGGGCAAGGCCGGATTCCAGACGGCGGGCGTCTGGGCGCCGGCCAGAGCGTCTTCGCCGCTGGATGCGCCGCGCGACCGGCCACGGCCCCGCAAGGCGACGAACAGACTGTCGAGCGAGCCGGGAAAGACCCGGATGCCCCACGCGCCCAGGCCAGCCCAATAGACGGAACTCGGCAACCGCTGGAGCCGTGGTCCTGCATCCCGGCCGATGATGCCGTTGGACTCACCGCCGGCTTTCAGGGCGTCGGCAAGCCGGATTTCGGTGTCGCGCGCCTCGGTGCGGAGCTGCGCTTCGGGGACTTCGCGCTTTTCCAGCGCCCGATAGAGCCAGGGAATGAACAGCATGTATCGCAGGCGCGTCTGGATCGTGCTCGTGCCCGGAAAGAGATGATCGGCGATGGAATCCCGGATCGCCCCCAGCCCCAGCTCGTCGCGGGTCTCGCGCTCCTGAAAGAGCGCCATGATGCGCTGCGCGCGCTGCCGCTCGGCTTCATCGAAATCGATCCAGGCAAGAGACGACATGGGCTCAGGCCGCCTCGCTCTCGGTCGGCTTCGTCGGCAGGACGGGAATGACGGCGCCGGAGGTCATCAGCACGATCAGTCCGCGCTCGGCGCCGGTCATGTCGAGATAGGCCCGCACCTGCGCGCGATAGTGATCGAGCGTTCCCGGCGCCGGCGTCACATCGCTTTTCCAATCCACGACGACGGCGGGGCGGCCCTCGGCCGTCAGGGTCAGGGCATCGGCGATCCCGGCCGTTGCCGTTTCCACGCCGTCGGCTGCTTGTGCCGAATAGACGGGAAATTCGGCCAGAAGACCCGGCCGCAGGGCCGCAATGTCAGGCAGAGCCAGGGTCCGGGCCACACAGGCCGCCAGTTCCTGCGCCGACAGCCCCGTCGCCGGGTCGGCGACCGGAGACTGGCCGAGGGCGCGGATGAGGTGGCCAGCCCGTTCGGTCAGGGCGGCTTCCGCTTCTGGGATTTCGCCGGTCAGCACCTCTTCCATGAGCTTGTGGAGGATCAGCCCGCGCTCGCGGCCGCCCTGCACGAGGACGGCGGCTTCCAGCTCGGGGGGCTGATCGTCGGCCGATCCCGTCCAGAGCGCGGCTTCTTCTTCCCGCAGCACGGTCCCGGCGGCGTTTTCGTCACGGCTGGGCGCGAGCCAGGTCAACCGCGTCTGCGCGGCCGCGATGGCTTCGGCTTCGGCGGCGAAGCTCGCGCGCGTCTGGGTGTTGCCCGCGCCCGCACCTGCGGCCGCGAGACCGGCAGGCAGGTGAGAGACGTCCAGGCCGGGCAGGTCGGCGAGCGACAGATCGACGAGACCGATCCAGGCCGATTTCGACGGCGTGGCGTCGAGCCGGGGCAGGACGAGGAGTTCGCGGGCGCGCGTGGCCGCGACATACCAGAGCCGGATGCGTTCGCGGTCCAGCTCCTCCTTTTCCGCCTGGCGCGCGGTTTCGTAGCCTTCGGGCGCGACGCCTATAACCGGGCAATAGAAAGTCTCGGTCTGGCGGTCGATGATAGCGCTTTCGGGCGCCATGACGCCGGTCATGGTGTTGACCGGAATGACGATCGGCCATTCCAGCCCCTTGGCCGCGTGCATGGTGAAGAGCGCGACCGCTTCCTCCTGGGCGTCGGGCCGTCCCTCGACGGCGCGGGCCTCGTCGGACCACGCCGCTGTCATCGCCTCGGCGAAGGCGCGCAAACCGCGCACGGCGTAGCCGGTCGACAGGCTGAGATAGAGATCGACATTGGCGAGCGCGCGCTCGGCCTGGCCGCGATGGCGCTCGAGGAGGAGCGGACGGACGCGCAACACGTCCACGGCCTGCGAGAGCAGCTCGTGCGGGGTCGTGCTGTTGCCGCGCCGGGAGAGCGATTGCAGCCGCTCGATGACGTCGCGCGCGAGCGGGTGCGCGATGACGGCGGGGTCGATGCTGAGATCCAGGCGCGGAATCCGATCCGGCTGTTCCTCCGAGCGCGGAAGTCCCCAGATGATGTCCAGCAGGTCTTCTTCGGTGAGTCCGACCAGAGGCCCGCGCAGCAGCGCGCCGAGCGCCAGCGTGTCGCGGCGATCGGCCAGGACGCGGGTCAGCGCGATCAGA
>NZ_CALAGI010000116.1 GCF_937891315.1 uncultured Amaricoccus sp. | reverse complement strand
AGGATCATGGTGTTGATCGCCACCGACTTGCCGGAGCCGGTGGTGCCGGCGATCAAGAGATGCGGCATGCGGGCGAGGTTCGCGACCACCGGCTCGCCACCGATATCCTTGCCAAGCGCCAGGGGCAGGGCGTGGGCGCTGTCACCAAAACCCTTGGCGGCGAGGATCTCGCGCAGGAGCACCTTCTCGCGCAGTTCGTTCGGCAGCTCGATGCCGATCACGCTGCGGCCGGGAATCGTCGAGACGCGGCAGGCGAGGGCGGACATCGAGCGGGCGATGTCGTCGGAAAGGCCGATGACGCGGCTCGCCTTCAGGCCGGCGGCGGGTTCGAGTTCGTACATGGTGACCACCGGGCCGGGGCGGATCGAGGTGATCTCGCCGCGCACACCATAGTCGTCGAGCACGTTCTCCAGCATCCGCGCGTTCTCCTCCAGCGCGTCGGTCGAGAGATGGTGGCGGATGATCGTGCTCGGGCTCTGCAGCAGCGACAGCGGCGGGCTCTGGTAGTCGCCGCCCTCGGCCTCGGACAGCGCGAGTTCCGGCTCTTCCTCGGAGCGGGCCTTGCTGCTCTTTGGTTGTGGCTTCGGACTTGGGACACGGACGCGCGGCTCCGCCGGCTGGTCGCGCGCGACCAGCGGCTCGGCAATGTCCTCGCGCTCCAGGATCTCGACATCGAGGTCGCCGGCGGTGAGCGGCGGCTGTGCCCGCCCGGGCCGGGGCGCGGCGTCGGTCTCGCCGCGGGCGCGGACGGCGGCGGTGATCCGCGCCATGACGCCGTCCTCGGACGGCTCCAGCGCCGCGGGGTTGAAGCGCGGAATGGCGCCGGTCGGCGTCGGCCGGGGCGTGGCCGCCTGCGCCTCGGCGCGGCGGGCGCGGGCCTCGACGGCGAGGTTCTTCGCCGCGACCGCGCCGCCGGTGGCGGAAATGACCGCGCGCCCGGTCAGTTTCAGCAGGCCGGCGTAAACCATGATCGAGCCCATGCGCAGGAAGCGCAGGAAGGCCGAGGTCTCTTCCCAGGTGACGCCGAGCGCGAAGGCGGTGGAGAGCGCGAAGACGAGGCCGAGCGCGAGGCTGACGAGCGGCAGGGCCACCGCGACCGAGAGCGGCAGCGCCGAGAGCATCGCGCCGAGCGCCGCGTCGCCGAGCAGGCCGCCGAGGCCGTAGTCGTGCGGCCAGCCGTCGAGCGGGACATGGGTGGCGGCGAAGGCGGCGGCGGCGAACATGGCGACCGGCGTCGCGATCGCCCGGCTGACCGCGCGGTTCTCGCCCCGATGCAGCAGCAGCCGCAGGCCCCAGACGCCGAGCGCGACCGGCAGGCCATAGGCGGCCCAGCCGAGCGCGCGGTGCAGCGGATCGGCGATCGAGGCGCCGACCAGGCCGAGCGCGTTGCGCGGCGCCGCGTCGGTGGCGCTGAACAGGCTCGGATCGTCGGGAGAATAGGTCCAGATCACCGCCCAGGCGAGCGCGCCGAGGCCGATGAGGATGAGGCCGAGCAACTCGGTGCCGCGGCGGCGCAGCGCCTCCTCGGTATCGCTCTCGACCAGCCGGGTCCGGCTCTTGGATTTGGGACGCGCTGCCATGTTACCCTGCCTTCTGCATACCGGTCTTCGGGGCCGATCCGGGCGCGCCCGGGCCGAGGATGTCGCGGATCGCGGTCAGGCCGCGGGCGACGGAAGCATGGTCCGCGACGAGGGCCACGCGGATATAGGGCGCGCCGGGATTGCCGTGGTCCGGCGTCTCGCGGCCGAGGTAGGCGCCTGGCAGGACGCGGACGCCGCTCTCCTGCCAGAGCTTCACCGCGGCGGCTTCGCCGTCGCCGACATCGAGCCAGAGAAAGAAGCCGGCGCCCGGTGGAACGTAGCGCGGAAAGGCGCCGAGGATCGCGTCGGAGAGATCGAACTTGGCGCGGTAGAGCGCCCGGTTGGCCTCGACATGGGTCTCGTCGCGCCAGAGCGCGGTCGAGGCGCGCTGTATCGGCAGAGGCGACGGCGCGCCGCCATAGGCGCGCAGCTGGCGCAGCGCCGCGATGCCGCGCGGCCCGCCGGCGGCGAAGCCGGAGCGCAGACCGGGCGCGTTCGAGCGCTTGGACAGCGACTGGAAGATCATCACCCGCTCGGGATCGGCGCCGGCCGCGCTTGCCATCGCGAGCCCGCCCGGCGGCGCCGTGTCGCGATAGATCTCGCCATAGCATTCATCGGCGAGAATCCGGAAATCGTGGCGCTCGGCCAGCGCGATCAGGTCGCGCCAATAGGCGGCGTCGGCCACCGCGCCCTGCGGGTTCGAGGGCGAGCAGAGATAGCAGAGCGTCACCCGGTCGAGCACCGCCTTCGGCAGGCTGGAGAAATCGGGCAGAAAGCCGGTCGCCGCGGTGGCGGGCACCGGGATCGGCTCGGCGCCGACCGCCAGCGCCGCCGCGCCATAGGCCTGATAGAAGGGGTTCGGCATCAGGATCGCCGGCCACTGGCCCGCCTTGTGTTCGGGCGAGAGCGCGATGGCGGCGTTGAACAGCCCTTCGCGCGTTCCGTTGAGCGGGATCACCTGCGTCTCGGGGTCGAGCGCGACGCCATGGCGGCCGGCGATCCAGTCGGTGATGGCGGCGCGGAGGTCGGGCGCGCCTTCGTTCGGCGGATAGAGCGCGAATTCGCCCGCGTGCTCGGCGATGGTCCGGGCGATGATCTCGGGCATCGGATGCTTCGGCTCGCCGATGGTCATGGCGAGCTCAGGCCCGCCCGGGGCGAGGTCGCGGAGCAGCCGCCGCAAACGCGGAAAGGCATATTCCGGCAGCGCGGAGAACCGCTCGGGCAACTGCATCGACTTGGCCTCAAGATGTCGGGATCGTGCTCGCCCCGTTCACGAAGGAGTGTAGACGGCTTCCGCCTTCGGGTCCAGCATCTTGCAGCGCGTCATCCCAGCGCGCCCTCGGCCGCCGCTCCGAGCCGCAGCAGGCGCGACTCGGCCCCCGGCGGCGCCATCAGCGAGACGCCGCAGCTTGGCTCGCCGGTCGGCAGCGTCAGCGAGCAGCCGCCGAGCAGGTTGCCGATCCGGGTGTTGCGCAGGGTCAGCAGGTTCTCGGTGGCGAAATACTCCGCGTCGGACAGCAGGCGGTCGACATTCGGCGGCAGGTTCGGCGCGGTCGGCACCAGCACCGCGTCATAGGCGGCGGTCGCGGCGTGGTAGCTGGCCCGCAGCGCGTCGAGCGCGCGCCAGCCGCGCACGAAGTCCGGCGCCGGTACGGTGGCGCCGGCGCGGAACCGCTCGCGCACGGGGACAAACATCAGATCCGGCCGCGCCTCGATCGTCTCGCCCCAGATGCCATAGGCCTCGGGCGCGAAGAGCAGGGGGGCGAGTGCCAGCGCCTCGCCGATCATGGGCGCGGCGCTCCGCGTGACGCGGGCGCCGGCGGCGGCGAGGCGGGAAACCGCGTCCTCGAAGGCGGCGCGCGGCTCGGGCCGGGTCGGTTCGAGCGCGGGATCGTCGAGCACCAGCAGCCGCGCGCCGGAGAGCGCAGCGCCCGCGAGGTCGGTCGAGGGCCCGCCGAGGAGCGCGAGCAACAGCGCCGCGTCCTCGACCGAGCGGCAGAGCGGCCCGACCGTGTCGAAGCGCGGGCAGAGCGGCACGACGCCGGCCAGCGACAGCAGGCCATGCGTGGTCTTCAGCCCGACGAGATCGTTCCAGGCCGACGGTACCCGGACCGATCCGCCGGTGTCCGAGCCGATGCCGGCGGCGGCGAGCCCGAAGGCGACCGAGGTCGCCGCGCCGGAGGAGGAGCCGCCGGGCGCGAGTTCGGGATCGTTGATATTGGGCGGCGTCGCCGTCACCGGATTGAGCCCGAGCCCCGAGAAGGCGAGTTCGGTCATATGGGTCTTGCCGAGTGCCACCAGCCCGGCCCGGGAGGCGCGGGCGAGCACCTCGGCGTCGGTGTCCGGCACGCGGTCGCGCAGGAGCGCCGAGCCCGCCTCGGTCGCGACGCCCGCGCTGTCGAAAAGATCCTTCCAACTGACCGGAACGCCGTCGAGAAGCCCGCGGCGCAGGCCCACCCGGGCACGGTTCGCCGCCGCGTCCGCCTCGGCCCGGGCGCGTTCCGGCATGGTGCGCGCATAGATCCCCGTCCCCTGCGGATGGCCGTCGATGGCCGCGAGATAGACCTCGGTCAGTTCGCGCGCGTCGATGGTTTCCGCTTCGAGCCCGCGGCCGAGATCGGCGGCGGTCATCCAGAGCCAGCTGTCCGACATCGCATCCCCTTCGCGTGGTTTCGGCCGAGCCTATCCGCCGCCTTCGTGGTGGACAATCGCCGCTTCCGCGCGATAAGCGACGGCGATGGCGCGGGATTGCGATGTTCTGATCGTGGGGGGCGGCCTCAATGGCCCGGCGCTGGCGCTGGCGCTGGCCTCGGGCGGCGTCTCCTCCATCGTTCTGGACAGCCAGTCGATCGAGACGCGGACCGACCCCGATTTCGACGGTCGCGCCTATGCCCTGTCGCTGACGTCGCGGCGGATGCTCGGGGCGCTCGGCCTCTGGCAGGGTCTCTCGGGCCGCGCGCAGGCGATCGCGGAGATCAAGATCAGCGACGGCCGGCCCGGCGAGGGCGCCGCGCCCTGGTTCCTGCATTTCGATCATGACGAGATCGACGAAGGTCCGATGGGCCACATGATCGAGGACCGCTACCTGCGCGTCGCGCTGATCGAGGCGATGGCCGCGACGCCGCTCATCGCGCATCGCGCCGGTGCGACCGTCATCGGTCAGGAGACGGGCGCCGGGGCGGCTTCCGTCTTTCTCGACACCGGAGAGTCGCTGAGCGGGGCCCTGCTCGTCGGCTGCGACGGGCGTGAGAGTCAGACCGCGGCGCGGGCCGGCATCGGCCGAGGCGGCTGGTCCTATCGTCAGACCTCTCTGGTCTGCGCGGTGGAACACGAGGCGCCGCACCACGGCGTCGCGCATCAATTCTTCATGCCGGCGGGACCGCTCGCCATTCTGCCGCTGCCGGGCAACCGGAGTTCGATCGTCTGGACCGAAACCGCGGCGCGGGCGGCGGCGATCGGCGCGCTTTCGCCGGAGGCCTATCTCGCGGAGCTGCGTCCTCGGTTCGGCGATTTCCTCGGCGAGATCGCGCTGGCCGGAGGGCGTTACAGCTATCCGCTGGCGCTGTCGCTCGCGAGCGATCTCGTGGCCCCGCGGCTCGCGCTGGCCGGCGACGCCGCGCACGGACTGCATCCACTGGCGGGGCAGGGGCTGAACCTCGGGCTGCGCGACGTGGCGGCGCTGGGCGAGGTGGTGGTGACGGCGCACCGGCGCGGCCTCGATATCGGCGCGGCGGATGTGCTCGCCGACTATCGCCGGTGGCGGCGGATCGACATCGCCCTGCTCGCGGCGGCGACGGACGGATTGAACCGGCTGTTCTCGAACGACAATCCCGCGCTTCGACTCGGCCGCGACCTCGGGCTCGGCCTCGTCAACCGCGTGCCGGGCCTGCGCCGCGCCCTGATCCGCGAGGCGGCCGGGCTGACAGGCGACCTGCCGTCGCTGCTCCGGGGACAGAGTCTCTAGGCTGGGGAAACCGCGGCCAGACCCCCGCGGCGATGCGCCATGCTTGTCCGGACGGCACGGCCTTGGTAATGCCTTTCCCGGCAAGCTTTGGGTGTGCGAGCTGGGGGTGCGAGTATGGCGGAGGGGAAACCGTCGGAGCGGGACAAGGCGCGGACCGTCGGGCCACTGCGCGGACTGGTGCCCTTTCTGCGCCCCTATCGCGCCCTGCTCTGCGGGGCGCTGGCCGCGCTGATCGTCACCGCGATCCTTTCGCTCGCCCTGCCGCTCGCGGTGCGGCGGGTGGTGGACGGCTTCTTCGACGAGTCGCTCTATCTCATGGACGCCTATTTCGGCGGGGCCATTGCCATCACGGCGCTGCTGGCGCTCGGCTCGGCGGCGCGGTTCTACATGGTCACGCTCCTCGGCGAACGGGTGGTGACCGACATCCGCAAGGCGATCTATGACAAGGTGATCGGCCTCAGCCCCGGCTTTTACGAGCGGCTGATGACCGGCGAGGTGCTGTCGCGGCTGACCACGGACACGACGCTGGTCCTGTCGGTGATCGGCTCGTCGGTGTCGATCGCGCTCCGCAACCTGCTGACCCTGATCGGCGGACTGGCGCTCCTCGCCTTCACCTCGCTGAAACTGACGGGTCTCGTGCTGATCGGCGTGCCGCTGGTGGTGGTGCCGATCCTGACGCTCGGCCGCAAGCTCCGCGCGCTCAGCCGCGAGAGCCAGGAAAGGATCGCGCAATCGAGCGCGCAGGCCTCGGAGACCCTGCTCGCCGCGCAGACGGTGCAGGCCTACACCAACGAGGACATCAGCCGCGGCGTCTTCGGCCATCTGAGCGAGCAGGCGTTCGTCGCCGCCCGGCGGCGTATCGTTACCCGCTCGGTTCTGACGGCGATCGTGATCTTTCTCGTCTTCACCTCGGTGGTCGGCGTGCTCTGGATCGGCGCGCGCGACGTGCGGGCCGGGGGCATGACGCCGGGCGAGCTGGTGCAGTTCGTGATCTACGCCGTAATGGTCGCGGGCGCGGTCGCCGCGCTGTCCGAGATCTGGGGCGAGTTGCAGCGGGCCGCCGGCGCCACCGAACGCATGGTCGAGTTGATCGAGGCGACGGACGCGATCCACGATCCGGTGGCGCCGCTCGTCATGCCGGCGCGGGTGCGGGGCGAAATCGCCTTCGAGGACGTGACATTCCGCTATCCGACGCGGCCGGAGATCGCCGCGCTCGGCGGGCTGACGCTCAATATCCGCGCGGGTGAGACGCTGGCGCTGGTCGGGCCGTCGGGCGCGGGCAAGACCACCATCTTCCAGCTCCTGACCCGGTTTTTCGATCCGGATGCCGGGCGCATCCTGCTCGACGGGTTCGACCTGCGCGACGTGACGCGCTCGGATCTGCGCTCGCAGATCGCGCTGGTGCCGCAGGAGCCGGTGATCTTCGCCACCTCCGCGCGCGAGAACATCCGCTTCGGCCGCCCCTCGGCCAGCGACGCGGAGGTCGAGGCGGCGGCGCGGTCGGCGGCGGCGCACGAGTTCCTGTCGCGCCTGCCCGAGGGCTACGACACCTATGTCGGCGAGCGCGGCGTGATGTTGTCCGGCGGGCAGAAGCAGCGGATCGCGATCGCCCGGGCCATCCTGCGCGACGCGCCCGTCCTCCTGCTCGACGAGGCGACGAGCGCGCTCGACGCCGAGAGCGAGCGGGCGGTGCAGAGCGCGGTCGAGACGCTGGCCCGCGACCGGACCACGATCATCATCGCCCACCGGCTCGCCACCGTGAAGCGGGCGGACCGCATCCTCGTCTTCCAGGAGGGGCAGTTGGTGGCCGAGGGCACGCATGGCGCGCTGGTCGCCGAGGACGGACTCTATGCCCGGCTGGCCCGACTGCAATTCACCGACGGGGCGGCCTGAACGTCTTGATCGAGCTTTCGCAGCACCCGGTCCCGGGTTGCGCTCCGACGTCCGAATGTGCCTGATGCGCCCGAAGCCGTTTGGGAGGAAAGCATGGGACTCTGGGATTTCGTGAAGAGCGCGGGCAAGGCGCTCGGCGTCGGTGGCGCGGAGGCGGCGGAGCCGACGCCGACGCCCGAGGCGCTGAAGAAGGAAGTCGAGAACCTCGGCCTCAAGGGCGAGGGGCTGGAGATCACGGTTGATGGCGACACGGTCAAGGTTTCGGGACGCGCGCCGACGCAGGAGGAGAAGGAAAAGCTGATCCTCGCCGTAGGCAATGTCGCGGGCGTCGCCAAGGTCGAGGACGCGATCGAGACGGCGGAGTCGGCGGCCGCGCCGGTGTTCCACACCGTCGTGAAGGGCGACAACCTGTCGAAGATCTCCGAGAAGTATCTCGGAAAGGCCTCGCGCTATCCCGAGATATTCGAGGCCAACAAGCCGATGCTGACCCATCCGGACAAGATCTATCCCGGCCAGGTACTGCGCATCCCCGCGAAGTAGCGGGCTTGCGCGCGGCCGCGACGCCCCGCAATATCGCCGGACCAGCGGGCTCGCAGCGGCGGGGAGAGGCGGCGTGATCCGGATCGCGACACTGGCCGACACGCGCGCCGTCGAAGCCGAGATGCCGCTCGAGCGGCGCTGGACGGCGCGAAGCCTCCATGAGCAGCTGGCCGAGACCGCCGGGCGGTTTCCGGATCGGCCGGCGATCAGCTTCCAGCTGAAGTCGGGGCCCGGCGACCGGGCCCTGACCCTGACCTGGGCGGAGTTCAAGGCCGAGGTCACGCGGCTCGCGAACCTGCTGCGCCGGCTCGGGGTGGGGCCCGGGGACTCCGTGGCCTACGTCCTGCCGAACGGGCTCGAAGCGCCGGCCGCGCTGCTGGCGGGGGCGACGGCGGGGGTCGTGACGCCGGTCAATCCGCTGCTGAGCCCGGACGCGATCGCCGGACTCCTGCGCGAGGTCGGGGCCAAGGTGGTGATCAGCCTCTGCCCCTTCCCGAAGTCCGACGTGGCGAACACCGTGACCGCCGCGCTGGCCGAGGCGCCGGGCGTCGAATATCTGCTCGAGGTCGATCTTGGCCGCTATCTCGCCCCCCCGCTCGGCTGGGTGGCGCGCTTTCTCGGCAAGCGGCCAGCGCATCGACACGCGGCGAAGGTGCTCGATCTGCGCCGCGAGATGGCGCGCGAACGGTCCGACGCGCTCGATTTCGCCGAAACCTTCGACGATCGCTTCTGCGCGCGATTCCATACCGGTGGCACCACCGGCCTGCCGAAGATCGCCCAGCACCGGGCGCGCGGCATCCTCTACAATGGCTGGTGCGGCAGTTTCTACATGTTCACCGAAGCCGACGTGCTGATGTGCCCGCTGCCGATGTTCCACGTACTCGGCGCCTATCCGATCCTGATGTCCTGCCTGGCCTCCGGCGCGCAACTGGTGATGGTGACGCCGCAGGGCTATCGCGGCGAGGGGGTGTTCGACAGTTTCTGGAAGCTGATCGAGCGCTGGAAGGTCAGCTTTCTCATCACCGTGCCGACCGCCGCCGCCCGGCTGATGCGGGTGAAGGTCAATGCCGACGTCTCGACCCTTCGCCTTGCGATCAGCGGTTCGGCGGCGATGCCGGTGGAGCTCTTCAACCGGTTCGAGGCGGCGACCGGGGTCCGGGTTCTCGAAGGCTACGGCATGACCGAGGCCACCTGTCTCGTCTCGATCAATCCGCCGTTCGGGGAACGCAAGATCGGCAGCGTCGGCCTGCCCTTCGCCTATACCGACCTGCGCATCCTGCGTTGCGACGGCGCGGGGCGGGTGACGAAGGTCTGCGGCGTGGACGAGAGCGGCGAGATCTGCGTGCGGGGTCCGGGGGTCAACACGGATGTCTACGCCGACCCCGAGAAGAACCGCGGCATGCTGACCGAGGACGGCTTCCTGCGCACCGGCGATCTGGGGCGGCTGGACGCCGACGGCTATCTCTGGATCACCGGTCGGGCCAAGGACCTGATCATCCGGGGCGGGCACAATATCGACCCGGCCCAGATCGAGGAGGCGCTGATGCGTCATCCGGACGTGACCTTCGTCGGGGCGATCGGCCAGCCGGACGCGCATTCGGGGGAAGTGCCGGCGGTCTATGTCGAACTGGCGCCCGGGGCCTCGACGACGCCCGAGGAGTTGCTGCGCTTCGCGAGCGACCATGTCGCGGAGCACGCGGCCGTGCCGAAGCATCTCGAAGTGCTGCCGGAATTGCCCAAGACCGCCATCGGCAAGATCTTCAAGCCGGAGCTCAGGCGGCGGGCGATCGCGCGGGTCTATGGCGAGGCGCTGGCGGCGGCGGGCCGACCCGAGACAGTGGTCGAGGTGGCGGAGGACCGCCGCCTCGGGCTCGTCGCGGTGCTGGCGCCGGGACCGGGCGGGCCGGACGACGCGGGCGTCGCCGCCGTGCTCGATTCCTTCCTCACGCCCTGGCGCTGGCAGGGCGCGGAGCATTGAGGCCTTCCTCTCGCCGCGATTGTCGCTAGGGTCGCCGCGGGCACGGGGCCGTCAGCTAGGAACGAGATCAATGATTCAGGGTTACGCGGCGGTGGATGAGCGGCTGGTCCGGGTGGCGGATCCGCTCGACGGGGCGCAGGACGTGATCTGGCTCGATCTGGCCGACCCGACCGAGGCCGAGGAGACCGCCGTCGAGGAACGGCTCGGCATCGACGTGCCGACTCGCGAGGAGATGGAGGAGATCGAGGATTCGAGCCGCCTCTATGTCGATGAAGGGTCGCTTTTCATGACCGCGACGCTGCTCTCGGCCGTCGCGACCGGCTATTCCGAGCGTGGGCCCGTGACCTTCATCCTGACCGGGCGAAAGCTGGTGACGTTGCGCTATCACGAGCCGAGCATGTTCCGCACCTTCCCCGCCCGGGCGGAGAAGTCGGGCCTTGGCTGCGTCGATGGCGAGTCGGTGCTGCTGGCGCTGCTCGACGCGATCGTCGATCGGCTGGCCGATATCCTCGAGAAGGTCGGCCACGACCTCGAACTGGTGTCGCGCGGATTGTTTCGGCGGGAGATCACCGCGAAGGGGTCGCGGGACTATACCCACGTGCTGCGCGAGATCGGGCGGCTCGGCGACCTCGCCTCGAACGTGCTCGACAGCCTCATCTCGGTCGAGCGCATCCTGGTCTTCATCGCACCGGCGAATGGAGCGGTGAAGGAAAGCAAGGGGCGCCTGAAGACCCTGTCGCGCGATATCCGGTTCCTGACCGAGCACGCGTCCTTCCTGTCGCAGAAGGTCACTTTCCTGCTCGATGCGACGCTCGGCATGATCGGGATCGAGCAGAACGCGACGATCAAGATCTTCTCGGTCGCGGCGGTCGTCTTCCTGCCGCCGACCTTGATCGCCTCGATCTACGGCATGAATTTCGGCGTGATGCCAGAACTGCACTGGCCCTGGGGCTATCCATTCGCGATCGGCCTGATGATCGCTTCGGCGCTGGTCTCGTTCTGGGTCTTCAAGAAACGTGGCTGGTTGTAGCGCGGTTCGGCGCTCAATGGCCGTCGTTTACCACCGGGACGCGATCAACCGGGGCGGAGCGTTCGCCCTCCTGGGTCAGGGTGATCAGCGCGTCGTCGAGCCGTTCCGCCAAGGCGTGCAGTCCGTTCATCGCCGCGTAGACACGGAGTTCCGACAAGATGTCGAACATCTGGGAGTTGTTCTCGGGCAAGTACATGGCGGATCCGGACTCATGCGCACAGGCTTCCGTCTCCTCCTATGTCACATTCCGTCGGCTGCGATAGAGGTAATTTGAGTTAAGCCCCCGCATCGGCCGGTTTTCTCCCATACAGGTTAAGCCCGGATCGGGGCGCGATCGTTCGAGCCATTGCTCGCCGTCAGACCATCGCGGGACGCTTAAACCCACGCTTTCATTTGAGTTTGCCTGTCGAACATGCTGCAATCGACGCGCGAACGAGGGGCAGTCCCGACAAGGGGCGCCGATCGCGGGAGGAAATCATGGAAGCACTGATCCCCATCATCATTCAGGCGATCTCCGGCATCGTCGGCGGTGGAATCGCGGGCAGTCTCGTCAAGGCGGCGGCGATCGCGACGCTGCCGAAGCTCCTTTCCGGAGCGGTCGGCGGCGTGGCCGGGGGTACGCTGCTCGCCAGCCTGCTTGGCGGCGGGGCGGTCGATCCCGCCGCGACGGCCGACGCGGCGACGGCGGCGGGAGGCCTCGATATCGGGGCATTGCTCGCCCAGGTGCTCGGCGGCGCGGTCGGCGGCGGCGCGCTGACCTCCATTGTCGGGGCGGTCATGGGCGGCGGCCGGCGCTAGAGCAACATTCCACCAGACGGAATCGCCTGCTGTTACAGGATATTGCGTCAAATCAAGACTCTGGAGTGGACGAACCGGCTCTGCCGGATCGGACTCCGCGCTGGCAAGGCCGCGCCTCCTACCAGTGCGGCGGTGGGCGATCCGCCTCCGGCGCGTCGTCCGGCAGCGCGGCCTCGGCGGCGGCGAGCCGCAGCGCCAGACGATCCAGCAGCGCGCGGAGCAGATCGATCTGATCGGCCTGCGTCCGGACGATGTCGCTCAGATCCCGCAGCGTCGCTTCCTGATGGGTCAGGGCGATCTCAAGTTCGATCAGCCGATCCGCGTCGACCGGCACCTCAGTTGTCCTCGCGGTCGTCCGGATCGACCTTTTCGGCGAGAATCTTGTCGATGCGACGGTTGTCCATGTCGACCACCTCGAAGCGCCAGCCGAACATGGTGAAACTGTCGCCGGCTGTCGGGATGCGGCGCATCTGCTCCAGAACGAAGCCGGCCAGCGTCGCATAGCCGCGCGTGCCGAAACGCTGGACGCCGAGCAGGTCGGCGACCTCGTCCACCGCCATCCCGGCATCGAGCAGCCAGGACCCGTCCTCGCGACGCACCGCCTCCGGATCCTCCTCGAACTCGCCGTCGGGCACGTCGCCGGCGATGCTGATCAGGATGTCCGTCGGCGTGACCACGCCTTCGAGGTCGCCGTATTCATCGACGACGATCGCCATATGGACGCGCGTCGCGCGGAACTGTTCGATCAGCTTCAGCGACGGCATCGCGGCGCTGACGTAGATCGGCTGCTGGGCGATGGAGAGCAGGTCCGAGCCGCCGGTGCGAATGAGTTCCAGCACGTCGCGCACATGGATGACACCGAGCACCTCGTCCGCGTCCTCGCCGCCGCGCAACGGATAGCGCGTGTGGCCGTGGCGGTGGATCTCGTCCATCACCGCCTCGATCGGATCGGTGATCGACAGCCAGGCGAGTTCGCGTCGCGGCACCATGATCACCCGCACCGGCCGGTCGGCGAAGCGCAGTACGCCCTCGATCAGGTCGCGCTCGGTTTCCTCGAAGACGCCCGACTCGGTGCCCTCGGCGATCATCGCCTTGATCTCGTCTTCGGTCACCGTGCTCGCATTGGCGCCATGCGCCCCGATCAGGCGCAGCACCGCCTCGGTCGAGGCGCGCAGGAACCAGACGATCGGCGTGCCGATCGCGGCGAGGGCGGTCATCGGTCCGGCGACGAAGGCGGCGATCGGCTCGGCATGGCGGAGCGCGAGACGCTTCGGGACCAGTTCGCCGATGATCAGCGAGACATAGGTGGTGGCGACGACGACGACGGTCAGCGCGATCGGCTGCGACCAGCGGGCGAGCCCTGGTGCCACGTGCTGGATCACGCCGGCCAGTGGCGTGGCGAAGGTGGCACCACTATAGGCGCCGGCGAAGATGCCGATCAGGGTGATCCCGACCTGGACGGTGGAAAAGAATCCGGTCGGATCCTCGGCCAGCCGCAGCGCCTTGGCGGCGCCGCGCACCTTGTCGCGCGCCATCTGCTCGAGCCGGCTGCGCCGGGCCGAGACGATCGCGAGCTCCGACATGGCGAAGAAGCCATTGAGCAGGATCAGAAAAAGGACGACGAGCAGTTCCCAGACCAGCATGCGACGGCCGCCCCCCGCGCGGCTCCTCGTGAGGTCCGATGAACGCCCCCCTCCCGCTCTATAGCGGCTCGGACCGCGCTCCGCCAAGAGTGGTTTTAGTCGACACCCGGCGCCCGCCCGCCTATGAAGCGCATCTGACCGTGGCGGCGAGGCGAGAAGGCGGGTGTTGGACTTCACCGAACGGGATCTGAGGAACGCCCTCGGTCGTTTTGCGACCGGTGTGACCGTGGTCACCACCCTCACCGCGGACGGGCCGCTCGGCATCACGGCGAACAGCTTCGCCAGCGTCTCGCTGAACCCGCCGCTGGTGCTCTGGTCGCCTGCGCGGAAGTCGAGCCGGTTTCGCGCCTTCGAGCGGGCGCCGTTCTTCGCGATCCATGTCCTCGGCGCCGGACAGCGCGGGCTGGCCGATCGCTTCACGCGGGTCGGTCATGATTTCGGGGGGATCGAATTCTCCGCCGGGCAGAGCGGCACGCCGCTGATCGACGGCTGCGCGGCCCGGTTCGAGTGCCGTCACGCCGCGGGCCACGACGGCGGCGACCATCTGATCGTCGTCGGCGAGGTGCTGCGCGTGGTCGAGAACGAGGTGGCACCGCTCCTCTTCCACCGCGGCGTCTATACCGCGCTGGCGGGCGCGGACGGCGGGGGCGACGGCGGCTGATCTTGCCCCCGACCGCGCGCCCGCGGTAGAGGGCGGGCGAAACAAACGCGGCGGACGCCTTCGAGATGGCCAAGGACAAGGAAAAGAAAACCCGCCGCCCGCGCGCCGAGACGCCGCGCGGCTTTCGGGACTATTTCGGCGCCGAGGTGCGGGCGCGCGCCGGCATGTTGTCGGCGATCACCGAGGTCTATCACGCCCATGGCTTCGATCCGCTGGAGACGAGCGCGGTCGAGACGGTCGAGGCGCTCGGCAAGTTCCTGCCCGACGTCGATCGGCCGAACGAGGGCGTCTTCGCCTGGAAGGACGAGGACGAGGACTGGCTCGCCCTGCGCTACGACCTGACCGCGCCGCTGGCGCGGGTCTATGCCCAGCATCGCCAGACGCTGCCGACCCCGTACCGGCGCTATCAGGTGGGGCCGGTCTGGCGCAACGAGAAGCCCGGTCCGGGGCGGTTCCGGCAGTTCTATCAGTGCGACGCGGATACGGTGGGCGCGGCCAGCATGGCGGCGGACGCCGAGATCTGCGCGATGCTCGGCGAGGCGCTGGAGGCGGCGGGGATCGCACCGGCGGATTACGTCATCCGGGTCAATAATCGCAGGGTTCTGAACGGGGTGATGGAGGCGGTCGGCGTGCTCGATCCCGCCGATCCCGAGGCGGGGGCCGAGCGGCGTGGCATTGTGCTCCGCGCCATCGACAAGCTCGACCGCCTGGGCACCGAGGGGGTCGCGGCGCTGCTCGGGGCCGGGCGGCGAGACGAGAGCGGCGATTTCACCCGCGGCGCGGGGCTCGGTCCCGATCAGGCGGCGCTGATCCTCGGCGTCATGGCGGCGGGTGAGGGCGACGGCGCCGCGACCTGCGCCCGCCTGCGCGAACTCGTGGGATCATCCGAGGCCGGTTTGCGCGGCGTGACCGAACTCGAGCAGATCGCCGAGCTTCTCGATTCGCGCGGGTCCGGGCGGGTGCTGATCGACCCCTCGGTGGTGCGCGGGCTCGGCTACTATACCGGGCCGGTCTACGAGGCGGAGCTTACCTTCGAGATCCTCGACGAGAAGGGTCAGCGGCGCCGGTTCGGTTCGGTCGCGGGCGGCGGGCGCTATGATGATCTGGTGAAGCGGTTCACCGGCGAGGCTGTGCCGGCGACCGGCGTCTCGATCGGCGTCGACCGCCTGCTCGCGGCGCTCGCCGCGCACGGGTCGGCGGCGACGGCGGAGCCGGGGCCTGTCGTGGTGACCGTCATGGATCGCGACCGAATGGCCGATTATCAGGCGATGGCGGCGGAATTGCGCGCCGCCGGCATCCGGGCGGAGGTGTTCCTCGGCAATGGCAACATGGGCCGGCAACTGAAATACGCCGACCAGCGCGGCAGTCCGGTCGCCGTCATAGAGGGCGGCGACGAGAAGGCGCGCGGCGTCGCGCAGCTGAAGGATCTGGCGCTCGGCGCCCGGCTCGCGGCGGCGATCGAGACGCACGACGACTGGAAGGCGCAGCCGGCGCAGATCGAGGTCGGCCGCTCCGCGCTGGTCGCCGAGGTTCGGGCGATGCTCGCCCGCGCGCGTGGCTGAACGATGGTTTCGGACCGCGCCTATCTGAAGGGGGCCCGGGTCGGCGGCGGGCTCGGGCGGCTTCGGGCCGAGATCGCGCGCATCCTCGCGGTCTTCCACGCGGCCGGCGGCGTCGAGGTCGAGCCGGCGGCGCTGCAGCCGGCCGACCTGCTGCTCGATCTCTATGGCGAGGATATCCGGGCGCGGGCCTTCGTCACGTCGGACGAGGGCGCGGAACTGATGCTGCGTCCCGATTTCACCGTGCCGATCGCGCGGCTGCATATGGATGGCGGGGCCGAGCCGGCGCGCTACGCCTATTGCGGCCCGGTCTGGCGGCGGCAGGAGATCGGATCGAGCCGGGCGCGGGAATATCTTCAGGCCGGGTTCGAGGTGTTTCAGGACGGCGATCCGGCCGCGACCGACGCCGAAGTGATGGCGCTGATCGTCGAGACGGTGGGCGACGCGCCGGTCGATTTCGTCACCGGCGACATGGGCCTCGCGCTGGCCGCGATCGACGCGCTGGAGACGAGCCTCGCCCGGCGCAAGGCGCTGCGCCGCCACGTCTGGCGGCCGGCGAAGTTCCACGACCTGCTGCGCCGCTATGGTGCCGGGCAGCCGGATCTGACTTTGCGCCGGGCCGAGATCATCGCCGCCGCCGCCGAGGGGCGGGTGCCGGAGATGGTCGCCGCCGCCGGCGCGCCGGTCGGCCTGCGAACGCTCGACGATATCGCGTCGCGCGTCGCGCGGCTGGCGGAGGAGGCGGCGACGCCGCCGCTGACCGGCGGGCAGGTCGATCTCCTGGAGGCGGTGCTCGGCGTGGCGGATACCAGCGCCCGGGCGCTGACGCGGTACCGCGACCTCGCCGCCGACGCGCCGGCCCTGCGCCCCGCCGTCGATCGCTTCGCCGCGCGGATCGAGGCTCTGGACCGGGCGGGGCTCGATCCGGAAACCTTGCCCTTCGAGGCGAGTTTCGGTCGTACCGCGTTGGAATATTACGACGGCTTCGTCTTCGGGGCGATGGCGCGCGGCCGGTCCGACCTGCCGCCGATCGCCAATGGCGGACGCTACGACGCGCTGACCCGGAAGCTCGGCCAAGGCCGGGGCATCGCCGCGGTCGGCGCGATCATCCGGCCAGAGGCGCTGCTGTCGCTGCGCGGGGGGGCGGCATGCGCGTGAAGCTCGGGGTGCCGTCGAAAGGCCGCCTGCGCGACGAGACGGTCGCATGGTTCGGCGCGCGTGGGGTCGAGATCGTGCGGCATGGGGCGGATCGCGCGTACGCGGGGCAGGTGATCGGCCTGCCCGGCGTCGAACTCGTGCTCTTGTCCGCCGCCGAAATACCGCGGGAGTTGGCGGCGGGCCGGCTTCACCTCGGGGTCACCGGGCAGGATCTGGTGCGGGAGGAGATCCCGGCCTGGGCGAACCGGCTGACCGAACTCGCGCCGATGGGCTTCGGCTTCGCCGATCTCGTGGTCGCGGTGCCGGCGCATTGGGTTGATACCCGCGACATGGCCGATCTCGATTCGGTCGCGGCGGAGTTCCGCGCGCGGCATGGCTACCGTCTGCGGGTGGCGACCAAGTACCACCATCTGGTGCGCGGCTTCTTCCAGACGCACGGGGTGGCGGACTACCAGCTTGTCGATAGCCAGGGCGCGACCGAGGGCAGCGTGAAGAACCTGACGGCCGAGGTGGTCGCCGACATCACCTCGACCGGCTCGACCCTGCGCGACAACCATCTGCGGATTCTGGATGACGGGCTGATCCTGCGCAGCCAGGCGACACTGTTCTCCTCGCAGGCGGCGCCGTGGGAGCCGCGCGGGATCGAGACGCTGGCCGGGCTCCGCGCGCGGATGGACGCGGCCTGACGCCGACTGGGCGCGCTATTGAGCGGCGTAGAACTCGAGCCGGGCGCGGAGCGTGTCGCTGCGCCGGGTGGCGAACAGCACGTTGTCGATGCGCGTCGTGCCGTCCGGCGCCGGAACCACCTCGACATACTCGGTCCAGGCCGGCGCGGCGCCGTCCGGGTTCGAGCGGGTGACCGCGATGATCGCGGCGTTGCGGGTATGCGCCTCGCAGACCGGCACCTCGTTGGTATAGCTCTGGAACAGCACCCGCGCCGGCGGCAGTCCGGGGTTGCGCGCGGCGGCGTGCGCGATGTCCTGCGCGAGCGAGTCGCTCAGAAGATCGCGCAGGCCGGCGAGATCGCCGGCGACGGTCAGCCGGCAGAATTCGGTGCCGAGCGCGTCCCAGTTGAACTTGGACTTGCGCTCGGCGGCGCCGGCCGGGCCGGCGAGCAGCGAGATCGCCAGCAGCAGGGCGAGGGAACGCGAGGACATGGTCAATAGACTCCGATGAGGGCGAGTTCGGCGGCCATCGCCGGGGGCAGGGCGGGGCCGTCCCCGAGCGGACCGGCGAGATCGGGCGGCGCGTCCGGCGCCGGGAGATAGCGCCAGCCCTGGAACGGCCGGCGCGGCTGCGGCGCGGTGCGGATCACCTCGGGCTCGAGCACGATCGCGCAGCGCCGGATACCGTCGGCGGCGTCGCGCGGATCGAGGCGGAGGATGCGCTGGCGCGCGAGCACCAGCCCCTTGAAGACCCAGTAGAGCGCCCCGCCATCGAGAAGCTCGGCCTCGCGCTTCGGCCACATGCGCGTGACATGGACCGGTAGCGGCTCCTGCCCGGCGGCGCGATATTCGGCGATCCGCGCGGCCTGCCACTCGAGCAGATCCTCGACGCGGTCCGCCCCGACACAGAGCTTGATAAGGTGCAGACTTGCCACGTTTCTCGTCAATCACTAGCTAGGGGATGTCCCCGCGCCGCAAGATATGCGGCGAAATGGCCATAGTCCAGATCGCCGCGCGGTTGACCGTATCCCGGCTCGGGCCTATCCTCATTTCCCATTTCCGTGAAGGCCGCGCCCAATGAACAAGCCCGACTCCCGGGAATTCCCGCGCCCCGCCGGCACATCCGACCTGCCCTGGCAGGAGGTGAGCCTCGACGTGCTGCGCGAGAAATACGCGAAAGGCGCCGAGCGCGAGCTCGATGGGCCGGAGATGGCGCGCGCGGTGCGGCGCCGGGTGGCGCGCGCGCTCGCCGCCGTCGAGGCCGAGCCGGAGCGCCACGAGGCCGCATTCCTGCGCGCGCTCGAAGACGGCTTCATCCCGGGCGGGCGGATCAATTCGGCCGCCGGCGCCGGCATCGCCGAGGTGACGCTGATCAACTGCTTCGTTCAGCCGGTCGGCGATTCGATCTCCGAGACGGTGGACGGCAAGCCCGGCATCTATCACGCGCTGCGCGAGGCGGCCGAGACCATGCGGCGCGGCGGCGGCGTCGGCTATGATTTCAGCGCGATCCGTCCCCGGGGCGCCAAGGTGCACGGCACCGCCAGCGCCGCCTCCGGCCCGATCAGCTACATGCATGTCTTCGACCAGTCCTGCGCCACGGTCGAGAGCGCCGGCGCCCGGCGCGGCGCGCAGATGGGCGTGCTCCGTTGCGACCATCCGGATATCCTCGATTTCGTCTCTGCCAAGCGCCGGGCGGGGAACCTGAACAATTTCAACATCTCGGTCGGGGTGACCGACGCCTTCATGCGCGCTGTCGCCGCCGACGGACTGTTCGAACTCGTCCATGCCGCCGAACCCGGCGCGGCCCAGGTGGCCGACGGGGCGCGTCGCCGCGAGGACGGGCTCTGGATCTACGCCACGATCCGCGCCCGCGAGGTCTGGCAGGTGATCATGCGCAACACCTACGAGGCGGCGGAGCCCGGGGTGCTGTTCCTCGACCGGATCAACGAGGAGAACAACCTCCACTATTGCGAGCGGATCGAGGCGACCAATCCCTGCGGCGAGATCCCGATCCCCGACCATGGCTGCTGCTGCCTCGGCTCGATCAACCTCACGTGCTTTGTCCGCGATCCCTTCACGCCGGAGGCGCGGTTCGATCGCGCGCGCTTCGCCGAGGTGGTCGCGGTGGCGACACGGATGCTCGACAATGTGCTGACCGCCACCGTCTGGCCATTGCCTGAACAGGCGCGCGAGGCGGCCTCGAAGCGCCGGATCGGGCTCGGCTTCACCGGGCTCGGCGACGCGCTGATCCTGCTCGGCCTGCGCTATGACAGCGCCGAGGCCCGGGCGCTGGCCGGCGATCTCACGCGCGAGATGCGCGACGCGGCCTATGCGGCGAGCGTGGGACTGGCGCGGGAGAAGGGCGCCTTCCCGCTGTTCGAGGCGGAGAAGCTGCTCGCCTCCGGCATGGCGCGGCGGCTGCCCGACGCGCTGCGCGCCGAGATCGGCGCCCATGGCCTGCGCAACAGCCATCTGCTCTCGATCGCACCGACCGGCACCATCAGCCTCGCCTTCGCCGACAATGCCTCGAACGGCATCGAGCCGGCCTATTCCTGGCACTATGCCCGCAAGAAGCGCGAGCCCGACGGATCGATGCGCGAGTATCGTGTCGAGGATCATGCCTGGCGACTGTGGCGCGCCGGCGGGGGCGACGAGCGGGACTTGCCGCCGTCCTTCGTGAACGCGCTCGAAATCTCCGCGCGCGATCACATGGCGATGCAGGCGGCGATCCAGCCCTATGTCTGCGCTGCGATCTCGAAGACCGTGAACGTGCCGGAGGCCTATCCCTATGCCGAGTTCGAGACGCTCTACATGGAGGCCTGGCAGGCGGGGCTGAAGGGCATCACCACCTATCGGCCGAACAGCGTGCTCGGCTCGGTCCTGTCGGTGGAAGGGGCCACGCCGCAGGATCTCGACCAGACCGAGCCCGACCGGCGCATCCGCATCAACGCGGCGCCGCGGGTCGCACTCGCCGCGCTGCGCTGGCCGCACCGGCCGCGGCTCGCCGCCGGCTCGCCGTCCTGGACCTACATGGTCGAGGCGCCGAGCCAGCGTTTCGCGGTCTTCGTCGGCCATGTGGAGAACGGCCATGCCCAGCCGTTCGAGGTCTGGGTGAATGGCGAACAGACACCGCGTGGTCTGGGCGCCTTGGCCAAGAACCTGAGCATGGACATGCGCGCGCAGGATCGCGCCTGGCTGAAGCAGAAGCTCGACAGCCTCGCCAAGACGCCGGGCGCGCCCTTCACCGTCGCCATGCCGCCGGACGGCCGCCCGGCGCCGGTCGCGGGCAATGTCAGCGCCTTCGCCCAGGTGGTGCGCTGGCGCTGCGAGTCGCTGGGGCTCTTCGACGGGCCGGAGGGCGAGACGCCGCTGGTCGATGCGATATTCTCGCGCAAGGAGCCGAAGTCCGGCGTCGATGGCACGCTGAGCTGGACGGTCGATATCCTGAACCCCGGCACCGGTGACGATTTCGCGATGTTCGTCAAGGAATGCCTGCTGCCGGACGGATCCAAGCGACCTTTTTCGGTCTGGTTGTCAGGAGCCTATCCGCTGGAGTTCAACGGGCTGACCAAGTCGCTCAGCCTCGACATGCGGGTGATCGACCCGGCCTGGATCGGCAAGAAGCTGCGCGGGTTGAAGGACCTGCCCGAGGCGCAGGGCGATTTCTTCGCCCGTGTGCCGGGCAGCGAGAAGCAGGCGGTGCAGCCCTCGACGCTCGCCTATGTCGCCCGGCTGCTGATCCATCGCTACGGCATGCTGGGCGTGCTCGACGCCGAGGGCTATCCGCTCGCCGGCGGCGCCACGCTCTGGACCGACGCCCCCGCGCCGGGCACCGCGCCCGCGCTGGTCACGGGGCGCGTCTGCCCCGAGTGCGGTCACCCGACCCTGGTGAAACGCGACGGCTGCGACTTCTGCGCCAGTTGCGGCTACACCGGTGCTTGCGGCTGAGGCGCGCGCGCTCCTGATGAGTCCGGCAATAACAGCCCTTTTCGGGGGTTTTTGGCACCCTTTGGGGTGCCAATTGTCGCCCCCTAAACCATAAGTCGTTGAAAAGGCTCCTCGGAGCGATCGGAGGTCAGCGGAAGAGATGCGCCTGGATGCCGACGAACGCATCCCGGATGGCAGGGACCGGACCGAGATGCCGCTTGGCGTCGTTGGTGCCGCCGTAGCGGATCCGAAGGAAGTCGGCGATCTTGATCGGCGCCAGCTCGGCGATGCCATGGGCCTCGTAGGCGCGGAGCACGTAGTCCAGAAACTCGCGCATTTCCGGCTCGTAGCCCGAAAGGCCAGTCGACCGGGCGGCTTCGGCGCGCTGCCGCTCTTCCTCGGCCAGGCGCAGGGCTTCGGCGCGCTGCAATTCGGCACGCTCGGCGGCCGCCTGCTGCGCCCGCACTTCCTCGACCTTGCGGACGTCCTCGTCCTTCAGCGCCTGTTCCAGCGCCTTCTGCCGCTGCGCCCGCTCATGCGCGGTCAGGGCATGATGGTCGAAGGCCTCCTGCGCCGCGGCTTCCGCCGCGCTCATCAGCTTCGCCTCGGCCTCGCTGACCGCTTCCATCTTGCCGCCGGCGCCGGGGGCGAAGGTGCGCTTCTTCTTCACCTCGACCGCGACGGTCTTCGACCGGCCATGCGGGAAGCTCTGCTTCACCTGGCCGCCATCGACCGTCTTCTTCAGCTCGAGCTTGCCCGGCGAAGACAGCTTCAACGGCTTGCGGCTTGGAGTTTCCGTGGTATCGGTCATGTTCGTTCGGTTCGTCCGTTCTGGTTC
>NZ_CALAGI010000115.1 GCF_937891315.1 uncultured Amaricoccus sp. | reverse complement strand
CGAAAACGCCGCCGAGGCCATGGGCCTTTTGTTCGAGGCCGGGCGCGAGGGCGGCGCGGCGGTGATCCTGTCGTCGCATGACACCGACCTGCTCGACCGCTTTCCCGTCACCCGCTACCGCCTCGAGGCGCGCGTGGAAAACCCCGGCGCCATCGTCAGCGCGCTCACCCCCGGCGCGCGGCGGGCGGCATGAGGCTCGTCATCTGGCTCGCGCTGCGCGACCTGCTGCGCGACCGGGTGCATCTCATCTGCAATGTCGCGGTCCTGGCCGGCGTGCTGGTGCCGCTGCTCGTGCTGTTCGGGGTCAAGAACGGCGTCTATCAGGCGCTGATCGGCCGGCTCCTCGACAATCCCGCGACCATGCAGATCGACACCGCCGGCAACAGCGCCTTCGGCGAGGCCGATATCGCCGAGGTGCGCGGCTGGCCCCAGACCGCCTTCGCCACGCTGAAGACCCGCGCGCTCTTCGACTATGTGAACATCCGCGCCGTCGGCGGCCGCGAGAAGCGCGAGGCGGTGCTGGAACCGACCGGAACCGGCGACCCGATCCTCGGCGGCGCGGCCTTCGGCCCCGAGGACGTGGCGATCAGCGCGGCGCTCGCGGACCAGCTGCGCCTCGCCGTCGGTTCGGAAGTCGAGCTCGTCACCCAGGCGGACGACCGGCCGCGCCAGCTGCGTCTGACCGCGACCGTGCGCCTCGTCGCTCCGGCGGAACGGCTGTCCGGGCGCGTCGTCCTCGCCGATATCGGCAAGTTGGACCTGATCGAGGCGTTCTACGATTCCTACGCCCTGCCCGACCACGGCATCACCGCCGGCAAGCCGCTGTCCGAGCGCAGCCCGAGCTTCGAGGGGATGCGGGTCTTCGCCGGCTCGCTCGAGACCGTCGCCCCGCTTCAGGCGCGGATCGAGCAGCGCTTCGGCCTCCGTACCGAAGCGCGTGTCGCGGAGATCGAAAGCACGCTGGCGCTCGGGCGCAACCTCGACCTCGCGCTGGCGCTGACCGCGACGGTGGCGGGGATCGGGCTCGCCGCCTCGCTCATCTTCGGCTTCTGGGGTGAGGTGGCGCGCAAGCGGCGGATGATCGCAACGCTCGGCCTGCTCGGCCTGCGGCCGCGCCTCGTCTCGCTGTTCCCGCTGATCCAGGGCTTCATCACGGCGGTCGCCGGACTCGCGGTGTCGTTCATCGCCTTTCTGCTCGCCGCGGCGGCGGCCGAGCGGCTGTTTGGCGGGGGGATAGCCGACGGGGGGCGCCTTGTCGTCATCGGCGGGCGCGACGCGGCGCTGATCTGCCTCGGCACCCTCGGCTTTGTCACCGCCGCCGCGCTCTTCGCCGCCCGCGCCGCCCAGCGGCTCGATCCGGCGAGTGTCCTGCGGGAATGGAGCTGATGCGCGCCGCCCTCGCGCTCGCCCTCTCCGCCCTCGCCTCCGCGGCGCTGGCCGAGGAACCGGTGCCGGCCACCGCGGCGATCAGTTGGCCGGTGGAATTCTACGACCCCGGCGCCGGGACCGCGCCGGCCGACCTCGTATTGCCGATGCCCTGCGGCGGCGCCATGGCCTTCCAGCGCGTCGGGGTGCCGGTCGATACCGCCGATCCGCTGTCGGACCGCCGGCTGCGCCTTGGCCAGTCGCAGGAACAGACCGGCTATTCCGACTATCTCCGCCCGGACTATCTGCGCGGCTCCTTTTCGGCGGCGGATGAATCCTTCTACTATATCGCCCGCTACGAACTGACCGAGGGCCAGTATCGCGCCCTGAATGGCGATTGCGCGCCACCCGAGCGCAAGGACCGGATCGCAAAGGGAGGCCTCTCCTGGTTCGAGGCGGTCGATCTCTCGCGCCGCTATTCCGAATGGCTGTTCGCCGATGCCCGCGACGCGCTGCCCCGTGACGGCGACGCGGTGGCCTTTCCGCGGCTGCCGACCGAGACCGAATGGGAATACGCCGCCCGCGGCGGCACCCGGATCGCACCGACCGATTTCCCCGGCCGCCGCTTCCAGGGCGACGCGCCGCTGCGCGACTTCGCCCTGTTTCAGGCGCCCGGCTCGGCGCGCGGCAAGCTCGGGCCGGTCGGGATCCGCAAGCCGAACCCGCTCGGCCTCTACGACATCTACGGCAATGCCGAGGAGCTGATGCTGGAGCCGTTTCGGCTGAACGCCGTCGGCCGGCCGCATGGGCAGACCGGGGGCGTCGTCACCCGCGGCGGCTCGGTGCTCTCGACCGACGATCAGATCTACAGCGCCGCCCGCACGGAATATCCGCCCTTCCGCTCCAGCGACGGTCATGCGCAGGCGGTCGATACCTTCGGCCTGCGGCTGGTACTCGGCACCCAGGTCGCATCCTCCGACGCGCGGCTGACCGAGATTCGGCGGCGCTGGATCGCGCTTGCGAACAGCGTGGCGAGCGGCGGCGCCGACCCGATGGCCGAACTGACCGCGCTGATCGACGAGGAAACCGATCCGCGCCGGCGCCAGGCGCTGACCGAAGCGCAGCTCGAATTCCGCCGCGCCCGCGACGAAGCGCGCACCGCGCTGCGCGAGGCGGCGAAATCGACACTGCTGAGCGGCGCGGTCTTCGTCGAGACGCTGACCACCAATGCCGCCGCGATCGACCAGATGCGGACCAACCTCAGCGTCGCGACCGACCTGCTGCAGGTGTCGCAGGGCGAGGAACGGCGCCAGCGCACCGAGGCGCTGAACCGCCTCGCTTCGGACCTCGAGGAACTGCGCCGGGTCGGGCGGACCTATCTGCTCTCCTTCCGCGGCGGCCTTGCCACGCTCTCGACCGAGATCGACCCGGCGGAGGCCGAGGACGCCTATGCGCTGCTGCGGCGCGAGCTGACGGATTCGGGACAGGCGCGGCTTCTGACCATGCTCGACCGCTTCTGGGCCGATCTCGTCGAGTTCCGCGCCCATCCCGACATGGACGAAGCAGCGCTTCTCGCCCTCGCGCGACGGCCCTGACGCGCCGCGCCGCCCGTTCTGTGTGCGGGAAAACAACACTTCAACTAAAAGTTGAGCTTTGCCGCCGGAATCCCCTCTCCCTCCCTTTACCATGGTCGCTTCGCGGGCCATAACGGCGCCGAGGTCCGGGCGCGGCGAGCTCAAGAACAGCCGGGTCGAGTGTTTGAAGGGCGAGATGCGATGTTTGGCGGATTGAGCGGACTTTTCTCGTCCGACATGGCGATTGACCTCGGGACGGCCAACACGCTGATCTATGTGAAGGGCAAGGGCATCGTCCTGAACGAGCCCTCGGTCGTCGCCTATTCGATCAAGGACGGCAAGAAGCGGGTGCTGGCGGTCGGCGAGGAAGCCAAGCTGATGCTCGGCCGCACGCCGGGCTCGATCCAGGCGGTCCGGCCGATGCGCGACGGCGTCATCGCCGATTTCGACGTCGCCGAGGAAATGATCAAGTTCTTCATCCGCAAGGTGCATCGCCGCGGCAACTGGGCGAAGCCGAAGATCATCTGCTGCGTGCCGCATGGCGCGACCCCGGTCGAGAAACGCGCGATCCGCGAGAGCATGATGGCCGCCGGCGCCCGCAAGGCCGGGCTGATCGCGGAACCGATCGCGGCGGCCATCGGCGCCGGCATGCCGATCACCGAGCCGACCGGCAACATGGTGGTCGATATCGGCGGCGGCACCACCGAGGTGGCGGTGCTGTCGCTCGGCGACGTGGTCTATGCCCGCTCGGTACGGGTCGGCGGCGACCGGATGGACGAGGCGGTGATCGCCTATCTTCGGCGCCAGCACAACCTTCTGGTCGGCGAGGCGACGGCGGAGCGGATCAAGACGACGATCGGCACAGCGCGCATGCCCGAGGACGGCCGCGGCGCGCGGATGGACGTGCGCGGGCGCGATCTCCTGAACGGCGTGCCGAAGGAGATGGAGGTCAGCCAGGGCCAGATCGCCGAGGCGCTGGCCGAGACGGTGCAGACCATCGTCGAGGCGGTGATGGTGGCGCTGGAACAGACCCCGCCCGATCTCGCCGCCGACATCGTGGACCGGGGCGTGATCCTGACCGGCGGCGGCGCCCTGCTCGGCGATCTCGACCTCGCGCTGCGCGAGCAGACGGGGCTGTCGATCACGGTGGCCGAGGATTCGCTGAATTGCGTGGCACTCGGCACCGGCAAGTCGCTGGAATTTGAAACCCAGCTCTCCCATGTGATAGACTTCGGTACCTGAGGGCGGCGCGAGACCGGTCCGGGACCGGGTCGCCCCAGCGGCGGCCAACCTGAGGCATAGGCACGAGCGTGGCGTTTCAGAACGGCTCCTCACCCGACTATCTGAGCGGCGTTCGCCGGGTCCTGCTCGGCGTGGCCTGCGTCCTGCTGCTCGCCGTGTTCCTGGTCTGGCGGATCGACAACGCGCGGGTCGAGGCCTTGCGCATGAGCCTCGTCGACCGGCTGGTGCCGAGCTTCGACTGGACGCTGCGCCCGATCGCCGGCGCCACCCACATGGTCGCCGATCTGCGCGCCTATTCCCGGGTCTATGAACAGAACGAGGAGCTGCGCCGCGAGTTGCAGCGGATGCAGGGGTGGCGCGAGGCGGCGCTGCAGCTCGAACAGAAGAACGCCCGCCTGCTCGCCCTCAACAACGTCCGGCTGAGCCCGCGGATGACCTTCGTCACCGCCGAGGTGCTGTCGGATTCGGGTTCGCCCTTTCGCCGCTCGGTGATGGTGAATGTCGGGCGCGCGGACGGGGTCACGGACGGCTCGGCGGTGGTCGATGGGCTCGGCCTCGTCGGGCGCGTCGCGGGCGTCGGCGAACGTTCCGCCCGCGTCATCCTGCTCAACGACGGATCGAGTCGCGTGCCGGCCTCGGTCCTGCCCTCCGGTCAGCGGGCGCTGGTCGCGGGCGACAACAGCCTCGCGCCCACCGTCGAATTCCTTGACCAGGCCGATGAGCTCAGCCCCGGCGACCGCGTCGTCTCCTCGGGCGACGGCGGGCTCTATCCGCCGGACCTGCTGATCGGCCAGATCGTCGTCGCGGCCGACGGCCGCCAGCGCGTACGCCTCGCAGCCGACAACCGCCGCCTGGAATTCGTCCGCGTGCTGCGCAATCCGCCGCCCGCGCCGGTCATCGGACCGGGCGAGTTGATCGGCCCGGTCCAGCCCGCGCCGGAAGGCACTCCCGTCGCCGCCGGCGACAGCGCCGGAGCCACCCGATGAGCGCCTCCCGCCTCGCCCCCCTGACCGAACGGATCGCCCTGCCGTTGCTCGGGATCGTCGCGATCTACGCCGCCCTCCTGCCGTTTTCGCCGGGCAGTGGCGCGCCGGTGCCCGACATTCTCTATTGCCTCGTCATCGCCTGGGTGCTCCGCCGCCCTGCGAGCGCGCCACTCGCCGTCGTCCTCGGCCTCGGCCTGCTCGCCGACTTCCTGCTGAGCCGGCCGATCGGCCTCGGCGCGCTCGGTCTCGTGCTCGCCTCCGAGATCATCCGCGGCCGCGCCGGCCTCTTGCGCGGCGTGCCCTTCGTCCTCGAATGGATCGCAGCGATGGTGCTCTTCGTCGCCATGCTCGCCGTCGAGACCCTTGTCTTGCGTGTCAGCTTCGCCGATGCGCCGGGTCTCGCGCCGCTCGGCTGGCATATCGCGGCGACGGTGGCGATCTATCCCTTCGTCGCGCTGCTCCTCATCCTCTGCCTCGGTTTCGCCGCGCCTCGCGCGACGCCGGTCGGCACCCGCCTCGGACGCCTGTCGTGAAACCCGGGCCGAACGCCCCGCCGCCCCGGATCACCCGCCGCGGCCTCATGCTGCTCGGCATCCAGCTCGGCGTCGTCGGCGTGCTCGGCTGGCGGATGCGCGATCTTCAGATCGAGCAGAACGAGCATTTCGCCATGCTCGCGGACGAAAACCGCATCAACCTGCGGCTGATCCCGCCGGCGCGCGGCATCATCTACGACCGCAATGGCGCGCCGCTGGCCGTCAATCGCCAGAACTACCGCGTCACCATGGTCCGCGAGCAGGCCAAGGACCCCGCCGCCGTGCTCGCCCGTCTCGCCGAGATCATCGACCTGCCGCCCGAGGCCCGCGAAAAGGCGCTGCGCGAGATGGAGGGCCGCAGCGCCTTCGTCCCCGTCGTCGTCGCCGAGCATCTGGTCTGGGACGACCTTGTGCGCGTCTCGGCCAATACCCCGATCCTGCCCGGCGTGCTGACCGAGGTCGGGCTCAGCCGCTACTATCCGCACGGCGGCGATACCGGGCATATCGTCGGCTATGTCGGCCCGGTCTCGGAAAGCGACCTGGCCAAGCTCGAAAGCCCCGATCCTCTCCTGCAGATTCCGCGATTCCAGATCGGCAAGACCGGGATCGAACAGCGGATGGAGGCCGACCTGCGCGGCCACGCCGGGACGCTCAAGATCGAGGTCAGCGCCGCCGGCCGGGTGATGCGCGAGCTCGGCCGGGTCGAAGGCACCGCCGGTGGCGACCTTACCCTCACCCTCGACGAGAACCTGCAGACCTACGCCATGCGGCGCATGGCCGGCGAAAGCGCGGCGTCGGTGGTGATCGATGTCTCCAACGGCGACATCGTCGCCCTCGCCTCCTCGCCGGGATTCGATCCGAACCTCTTCGTCTTCGGCATCGGCGGGCGCGACTGGAACGCGCTGCTGCATGACGAATACCGCCCGCTGGCGGCCAAGGCGGTGACCGGCGCCTATCCGCCCGGCTCGACCTTCAAGCCGGTGGTCGCCCTCGCCGGACTGACGGCGGGAACCCTTCGCCCCGGCGACAGCGTGCATTGCCCGGGCTTTACCAGCCTTGGCAACCGGCGCTTCCATTGCTGGAAGCACGGCGGCCACGGATCGGTCGACCTGCGCAAGAGCCTCTCCCAGTCCTGCGACTGCTACTACTACGAGGTCGCGCGCCGGACCGGAGCGGATGCGATCTCGGAAATGGCGCACCGGCTCGGCCTCGGCTACCGGCACGACCTGCCGCTGCCCGCCGTGGCCGAGGGGCTGATGCCCGACAGCGCCTGGAAGAAGGCGAACCGGGGCGAGTCCTGGACCACCGGCGACAGCTTCAACTACGGCATCGGCCAGGGCTTCACCCTCGCCTCGCCGCTGCAACTCGCGGTCATGGCCTCGCGCGTCGCCACCGGCGTCGAGGTGGTGCCGCGCATCGTCAAGGCGGTGGGTGGCGTCGAGATCCCGGTCGCGCCCCGGAAGTCGCTCGGCCTCGATCCGGCACATCTGCGCGCGGTACAGGGCGGGATGTTCGCGGTGTCGAACGAGGGCACCGCCTATCGCTCGCGCTCGGCCGAGCCGCTGATGGCCGGCAAGACCGGCACCAGCCAGGTGCGCGTCATCACCGCCGCCGAGCGCGCGGCCGGCGTCACCAAGAACGAGCAGCTGCCCTGGGGCCGGCGCGACCATGCCTTGTTCATCGCCTACGCGCCCGCCGACAATCCGCGCTATGCCATCGCCCAGATCGTCGAGCATGGCGGCGGCGGCTCGGCCGTCGCGGCGCCGATCGCGCGCGACATCCTGCTCTACGCCGTCTATGGCGGCCTGCCGCCGCTCAGCGCCTATCCACCGGAGCAGCGCGGCAAGATCGAGGACGAGCGCGCCAGGATGCCCGCCGCCGAAGCGGCGCCGCCGGTGCCTCTGCCCCCCGGCCAGCGGCGGAACCGGGCATGATTCTCGGCGACGCGCCCGGTCGGGGCATGCCGCGCGGCCTCGCCAAGGTCGCCGCGCTGAACTGGCCGCTGATCCTCGTGCTCTGCGCGGTGGCGGGCGCCGGGTTTCTCATGCTCTTTTCGGTCGCCGGCGGCGCGCTCGACCCCTGGGCGCGGCCGCAGATGATGCGTTTCGCCCTCGGCCTCTGCGTGATGTTCGTGATCGCCATGATCGACATCCGCTTCTGGAAGGCAATGTCGCCGCTGGCCTATGTCGTCTCGTTCCTGCTCCTGCTCTATGTCGAGCTTGCCGGGCATGTCGGCATGGGCGCGCAGCGCTGGATCAATCTCGGCTTCATGGTCCTGCAGCCGTCCGAGATGATGAAGATCGCGCTCGTGATGCTGCTCGCGGCCTATTATTCCTGGCTCGATCCGGCCAAGGTGTCGCGGCCGCTCTGGGTGGTCCCGCCGCTGGTCCTGATCCTGGCGCCGGTCGCGCTCGTGCTGACCCAGCCCGACCTCGGCACCTCGATCATGCTGCTCGCCGGCGGCGGCGCGGTGATGTTCCTCGCCGGCGTCAGCCTCTGGTATTTCGGCGCGGCGATCGCGGCGGCGGTCGGGCTGGTGACGGTGGTCCTGGAATCACGCGGCACCGACTGGCAGCTGCTGCGCGATTATCAGTTCAACCGGATCGACACCTTCCTCGACCCGTCGAAGGACCCGCTCGGCACCGGCTATCACATCACCCAGGCGCAGATCGCGCTCGGCTCGGGCGGACTCGCCGGTCGGGGCTACATGCAGGGCACCCAAAGCCGGCTGAACTTCCTGCCGGAGAAGCACACCGATTTCATCTTCACCACGCTCGCCGAGGAATTCGGCTTCATGGGCTCGATCGCGCTCCTCATCCTGTTCACGCTGGTCGTGGTGTTCTGCGTGTCGAGCGCGGTCTCGAACCGCGACCGGTTCGGCGCGCTCCTGACCGGCGGCGTCGGCGCGACCTTCTTCTTCTTCTTCGCGGTGAACATGGGCATGGTGATGGGGCTGATGCCGGTGGTCGGTGTGCCCCTGCCCCTCGTCTCCTATGGCGGCTCGGCGATGCTGGTGCTGATGGCGGCGTTCGGCCTCGCCCAGAGCGCGCATGTCCACCGCCCGCGGGCGCGGGACTGATGGCGCGGCTGCTGTTCTCCGCGCCGCCGGAATGGTGGCCGCTCTATCGCGAGCCGTTGCTCCGCGCCTGCGCCGACCGCGGACTCGAGGTCGCGCTGACCGACGATCCGGCGGAGCCGACGGGGTTCGACTATCTCATCTATCGGCCCGGCGGCCCGGTGACGGATTTCACCCGCTTTGCCAACCTCAAGGCGGTGCTCAGCCTCTGGGCCGGGGTCGAGCGCATCGCGGGCGACGCCACCTTGCGCGTTCCGCTCTGCCGCATGGTGGACGAGAGCCTGACGCGGGGCATGGTGGAATGGGTGACAGGCCATGTCCTGCGCTATCACCTCGGGATCGACGCGCATCTCGCCGGCCAGGACGGGGTCTGGCGCAACGCCGTCGTCCCGCCGCTCGCGACGCACCGCGGAGTCGGGTTGCTCGGCCTCGGCGTGCTCGGGACGGCGGTGGCGGAGGCGCTCGCCGGCTTCGGTTTCGCGGTGCAAGGCTGGAGCCGCCGGCCGCGCGCCCCGGGCGACTTTGCGACCCATTCCGGCGCCGACGGCCTCGCGACGCTGCTCTCCCGGTCCGAGATCCTCGTCTGCCTGCTGCCGGCGACGCCGGACACCGAGAACCTGCTGGACGCGGGGCATCTCGCCCTGCTGCCCCGCGGCGCGCGCCTGATCAACGCCGGCCGCGGCACGCTGATCGACGACGACGCGCTGCTGTCCGCCCTCGACGCGGGCCACCTCGCCCATGCGACGCTGGACGTCTTCCGCCAGGAGCCGCTGCCGCCCGGCCATGCCTACTGGGCACATCCCCGCGTGACGGTAACACCGCACGTCGCGGCGGAGACCCGGCCGGACACCGCCTCGCAAGCCATCGCCGAGAACATCCGCCGCGGCGAGGCGGGCCTGCCCCTGCTCCATGTCGTCGACCGCGCGCACGGATACTGAGCGCCGGCAGGATCAGCGCAGGATCGGCGGGCGGTTCGGGTCCGAGCCGGGGGGCGCGGGGGTCACTGGCGTGACCGGTTCCGGGCGGGGAAGCTCGAATTCCAGGCCGAGGCGGCGGATCGGGTCAAGCACCGCGGCGCCGTCTTCGGGGAAGGCGACGTCGAGGCCCGCTGCGAGGCCGCCGAAGCGGGCGGCTTCGGCCAGAGCCGCCGCGACGCCAACACGGGCCGCCTCCGGCACGCCGACCAGGGCGAGCATCGGCCGCTCCTCGCCGGCGTCGAACCGCGCGGTCACCAGATAGGCCGCGCCGATCACCGGAGCCATGGCCGCGAGCTTCGGATCGAGCGCGGCGATCAGCCCGGGCTCCACCCGCGGCGCCGAGATCTCGCGCGGCGGCGCGGCGGGTTCGGGCGCCGCGGCGGCGGCGAGGTCGGCCATCCAGTCGATCGCCCCGGCGGGCAACAGCGTCGCCGATGGCGCCTCGCCGAGGTTCAGTCCCAGGCCGAGCCCACGCCGCGCCAGCAACTCGACCAGCCGCCGCCCCGACAAAGCGGCGAACGGCATCGGTGCCTCGAAGAAGGCCGCGAGCCGGTCGTCGCGATCGAAGGCGAGCACGAACCGCCCCTCGTCGAGCTCGAAGACACGGGGGCGCAGGCTCTCGCCTTCCGGCTCTTCCTCGAGCAGCAGCAGAAGCTCCGCGTCGAGCAGCCGTTCGTGAAAGCGCAGGCGCGCCGCCTCGCTGTCCGGATCGGCCGCCTGCGCGCGGAAGGCGGCGTCGATCGGGGTTTCCGCCACCGCCACGCTCAGGCCCGGACCAGCACGTCGAAGCCGCCGAAGATCATGCGCTTTGCGTCGAACGGCATGCTGGCGGGGTCGATCGCCTTCATCCGCGGATCCTCCATCACCTTCACATTGGCCGCGTCCCGCGCCGCGCGCGACGGATAGAGCACCCAGGAGAAGACCACGGTCTCGCCCGGTTCGAGCTTCACCGCCAGGGGAAAGGACGTGAGCTTCCCCTCCGGCACATCCTCGCCCCAGCATTCCACCACTTCGAGCGCGCCGTGTTCCTTGAACACCGCGGCGGCGTCGCGGGCCAGCGCCTCGTATTCGGCACGCTTGCCGGTCGGGACCGCGATCAGATAGCCGTCGACGTAACCCATGGTCGCCTCCTCGTCGCTGGAGCGGTTCCCCATCAGGCGGAATCGCCTGATGGTCAGGAAATCGCGCAGGTTCAAAGCCCTGGGCGATCGGGCTTCGCCGCGTCGGACTCCGTTCCTGCGCAGTTCTAGACCCCGGCGAGCAGGCTGGAAACCCGCCCCCGCAATTCGGGCAGCAACTCCTCGGCGAACCACGGGTTCCGCCGCAGCCAGCCCGTGTTGCGCCAGGAAGGATGCGGGAGCGGCAGGATCCCCGGCCCGAAGGCGCGCCAGTTCGCCACCGTCGCCGTCACTCCGGCCCGCGCGGCCGCGCCGAGATGCCAGCGCTGCGCGTGGCCGCCGATCAGCAGCACGAGCCGGACCCCGGGCATCGCCTCCAGCGCCCGGGCGCGCCAGGTCGTGGCGCAGATCGGTGGCGGCGGCAGGTCGGAGCCCTTGGCGTCGTAGCCCGGAAAGCAGAAGGCCATCGGCAGCACGCCGAACCGCGCGCGATCGTAGAAGCAGGCGCGGTCGACGCCCATCCAGTCGCGCAGCCGGTCGCCCGACGCATCGTCGAAGGGCAGGCCGCCCGCATGGACCCTGGCGCCCGGCGCCTGACCCGCGGCGAGGATCGGCGCCACGGCCGACAGCCAGGGCACGGGACGCGGCGCATGGGCGGTCCGGGTCGCGGCGAAGCGCGGGGCGCAGATCCGGCAGGCCCGGATCTCGGCGACCAATGGATCGAGCACGCTGGGTGATTCGACTGCCACGACGCGCCCCCGGCCCTACTCGGCGCTGACGACCTTTTCCCGCGTCGGCAGCGCCTGCATGACCATGCCGACGAAGAGCAGCCAGACGCTGGTCAGCAACAGGCCGAGCCGCACGGCCGAGGGCGGGTCGAAATGCGTCCAGGCCGACCAGGCGGCGAACATCCCCCAGAGCAGCAGCACCGGCAGGTTCACCGCGCGCCAGCGATCGGTCCGTACCGGATGGATGAATTTCAGCGGCGTGAACTGCGCCACCGCGAGGATCACCACGATTGCCATCGTCGCCCAGACCGGCGGGGTGAAGACGAGAAGCACCAGCACAAGCATCTGCCAGGCCGCCGGAAATCCGACGAAGCAATTGTCCGGCGCCTTCATCCGCACGTCGGCGAAATAGACGACGCCGGTCAGCGCGATCAGGAGCGCGGCGATCAGGCCAAGCGGGCTCGGCAGCAGGTCGGAATAGATGAGCGCATAGGCCGGGATGAAGACATAGTTGAGATAGTCGATGACGAGATCGAGCGTCGCCCCGTCCCAGTTGCTGGCATTGTTCTTGGTATCGACCTTGCGCGCCAGCGGGCCGTCGATGCCATCGACGATGAAGGCGGCGAGCAACCAGCCGTACATCGCGGGCCAGGCTCCCTGGGTCGCGGAGACGAGCGCCAGAAGAGCCAGCGCGGCGCCGGAGCCGGTCAGCAGATGCACCGAGAAGGCAAGCGGCTTCGTCTTCTTCATCGTCACCAGATAGTCGCAAATCAGCGCGACATAAAGCCTGTTTCGCCGAAGCGGCCCGCCCCGCGCGGACCCGCGGGGGTGGTCGCATTTGGCCGGCATTCGTCCCGGACCCGTTCGCGGGCTTGCCCTGCCCGGCGGGCTGTCCCATTGTCGGCCGCGTCCCTCCCCTCCGCCCAAGGCCACGCCCATGCGCCCCCTGCTGATCGCCCTCCTCGCGCTCCTGCCGCTGCCCGCTTTCGCCGACCTGCCCGATCTCGCGGGCCGCGAGGTGGTGGTGGTGACCGAGAACGCCTATCCGCCGCTCCAATTCGTGGCGCCCGGCACCGGCGAGGCGATCGGCTGGGAATATGATGCGATGGCCGACATCGCGCGGCGGCTGAACTTCAAGCTCGCTTACGCCAATTCGAGCTGGGACGCGATGATCCCCGCCGTCTCGGAGGGCCAGTACGACATCGGCATGACCGGCATCACCATCCGCGACGACCGGGCCGAGCAGGTGGATTTCTCCGACCCCTACATGCGCTCGGAGACCTTCATGCTGGTGCGCGCCGACGAGACCCGCTTCACCGACGAGGCGAGCTTCATCGCCGGGCCGGACGACCTGCTGATCGGCGCCCAGGCCGGGACAACGCCCTTCTATGTCGCGGTCTACGACCTGCTCGACGGCAACGAGGCCAACCCCCGGATCAAGCTCTTCGAGACCTTCGGCGCCTCGGCGCAGGCGCTCCGCGCCGGCGACGTCGATCTCGTCCTCACCGACAGCACCGGCGGCAAGGGCTATGTCGACGCCAATCCGGGCGTCTTCAAGCTCACCGGCGAGGCCATGGGCGCCGAGGATTTCGGCTTCATCTTCCCCAAGGGCTCGGATCTCGTCGCACCGGTCAACGAAGCGATCGCCGAGATGAAGGCCGACGGCACGCTCGACAAGCTGAACACCAAATGGTTCCTCGACTACAAGGCGGGCCAGTAGGCCGGCGCCTTGGGGTCGCCCCCGCCCGTCCGGGGCGAATTTCCCTGGTGGCTGGCCGCCGCCGGCCTGATCGCCGCCGCGCTGCTCTGGCTGATGGTGACCGACGAGACCTATGCCCGGATCCTCGCCACCGTGTCGCAGGGCATCGGCGTCACCATCTTCGTCACCGCGGCGGCCTTCACCCTCGCCTCGGCGCTCGGCCTCGCGCTCGCGGTCTGCGTATTGTCGCGCTCGGTCGTGGCGCGGCAGGCGGCGCGGTTCTATATCGAGATCGTGCGCGGCGTGCCGATCCTGGTGCTGCTGTTCTATATCGCCTTCGTCGGCGCGCCGGCGCTGGTCGCCGGCTGGAACGCGCTGGCCGCGCCGCTCGGCCTCGGGCAGGTGGCGACGCGGGATCTGTCGCTGATGTGGCGGGCGATCCTCGCGCTGACCATCGGCTATTCCGCCTTCATCGCCGAGGTATTCCGCGCCGGTATCCAGTCGGTCGATGCGGGCCAGATCGAGGCGTCGAAGGCGCTGGGCCTCAACGGCTGGCACCGCTTCCGTCTGGTGGTCTTCCCGCAGGCGATCCGCACCATCCTGCCGCCGCTCGGCAACGACTTCATCGCCCTGATCAAGGACAGCGCCCTCGTCTCGGTCCTCGGCGTCGCCGACATCACCCAACTCGGCAAGATCTACGCCGCCGGCTCCTTCCGCTTCTTCGAGACCTACAACGTGGTGGCGTTCCTCTATCTGGTGATGACGGTGGGGCTGTCGCTGGCATTGCGCGGGCTGGAGCGGAGATTGCGGGCGCGGGGGGAGGGGTAAGGAAGCCCGCAAAGGCCCGCCTGTATTGCGATTGGGTCGCGACGAAGTCCGCTGGCCCTTTCCAACGCGACCACCTATAGTCCTTGAATGTCCAAGCCACTACCAAAGGTGCATATAAGAGCCGCTCTCGGCAGGCAGATACCTGGTGACGGTACGATATTTATTCGGCAGTCTACATCTTCTCCCCTTATAGGAGAATGTATATATTGCGGAAGATCAGATGGACTGACTGACGAACACAGTATACCGTACTCTTTGTTTGGGATTGCGAAGCTACGAAAAGCAACTTGCTCCGGCTGCGCTATAGAAACGCAACGAGTCGAGCAGCGGCTGTTGCGAGATACCTTCGGTCAAGTTCGCGAATATCTTGAGTTCCCTACGCGGAAATCGAAGAAAGCAGGTAGGTGGCGGGGAAACCGGCGTGGCACCGACCGGATAACCGGCGATGAGGCGGAGGCGCCGCTCACACATGGCGTTATAGCGCTCCACTTGGCATTTCCAAACTACTCACCAAGAGTCCTTCGAGGGGAGCCACTTGGCGCAAAGCATGGCGTGCGCTCCCTCGCTTCCATTGCTCTAAATGATTTTGTGGCTCCGCTTCCTCCACGTTTTGAGGATGGGTGGACTAGGTTCAATCCGACCGATTTAGAGCGTTGCATTGCAAAAATTGCCCTGTGTGAAGCTATAAGAGTTGTTGACTCGTCAATTCGAGATCATCTTGTCTCCCAGTTTATCATTGAAGGAAAAGGTGATAGCTCACTTTTTTTGGGGGCGGAGATGCCCGAGGCAGTGACCGACGATATGCATCGCATCACGTACAATCGGATTCGCAGATCCGACGGAGAAGCAGGCTGGATTGCCAACGTCCGAATTTTTGGCTTCCTACCGACACCGCAATATAGCGTAGTCCTAAGGCCGAACGCACTTCATCGCGATTGAGCTTGGTCGTTTTTCGCCGCCCCATGGCGCAAAGCGGCGCGACCGGGGCGCTGGGTCCGGCGATGAAGGGCGCGGGTTCGGCGATGGCGTCGCCGAGAGGGGCCTTGGTTCCTCGACCCGGGCCGGCGCGCTTCGCCGCCGTCCGCACCGTCCTGTACGCCGGGATTGCCCGCCGGAGCGGGGCGTTCCCGCGTCTCCGGCCCCCGCGAAAGACTTCGCCATGACCCGTCCCGCGTTCTTCGCCTTTCCCAATGGCGCGCCCGCGCCGCTGCCCTTCGCCGCCGAGGAATACGAGGCGCGGCTGGCCGGCCTGCGTCACACGCTGGCCGAGCTGGGGCTCGACGCCGCCGTGCTGACCTCGATGCACTGCGTCGCCTATTACGGCGGGTTCCTCTACTGCTCCTTCGGGCGGCCCTATGCGCTGGTGGTGACTCAGGACCGGGCGGTGACGGTCAGTGCCAATATCGATGGCGGCCAGCCCGGGCGGCGCTGTCATGGCGAGAGCCTGACCTATACCGACTGGCAGCGCGACAATTACTGGCGCGCGGTCGCCTCGCTGACCGGGACCGGCCGGCGGCTCGGGATCGAGGGCGACCATCTGACCCTCGCCGGCCGGGCGGCGCTGGAGGCGTTCCTCGCCCCGGCGGCGGTGGTCGATATCGCCCCGGCCGCGATGCGGCAACGGATGGTGAAGTCGCCGGCCGAGATCGCGCTGATCCGCGACGGCGCGCGGATCGCCGATCTCGGCGGCGCGGCGATCCGCGACGCGATCCGGCCGGGCGCGCGCGAGATCGACGTGGCAATGGCCGGGCGCGATGCGATGGAACTGGCGATCGCCGAGGCGCATGCCGACAGCGAATTGCGCGACACATGGGTCTGGTTCCAGTCGGGACTGAATACCGACGGGGCGCATAACCCGGTGACCACGCGGCGGCTGGAGGCCGGCGATATCCTCAGCCTCAACTGCTTTCCGATGATCTCCGGCTATTACACCGCGCTGGAACGGACGCTGTTTCTCGGCGAGCCCGACGCGGCGAGCCTCGCCTTGTGGGAAGCGAATGTCGCGGCGCATGAACTCGGCCTGCGGCTGCTGGTGCCGGGCGCGCGATGCCGCGACATCGTGGCCGAGATCAACGCCCTCTTCGCCGAACGCGACCTGCTGCGCTATCGCAGCTTCGGCTATGGCCATTCCTTCGGCATCCTGTCGCACTATTACGGGCGCGAGGCGGGGCTGGAACTGCGCGAGGATATCGACACGGTGCTGGAGCCCGGCATGGTGATCTCGATGGAGCCGATGCTGACCGTGCCGCTCGGCACACCGGGCGCCGGCGGCTATCGCGAGCACGACATTCTGGTGATCCACGAGGACCGGGCGGAGAACATCACCGGCTTCCCCTACGGCCCCGCGCACAACATCGTCGCGGCGTGATACGGCGGCGGGTGGGCCCCGGCCGGCCCGCTCAATGCGCCATCAGCACCGGGATCGTCACCTGCTTCATCATGGTCGACGTGGTCCCGCCGAAGAAGCGCTGGCGCAAGCGGGAATGGCCGAAGCCGCCCATCACGATCAGATCGGCCCCGAGATCGGTCGCCGTCCGCCGCAGGATATCTCCGACCTCCTGCCCCTCGCGCGGCAGGCGGTGAATGGTGGTGACAACGCCATGCCGGGCGAGATAGGCGGCCAGGTCGGCCCCCGGCTCCGGCCCGTGGCCGTCGAAGGACGGCACCGGGTCGATCAGCACGGCATCGACCGACGCCGCCCGCGCCAGGAGGTCGATCGAGTCGCGCACCGCCTTCGAGGCCTCGACGCTGGCGTCCCACGCGAGCACGACCCGGCCCTTTGGCGGGAACACGAACGGCGTCCCGGGCAGAAGCAGCACAGGCCGGCCCGACTCGAAAAGGGCGCCGTTCATCACCCAGTCCTGCTGCGTCTCGGCCCGCGCCGCGTGCGGCGCGACGAAGGTGATGTCGGCATAGCGCGCGAAGCGGGCGGCGAGCGTCGTCACCGTGGCGCGGTCGACGAACTGCGGATTGACTTCGAAGGAGATGCCGGATTTCTCGAGGATGTCGGTCACTTCGGCGGCCTTGGCGCGCGCCGCGTCCTGGCCCTGGTCGATCTCGCCGGCCCAGACGTCGTTGGAAATAACGCCGTAGGGCGAGGCCGGCGGCGGAGCGGCGACGCCGAGCACGAGCACGGTCAGATGCGCGCTAAGTTCGCCGCAGACGGCGGCGACGCGGTCGAGATCGGCGGTGTCCTGGTCGGTTCCGATCGTGAAGAACACGGTCTTGAAGGACATGGGAAGTCTCCATTGCCTGCGGGGGCGCATGCGCCCTTTACTGCGTCCCTACTGCGCTCGTGCGCGCGCGGCGCCAATGCGCTAGATCAAGAAGCGGCGCGCCGGGTGGGCTACTGTCGCATGGCGCGTGGCGCTGGGAAACCGGGAGGATTGCATGGCTTTCGAGGATTTCCGCTTGGGGATTGCGATGCTGCTCGACGAGATCGCGAAGAACCCCGACGATTCGCATCAGCTGCAGGAAAGCCTGCGCGAGAAGCTGACCGAGATGCGGGCGATGGGCCTGCCGCTGCCGGAGGATCTCGTCGATCTCGAGCAATATCTCGAGGACGACCTCGAAACCCCGGCCAACAGGGCGGAGGCCGATCCGGCGCCCGAAACCTGAGATCGGCGCATCAGCGGCGCTCGGCCGCGCGGAGGCTTGAGAAGAGCGTGCCGGCGACGAGGCAGAGGACGGCGGCGACGACGATCGAGGGGCCGGTCGGCGTGTCGAGGGTCCAGGAACCGCCGAGGCCGAGCAGGGTCGACACCGCGCCGATCGCGACGGCGATGACCGCCATCGCCTCGGGCGTGCGGGCAAAGCCGCGGGCGGCGGCGGCCGGGACGATCAGCATCGCGGTGATGAGCAGCGCGCCGACCACCTTCAGCGAGACCGCCACCAGCAGGGCGAGCGCCAGTGTCAGGATCAACCGCTCGGTCCGCGGCTCGACACCGGAAGCGGCGGCGAAATCCTCGTTCAGCGTGGCCAGGAGCAGGCGCCGCCAGCGCCAGGCGACGAGCGCCGTCACGAGGAGCGCGCCGCAATAGATCACGGCGAGGTCGACGCGCGTCACGGCGAGGATGTCGCCGAAGAGATAGGCCGACAGATCGACCCGCACACCATGAAGCAGCGACAATGCCACGAGGCCGGTTGCCAGCGCGGCGTGGGAGGCGACGCCGAGCATGGTATCGACCGCGTAGGCCCGGCCCGAGGCGAGCGACACGGTCAGTGCCATGGCGAGCGCCGTCGCCGTCACGCCGAGCACGATCGGCAGCCGCAGCGCCAGCGCCAATGTCACCCCGAGCAACGCGGCATGGGCGGTGGCGTCGCCGAAATAGGCCATGCGCCGCCAGACCACGAAGCAGCCGAGCGGCCCGGCGGCCAGCGCGACCCCGATCCCGGCCAGCGCCGCCCGGACGAGGAAGCTGTCGAGCGGTGTCACGCCCGCGGCTCCGGATGGCCATGTGAATGGTCGTGGGTGTGATCGTGATCCTGACAGGAAGCCGGCGGGTCTTGCCGCGGGTGGCTGTGATCGTGGTCGTGGCGATAGAGCGCCAGCGTGCCGCCGGTGCCGTGGCCGAAGAGCGCGCGATAGGCCGGGGCGGCGGAGACGACGGTCGGCGTGCCCTCGCAGCAGACATGACCGTTGAGACAGATCACCCGGTCCGAGGCCGCCATCACCACATGCAGGTCGTGGCTGACCATCAGCACCGCGCAACCGAGTTCGGAGCGGAGTTCCTCGATCAGCCGGTAGAAACGGGCGACGCCGGGCTGGTCGAGCCCCTGCGCCGCCTCGTCGAGCACCAGCATATCCGGTCGGCGCAGCAGGGCCTGGGCGAGCATTGCCCGCTGGAACTGGCCGCCCGAGAGGTCGATCATCTGCGCGCCGGCGAGACCGGGGATGCCGACCCGCTCCAGCGCGCCGGCCCGCGCCCGCGGCGCGCCGCCGGCGAAGTCGAGAAAGCGGGCGACGGTCAGCGGCATGGTATGGTCGATCGCCAGCCGCTGCGGCACATAGCCGAAGGCGAGGCCGGGCGCCCGGATCACCGCGCCTTCGGTCGGGCGCAGCGCGCCGACCAGCAGGCGCAGCAGGGTGCTCTTGCCGGACCCGTTGGGGCCGACCAGCGTCACGATCTCGCCGGCGCGCAGCGTGATGTTCACGTCGCGCAGGATGCGAGTCCCACCGAGTGCGACGCCGAGGCCCCGGGTCTCGATCAGCGTCGCGCCGGGGGTCACGCGGCGGCCTCGCGGCAGCGGGCGCAAAGGCCTTCGGCCTCGACCACGATCTTCTCGACCGCGAAGCCGGCGACCGCGGCCTCGTCGACAAGGCCGCGCATGCTGCGTGGCAGGTTGGTCTCGGCCACCATCCGGCAGGCGCGGCAGACAACGAAGGCGGCGTTGTGCTCGGCGCCGCCATGCACGCAACCGACGAAGGCGCCGAGTCGCTCGATCCGGTGGGCAAAGCCGTTCTCGATCAGGAAATCAAGCGCGCGATAGACCACCGGCGGCTGGCTGCCGAGCCCGGCGGCGGCCAGCCGGTCGAGCAGTTCGTAGGCGGTCAGCGCGCGGTGAGATTCGAGCAGGGTCTCGAGCACGAAGTTCCGCGCCGGGGTGAGCCGCAGGCGCCGCGCGGCGCAGGCCGTCGCCACCGCTGCCATCGCCTGACCGCGGCAGGCGCCATGGTCATGTGGACGGAAGGCCTCCGGCTCGGTCTGGGACGGGTCCGCGCTTGACGGCATGATTGTTACTTTATAACAGTTCTTGCAACATCGAACCGGCACCATACCGAGGCGCCCCACAGGCCACAATATCAATCGCGCCCGCCGCGGCCGACATCAATCGCGCCCGCCGCGGCCGACATCAATCGCGCCCGCCGCGGCCGGCATCAATCGCGCCCGCGGCGGCCGACGCTCTTCGAAGGAACAGGACATGCCGCCGATCCTCCGCCGCCCGATCGTGCCGGGCACCCTCGCCTTCTTCGCCGCGCTGATCGGCGCTGGCGCGGGGCTCGCCGCGCCGCGGGTCGCCGTCGATATCGCGCCCGTCCATTCGATCGTCGCCCGGGTGATGGAGGGCGTCGACGCGCCAGGGCTGATCCTGCGCGCCGGCACCTCGCCGCACGACTATGCGCTGCGCCCCTCCGACGCGGCGCTGATCGACGGCGCGGACGTGGTGGTCTGGGTCGGACCGAACATGACGCCCTGGATGGACGGGCCAATCGACGCGCTCGCCGGCCGGGCGAAGGTGCTGATGCTGGACGAGGCGCCGGGGGTGACGCTGCTGCCGGCGCGGGACGGCGGGCCGTTCGAACCGGATCACCACGAGGGCGAGGGCCCCGAAGAGGCAGCGCGTCCCGAGGGGCATGAGGGGGCGCATGGCCTCGACGGCATGGACGGGCATGTCTGGCTCGATCCCGCGAACGCCGCCGCCTTCGCGCAAGCGGTCGCGGCGACATTGACCGAGGCCGATCCGGAGCACGCGGCGGTCTACGAGGCGAACGCCGCCGCTTTCGGCGCCGAGACCACGGCGCTGTCGGACGAGATTTCCTCCCGGCTGGCACCGGCGCGGGGCAAGCCGTTTCTCGTCTTTCACGACGCCTATCAGTATTTCGAGAAGCGCTTCGACCTGCCCGCCGCCGGCAGCCTCGCGCTGACCGACGGCGAGGCGCCGGGCGCGGCGCGGATCGCCGATCTGCGCGCCCGGATCGGCGCCGAGGGCGTGGTCTGCGCCTTCGCCGAGCCGTCGTTCGATCCCAAGCTGATCGAGACGGTGATCGAGGGCAGCGCCGTGCGCGCCGGGACACTCGATCCCGAGGGCATCGCGCTGACCCCGGGGCCGGATCTCTATCCCGCGCTGATGCGCGGCCTCGCCGAGAGCCTCGCCGATTGCCTCGCGCCGAAGCCGGAGTAGTATGCCGGGCAAGGCGGCGCGCCCCCCGTTCGGAGGAATATCGGTGAGCGAAGACACCACCCAGGCGGACTTTCCGCGCGTTCCGGTCACCGTGCTGACCGGGTTTCTCGGTGCCGGCAAGACCAGCCTGCTCAACCGGCTGCTGGCCGATCCGCGCTTTGCCGACACGGCGGTGATCGTCAACGAGTTCGGCGCGATTGGCATCGACGGCGACCTCGTCGAGCAGGCGGACGGCGCCGCCTTCGCCACGACCTCGGGCTGCCTCTGCTGCACGGTGGCGGGGGATGTCCGACTGACCCTGCTGCGGCTGGCCGAGGAAGCGGCGACCGGCAAGGGACCGGCGTTTTCCCGGCTGGTGATCGAGACGACTGGCCTCGCCGATCCGGGACCGGTGCTGAACGCGCTGATGACCAGCGATCTCGTCATCGCGCGCTACGCGCTGAACGGCGTGGTAACGGTGGTGGACGCCGCGACCGGAGCGGCGACGCTCGACCGCTTCGCCGAGGCGCGGGCGCAGGTCGGGGTGGCCGACCTCCTGCTGGTCTCGAAGACCGATCTCGCGCCCGAGGACGCCGAACTCCGCGCCCGGCTGCGGACGATGAATCCGAACGCGGCGGTGATGGACGCGCGGGCGGCCGGTCCCGGCGAGGTCTTCGGGCTCGCCGCCTTCGACCCGGCGCTGAAGGCACCGGAGGCGCGGGACTGGCTGCGGTTCGAGCGAGACGACGGGCACTCTCACGGGCACGACGGGCATCGTCACGCGCACGACCCGAACCGGCATGGCGACGACATCAGCGCCTTCTGCTATCTCGGCGCGGCGCCGGTGAATGCCTGGGATCTGCAGGACGTGATCGACGGCCTGCGCGAGGAACTGGGCCCGGATCTCCTGCGGTTGAAGGCGATCGCCTGCCTTGACGAGGAGCCGGAGCGGCCAGTCATCCTGCACGCCGTCCAGCATGTGCTGCATCCGCCGAGCCGGCTCGACCGCTGGACCGGCCCGCCCGGGACGCGGGTGGTGGTGATCGCACGCGGGCCGCGGCGCGGAGTGGTGCGCGAGGCCTTCGCCCGGCACCTCCCGTCGCTTTCCGAGTGGCAGGCGGCGCCACTCGCCCACGCCTGACGCGACGGCGTTTTCGCGGTTCCCCAGCAGGGCGGTTTCGTCTAATCACGGAAGCGAACGGGGCCCAGACGAATGCGGGGGATTTTCTGATCATGTCGGTCATCATCGACGTCGTGGCGCGCGAAATACTGGACAGTCGGGGCAATCCCACGGTCGAGGTCGATGTCCTGCTCGAGGATGGCGCCATGGGGCGGGCGGCGGTGCCGTCGGGCGCCTCGACCGGCGCGCACGAGGCGGTGGAGTTGCGCGACGGCGATCCCAAGCGCTATGGCGGCAAGGGCGTGCGGCGCGCGGTCGAGTCGGTGAACGGCCCGATCTGCGACGCGCTGACCGGCCTGCGTGTCACCGACCAGCTGACGATCGACACCGTGCTGATCGATCTCGACGGCACGCCGAACAAGGCCAAGCTCGGGGCGAACGCGATCCTCGGCGTCAGCCTCGCCAGCGCCAAGGCGGCGGCCCAGAGCCTCGGAACACCGCTCTATCGCTATATCGGCGGCACCTCGGCCCGCGTGCTGCCGGTACCGATGATGAACATCATCAACGGCGGCGCCCATGCCGACAATCCGATCGACATCCAGGAGTTCATGATCATGCCGGTCGGCGCGGACTCGATCGCCGAGGCGGTGCGCGTCGGCGCCGAGGTGTTCCACGCGCTGAAGAAGCAGCTCGGCAAGGCCGGGCACAATACCGCCGTCGGCGACGAGGGCGGCTTCGCCCCGAACCTCAGCTCGAGCACCGAGGCGCTCGACTTCATCATGAAGAGCGTCGAGATCGCCGGCTATCGCCCGGGCGAGGACGTCTATCTCGCGCTCGACTGCGCGGCGACCGAGTATTTCGCCGACGGGATCTATGACATGGCCGGCGAGGGCAAGAAGCGCACCGCCGCGCAGAACGCCGCCTATCTCGCCGACCTGGTCGACGCCTATCCGATCATCTCGATCGAGGACGGCATGTCCGAGGATGATTGGGAGGGCTGGAAGCTGCTGACCGAGGCGGTCGGCAACCGCTGCCAGCTGGTCGGCGACGACCTCTTCGTCACCAACACCGCGCGGCTGGCCGAGGGGATCGACAGGGGCATCGCCAATTCGATCCTGGTCAAGGTGAACCAGATCGGCAGCCTGACCGAGACGCTGGCCGCCGTCGACATGGCGCACCGCGCCGGCTACACCGCCGTCATGTCGCACCGCTCGGGCGAGACCGAGGATGCGACCATCGCCGATCTCGCGGTCGCGACCAACTGCGGCCAGATCAAGACCGGCTCGCTGTCGCGCTCCGACCGGCTCGCCAAATACAACCAGCTGATCCGGCTCGAGGAGGATCTGGGCGAGAACGCGATCTTCGCCGGCCGCTCGATCCTGCGCCGCTGAGCGGGGTCAAGCCATGCCGCCCGAAGCCGAGGCGCCGGCGGCGGCCCGGCTCTATCTGATCACCCCCCCGGCGCTGGCGCTCGGCGGCTTCGCCGGGACGCTCGCCCGCCTGCTCGACCGGTTCGAGATCGCCTGCGTGCGCCTCGCCCTCGCCACCCGCTCGGAGGAGGAGGTGGGGCGGGCGGCCGACGCATTGCGCGAGGTCTGCCATGCGCGCGATGTGCCGCTGGTGATCGCCGATCATTTCCGGCTGGTCGGGCCGCTCGGCCTCGACGGAGTCCATCTGAGCGACGGCGCCCGCCAGGTGCGCGCCGCCCGCGCCGCGCTCGGAACGGAGGCCATTGTCGGAACCTATGCGCATGCCTCGCGCCACGACGGCATGACGGCGGGCGAGCTCGGCGCCGATTATGTAAGCTTCGGACCGATGACGCAATCGAGCCTCGGCGATGGGGCGCTGGCGCCGTTCGAGCTCTTTCAATGGTGGTCCGAGCTCATCGAGCTGCCGGTGGTGGCCGAGGGAGGTCTGACGCCCCAACTCGCCGCCGACCTCGCGGGCGTAGCGGATTTCCTGGCACTCGGCGAGGAGATCTGGACCCATGCCGACGGGCCGGAGGCGGCGCTGTCGGCCTTCGTCGAGACCCTCGGCGCCGAGCGGACCTGAAAAGGGGGCTCCCGCGGGCGTAGCCCTTGGGCCCGGCGGCCGCGGCGCGGCCGCCACAGGAGCGGCCTGTTGGCCGCGAGTCCTTTGTTCTCCCTGCCCTTTGGCGGGGCCCCTCGTCCTGCCCGATAGGAATTCTGCCAATATGAAACTGGAAGAACGCCCAGCGGCGGCGGGTTCCCGCGGGGCTTCCGGCGCACTGGAGGGCTGAACCCCGGGTCAGCGAAGGGGCGCGCGAGGACGGGTCGGCGCACGGTCCGCGGCGGGGCGCTTTCCGCTTGCCCCGCCGCGCGGGGTGGCTATAAAGCGCCTCGGTGTCGGGCTATAGCGCAGTCTGGTAGCGCGTTCGACTGGGGGTCGAAAGGTCGTGAGTTCGAATCTCGCTAGCCCGACCAAATCCCCCAAATCCAACCCTTCCGCGCCCGGTGTGATCCCGGCGCAGGGCATTTCCGCAATGCTGGCCGACGGGCGGATCATCGCCGCCGCGCCGCCGGTCCCGGGACAGATCCAGCCGGCGAGCCTCGATCTCCGGCTCGGGGTCGAGGCCTTCCGGGTACGCGCCTCGTTCCTGCCCGGCGCGCGCGCGACGCTCGCCGAGCGACTGGCCGATTTCGAGATGCACCGGATCGATCTGCGCGACGGCGCGGTGCTGGAGAAGGGCTGTGTCTATGTCGTGCCGCTGATGGAATCGCTGGCGCTGCCCGCCGGTGTCTCGGCGGTCGCCAATGCCAAGAGCTCGACCGGGCGGCTCGATCTCTTCACCCGGCTCATCACCGATCGCGGCGCCGAATTCGACCGGATCGCCGCCGGCTACCACGGCCCGCTCTATGCCGAGATCTCGCCCCGTTCCTTCTCGGCGCTGGTGCGGCCGGGGATGCGGCTGAACCAGATCCGCTTTCGGCAGGGTTCGGCCGTGCTGGACGACGACGCCCTCGCCGCGCTCGACGCGGACGAGGGGCTGGTCGATGGCGAGGCGCATATCGCCGGCGGCCTCGGCTTCTCGGTTGACCTCGAGCCGCGCGACGACGATCTCGTCGGCTATCGCGCCAAGCCGCATACCGGGCTGATCGATCTCGACCGGATCGGCTACTACGATCCCGCCGATTTCTGGGAGCCGGTGCGGACCCGGGCGGGGCGGGTGATCCTCGATCCCGGCGCCTTCTATATCCTCGTCAGCCGCGAGGCGGTGCATGTGCCGCCCGACTACGCCGCCGAGATGGCGCCCTATCTCGCGATGGTCGGCGAGTTCCGGGTACATTACGCCGGCTTCTTCGACCCCGGCTTCGGCCACGCGGCGGCGGGCGGCGCCGGCGCGCGCGGCGTGCTCGAGGTCCGCTGCCACGAGGCGCCTTTCGCGCTCGACCATGGCCAGATCGTCGGGCGCCTGGTCTATGAGCGCATGGCGGAACGGCCGGAGATCCTCTATGGCCGAGACCTTGGCTCGAACTACCAGGGCCAGGGGTTGAAGCTCTCCAAGCACTTCCGGACCTGAGCGCCCCCCCGGCCCTCGTTGGCCGCGGATCAATCGACGCGCAGCCAGGCGCGGCGGAAGGTCACCTTGGTTTCGGCGGGGACGCTGGCCATGGCCTGGGCGACGGTGGAATCGTCGAGGCCGGTCGTCGGCTCGAAGATCAGCTCGGGTTTTCGGGTCGAGGAAAGACCCAGCGCCGCCACCGCCGCGGTCGCATCGAACTCGAACCGCCGCCCGTGGTCGCCGTGGCCGGCATGCGCCCCGCTCGTTCCGCCCATTCCACCGCCGCCCGTTCCGCCGGCGTCGAAACCGAAGAAATCGATCACGCCGATCAGCGCGCGCTCGCCGGCGCGATTGCCGAGATAGACGTTGAAGAGCACGCCCGGCACCTCCGTCGCCTCGAGCCCGTCGATGACCACGGTCGCGGGCCGCGCGGTCGCGCCCGGGGCAGCTTTGCGGGACGTACCCTCAGGCGCTCCCTGGGCCGCCGCCGGGGCGCCCTCCATCGTCAGCGGTACCGAGGTGACCCCGCGCCCCAGTTCGGTCGGCGACATCTGGGCGACCTCCGTGTTCGCGGCGACGGCCGGCGCGCCCGGGCAACCCGATCCGGCGGTGTAGCTGTATCCAAGCTGCGACAGCGTCAGCATGTCGCGAACCCGACGCTGCTTCAGCGCGCCGTCGGCGTCGATGAAGGAATAGGTCTTGTCGAGGATCGCCGCGCTGGTCGGCAGGCGGCCGGAGGGACTGACCCTGAGCCAGCATTCATAGAGCCGGTCGATGTTCGCGTGATGCAGATAGAAGATCGGGTCGAGCGCCGCCGCCGGCACCGCGCCCATCAGACCGGTGGGGCAACCGCCACTGGCGATCGAGCAATGCACCGCGCCGTGCGGGGCCGATTCGAGCCGCGCGCGGAAGGTCGAGAAATTGGTGGCGGCCATGGCGTTGCTGGTCGAGGTGGTCGACGCCGCGAGCCCGGAGGTACCGCTGTTCAGCGCCGCGCGCCGCGCCGTCACGCGCAGCGGATTGGGCACCGTCTGCCCGGCTTGATTGACGTAGGTCGTCGCCCGAAACGCCGCCGGCAACACCGGGTCGGTCCCATAGTCCCAATAGGGCAGCCGCAGGTTCGGGTCGCCGGACGCCTGCTGGAGCACGCGCTCGAAATAGTAGAGATACATTCGGTGCCAGGTCAGGAACTGGTCGGTGCCATGCTCGCATTTGCACCAGGTCGCGGTCTCGGCGCTGTTCGAGGCGGTCCAGACGGTCACGCCCGCCATGCCCGCCCCGGCTATCGGCCCCCGGCAATCGGTGCCGAAATGTCCATGCATATTGGCCCAGTAAATCCAGCTGCGACGAAAGTCGGCGCTCGTGCGCGGGGCGCTGTTGCGCGCCATCATGGTCGCAACTCCGCGCCGCAGCGACATGAGCTCGGCCGTGGTCAGCTGGGTGACGGATTTGCGCGCCGCCTGTGCCAGCGCCAGATCGGGCGCGAGAAGGGACATCGCTACGAAGAACGCCACCAGGAACGCAAACAGCCGCGCGGGCACAAGTCGCATGCCAGACCCCCGAACCGGTATTATGGCGCGGGACGATCAAAGTTCCCGCGCGTCCGAAGGTATCAGACCGCGGGTTTCGTCTCAATGATTCCGGATCGGTCGCCGCGCGGCCCTCGCAGGATTTCAGAGCAGCGCACCCTGCGAAGCGTCGGGGTCGTCGTCCCCCTCGTCCCGAGCCTCGGGCAAGGCATCCGGATTGGGGCGGTTGTCGAGCAGGCCGGCGGCGCGGAGTTCGGCGAGGCCGGGCAGGTCGCCTTCGGTTTCCAGGCCGAAATGGTCGAGAAAGCCCTGCGTCAGCACGAAGGTCGTCGGGCGGCCGGGAGACATCCGCCGGCGCCCGAGCTTGACCCAACCAAGTTCGATCAGCAGGTCCAGCGTGCCGGAGGAAACCGAGACGCCGCGGATTTCCTCGATCTCGGCGCGGGTCACCGGCTGGTGATAGGCGACGATCGCCAGCGTCTCGATCGCCGCGCGGCTGAGCTTGCGCGTCTCGACCACCTCGCGGCTCATCAGGAAGCCGAGATCGCCGGCGGTGCGGAAGGCCCAGCCGTCGCCAGACCGCGCCAGTTCCACCCCGCGACCGGCGTAGCGCGCGCGGAGCCCGGCCAGCGCCTCGCCAACGTCGCAGCCGGTCGGCAGCCGTTCGGCGATGTCGCGCGCCGACAGCGGCGCGGGGCTGGCGAAGAGCATCGCCTCCACCATGCGCTCCTGCTCCGGCGGGGGCGGTAGCGTGAAGGCGGGATCGGCGACGAAGGCGCGGGTGGTGTCGTTCATCCGGGTTCCTCGGGCAGGCGCTGGCGCAGATAGATCGGCTGGAAGGGCGTGTCCTGGCGCAGGCTGAGCCGACCGGACTTCACCAGTTCGAGCGCGGCGGCGAAGCTGGCGGCTGTCGCGGAGCGGCGGCGCTTCGGCTCGACCGCCCAGTCGTCGGGCAGCCAGGCCGAAAGGGTGACCCAGTCGGTCGCCGCGCCGATCAGGCCGCGCATCCGCTCCAGCGCCTGTTCCATCGTATAGACCGGCCCGCGCGACAGATAGAGCGGCTGGAAATCGTCCCTGGTCTTGATCCGGGCATAGGCGCGCATCAGATCGACGAGGCTCGCCGTGTGCGTGACGCGGAGCGCGCGGGTCACATTCTCGCCGGCGCCGCGCGCGAAGACGTCGCGGCCGAGCTGGTCTCGGGCCATCAGCCGCGCCGCCGCCTCGCGCATCGCCTCGAGCCGGCGCAGCTGGAAGGCAAGATGCTCGGCGAGATCGTCGGCCGACGGCCCCTCCTCCGCCGGGTCGGGCGGCAGGAGCAGGCGCGATTTCAGGAAGGCGAGCCAAGCCGCCATCACCAGATAGTCGGCGGCGAGCTCGATCCGCAGCCGCTTCGCCGCCTCGACGAAGCCGAGATACTGCTCGGCGAGCCGCAGGATCGAGATCCGCCTCAGATCGACCTTTTGCACCCGCGCGAGGGTCAGCAGCAGATCGAGCGGGCCCTCGAAGCCGCCGACTTCGACCACCAGCGCCTCGGCGGCCCGGCGCTCGGCAACATCGGCGAGGTCGAAGAAATCCTCAGGCATGCGACCGCCCGAGCGTCGCCAGCTCCGCCTCCGCCTCGCCCGCGTCGGCTTCGCCGCCGCGCAGGGTGAGCGCGGCCTCGGCCCGGGCGAGCGATCGGCCGGCGAGGCGCGGCGCGGCGGCCACCACCGGCGCCATCTCCTCGGGCTTGCCGTTGCAATGCAGGATGACGTCGCAGCCGGCGCCGAGCGCCCGCGCCACCCGGTCGCCGAAATCGCCGCTGAGCGCGCGCATCGAGACGTCGTCGGTCATCAGGAGGCCATCGAAGCCGATCTCGCCGCGCATCAGCCGGACCATCGGTGCCGAGAGCGTGGCCGGCGCCTCCGGGTCGAGCGCGGCGTAGACCACGTGCCCGGTCATCGCCATCGGCAGGTCGGCGAGCGCGCGGAACGGCGCGAAATCCGCCTCGAGCTCGGCCCGCGTCGCACTGACCACCGGCAGCGCGAGGTGGCTGTCGAGCCCGGCCCGCCCCTGCCCCGGCATGTGCTTCATCACCGGCAGGACGCCGCCGGCGAGCAGCCCCTCGGCCACCGCGCGGCCGATCGCCGCCACCTCCACCGGATCATCGCCATAGCAGCGGTTGCGCAGGACGCCATGCGTCTCGCTCCGCGCGAGATCAAGCACCGGCGCGCAATTCACGTCGATGCCGAGCGCGCGCAGCTCGGCCGCGATCAGCCGGTAGCGCAGATGCATCGCACGCACGCGCAAGCCGATTCCGGGCAGTCGCGCGCACTCGTCGAACGCCGGAAGCCATTCGCGCCAGGCGGGGGCGCGCAGCCGCGCCACCCGGCCGCCCTCCTGGTCGATCAGGATCGGCGCGTCCCGGCCGACGGCGGCGCGCAGATCGGCCGTCAGCCGGGCCACCTGCTCCGGGCTTTCGACATTGCGGCCGAAGAGGATGAAACCCCAGGGGTCGGCCGAGGTGAAGAACCGCCGCTCCTCCGGCCCGATCGTCGGGCCAGAGCATCCGAGGATGACCGCCCGGGCCGCCATCTATTGCAGCGTCACCGGGATGCAGTCGATGCCGCGCGCCCGCAGCGCCTCGCACATCGCCCGCGTCTGTTCGGTGTCCTGAAAGCCCGCGACCCGCAGCCGGTAGAACACCCGCGCGTTGGAGGTCGCCCGCTCGACATAGAGGCTCTTCGAGCCGAGCAGGTCACCCTGCCGCGCGACGAGCTGGTTCCAGGCCTTGCGCGCCAGTTCCTCGCTGTCATAGGCGCCGAGCTGCACCAGCCGGCTGCCGGCGCCGAGGCTCTTCACTTCGCGGGTGGCGGCGGGCGCCGCCTTGGCGGGCGCCTTGGCCGGGGTCAGGGCGGCGGTCTTCTGCGCCACCTTCTCGACGGCGGGCGTCGGCCGCGCCACGGCGAGATTGGCCGGGCGACCCATCGGCCGCGCGCCGGCCGAGACGCTGTCCCGCGCGGCGGTTTCCTCGTTCTCCTCGGCGGGAGCGGCCGTGGCAACCATGGCGGCGAGTTCGGACTGGATGGTCGGCGCGGCGGCGAGCTCCGGCATCTCCTCGGGCGGGGGCGTGCGGATCTCGGCGCTTTCCGCGAGCTTCTCCGCCTCGGCGACCAGCTCCGCCTTCGGCGCGTCCTCGGTGGTCAGAACCTCCGGCGCCCTGGTCAGCGCGGCGGTGGCCGGATTTGGCGCGGGCGGGGTCTGGCCCGACAGGACCTTGTTCACCTCGAGCCCCTGATGCTCGGCCTGGAGCCCGCCGGGTTCCTCCGGAGCAAGACGGCTCGGCCCCTCCATCGCCTTGACGATCGGCACCTCCGCGGCGTCCCGCGTGCCGAGCCGGTACGACCAGAGGCCCATGGCCCCGATCACCCCGAGAAATACCGCCGCGCCGGCCAGCCGCCTCAGCGAGGACGGGATCGCCTGACTAGGGCTTCCGCCCGCAACGGACTCGTAGTCGTCGCTGTAAAGATCGCGCATGGGGTTCTTGCCTGTTTTGCCATACCATATCGTGTATGCGCCTCTGCTCCAACCCCGAAATACGCTCGGATGCGTTATCGCATCTCATTCATCGGAGTTACCCCCAGAATACCAAGACCGGCCGATATGACAACCGCCGTCGCACGCACCAGCGCGAGCCGCGCCCGCGTCGTCTCCGGTGCGTCCTCGCGCAGGAAACGCATGTCGGGATCGAGCTTGCCCTGATGCTGTAACGAGTGAAATTCAGATGCCAATTCATATAGATAGAAGGCGATCCTGTGCGGTTCGTGATTGCTCGCCGCGACCTCCACCTGCCGCGGCCATTCGCCGAGCGCCCGCGCCAGCCGAAGTTCGCCCGCGGTGCCGAGCGGCGAGAGATCGACCGCCGCGAGATCGGAATCGCCGGTGGCGAAGCCCGCCTCCGCCGCCCGGGTCAGCACGGAAAACGCCCGGGCATGGGCATATTGCACATAGAAGACCGGGTTTTCCTTCGACTGTTCCAGCACCTTGCCGAAATCGAATTCCAGCGGCGCGTCATTCTTGCGGGTCAGCATCACGAACCGCGTCACGTCACGCCCGACGAGGTCGAGCACGTCCCGCAGGGTGACGAAATTGCCGGAGCGTTTGGACATCTTGAACGGCTCGCCGTCGCGGGTCAGCTTGACCAGTTGGCAGAGCTTGCAGTCGAGCGGCACGCGCCCGTCGCTCAGCGCCGCGACCGCCGCCTTCATCCGCTTGACATAGCCGCCGTGATCGGCGCCGAGAACGTCGATCAGTTCATCATAACCGCGCTCTACCTTGTTGTAATGATAGGCGATATCCGGCGCGAAATAAGTCCAGCCGCCGTCCGATTTCTTCACCGGGCGGTCGATGTCGTCGCCATAGGCGGTCGAGCGGAACAGGGTCTGTTCCCGCGCCTCCCAATCCTCCGGCGTCTTGCCCCGCGGCGCTTCGAGCACGCCTTCGTAGATCAGGTCCTTGGCTTCGAGCGCGGCCAGCGCCGCCTCGATCTGGCCGGTTCCATAGAGCGATTTCTCGGAGAAGAACCGGTCCATCTCGATGCCGAGCAGTGCGAGATCCTCGCGGACGAGATCCATCATCGCGGCGGTGGCGAACTCCCGCACCTCGCCGAGCCAGGCCGATTCGGGCAGGTCGGTCAGGCTGTCGCCGTATTTCTCGCGCAGGGCGGCGCCGACCGGGATCAGATAGTCGCCGGGATAGAGCCCTTCGGCGATCTCGGGCTCCAATCCGCAGGCCTCGCGATAGCGCTCGAAGGCGGAGCGCGCCAGCACATCGACCTGGGCGCCGCCGTCGTTGATGTAATATTCCCGCGTGACTTCGTAGCCGGCGAAATCGAGCAGGCCGGCCAGCGCGTCACCGAAGACCGCACCCCGCGTGTGGCCGACATGCAGCGGGCCGGTCGGATTGGCCGAGACGAATTCGACATTGACCCGCCGACCCTGACCCAGCGTCGAGCGGCCGCAATCCGGGCCGCGCGCGAGGATGTCGGGAAGCAGCGCGAACCAGCGCGCCGGATCGAGCCGCAGGTTGAGAAAGCCCGGTCCCGCGACCTCGACCGAGGTAAGTCCGGGCGCACCGGCCAGCGCTTCGGCCAGCGCCTCGGCGATCTCCCGCGGCCCCTTGCGCGCCGGCCGCGACAGCACCATCGCCGCGTTGGTCGCCATGTCGCCATGCGCCGGATCGCGCGGCGGCTCCACGGTCACCCCACCGAGATCGAGCCCGCGCGGCAGCCTCCCCTCGGCCACCAGACGTTCGATCGCCGAGAGCACAAGGCCCTTTACTTCCGCGAACATATCCATGTCGTCGTACTTTCCCAGCCAATCCCGTGCGGTTAGCACAGCCCGCCGGCGTCCTCCACGACATTCAGGCCGATCGGGCGCTGGCCAAGCGTGGGCGGACTGGACTAGCCTCGCCGCGTGGCGGCGGAGGATTTCGAGACATGATACGGACGGTGCTTCCGGTGGCGCTCCTCGCCTTGGTCCTCTCGGGTGCCGCGCCGCGCGCGCAACCGGTGCCGGCGGACGAGTTCGAAGCCTTCAGCGCGGGGCGCACCCTCTATTTCACACGCGACGGCCAACCCTTCGGCGCGGAGCGGTTCCTGCCCGGTCGTCGCACCCTCTGGCGCTTCGACGGCGGTCCCTGCCTCGACGGCGCCTGGCATGCCGAAGGCGACCGGATCTGCTTTGCCTATGCCGACGATCCCGGTGCGCAATGCTGGCGCTTCCTGCGCGACGGCGCGCGTCTGCGCGCGGTGCTGGTCGAGCAGGGGGTCGAGACCGGTTTCTCGCTCGACTTCAGCCACGCCGACAAGGCCCCCCTCGACTGCCCCGCCCCCGACGTCGGCGCGTAGCCACTGTCCGGGCGTCGGGGCCAAGGCGCTACAGCAGCCGCCCCTGCTCCGGTCCGTCGTCGTCCCGGCCGCGCTTGCCCGACGGCCGGTCCGGGCGCAGGCCGACGCGGCCGTCGATGAACTCCGCCTCGAGCCGCGGTTCGCGCGCCGCCGTCTCGGCGCGCGTCACCACCGCGCCGCGCGCATCGCGCAGGATGGCATAGCCGCGCGCCAGAACCGCCGACGGCCCGAGGCTCGCCAGCGTCCGCGCCAGCGCCGACAGCTTGGCCCGGTCCTCGCGCAGCAGTCGCGTCTCGATCCGAGCCAGCCGTTCGGACCGCGCCCCGAGCCGCTCGGCGAGATGGGCGATGCGCCGCGTCATCGCCTCCGGCCGCAAGCCGAGGCCGGCGCGCAGCGCCCGCTGCCGCCGCCGCTCCAGTCCCAGCGACAGCAGCCCCGGCCCGAAACGCCCGGCCGCGCCGCGCGCCAGCCGCAGGTGCCGGGTCTGGACCAGCCCGATCAGCGCGCGAGGCAGCAGCGACGCCACCGCGTCCAGCCGCTGCGCCCGATCGGCGAGCAGCGCCTCGGGTCGCGGCAGTCCGCGCGCGAGGTCGCGCAGCCGCTGCCCCCGCGCGGCCAGTCCGCGCGCGGCCGCGAGCCGCCGCCGCTCCTCGAGCCCGGCGAGCGCCGCGAGCAGGTCGATCCGCACCGGCACCGCCATCTCCGCCGCCGCCGTCGGCGTCGGCGCGCGACGGTCGGCGGCGTGGTCGATCAGCGTGGTATCGGTCTCGTGGCCGACGGCGGAGATCAACGGGATCCGGCTCTCGGCCGCCGCGCGCGCCACGATCTCCTCGTTGAAGCCCCACAAATCCTCGATCGAGCCGCCGCCACGCGCGACGATCAGCAGGTCGGGCCGCGGCACCGGCCCATCGGGGCCGAGCGCGTTGAAACCCCGGATCGCCGCTGCCACCTCGGCCGCGCAGTTCGGTCCCTGCACCGTCACCGGCCAGAGCAGCACCCGCCGCGGGAAACGCTCGCGCAGGCGGTGCAGGATGTCGCGGATCACCGCGCCCGAGGGCGAGGTGACGACGCCGATCACCTCCGGCAGGAAGGGCAGCGGCCGCTTGCGGCCGGCGTCGAACAACCCCTCGGCCGCCAGCGCCCGGCGCCGCGCCTCCAGCATCGCCATCAGCGCGCCGACCCCGGCGGGGGCGATCTCCTCGATGATCATCTGGTACTTGCTCGATCCGGGGAAGGTGGTAAGCCGCCCGGTGGCGATCACCTCCATCCCCTCCTCCGGCCGCGCCGCGAGGCCGCGCACCGTCCCCTTCCAGATCACCGCCGCCAGAACCGAGCGGTCGTCCTTGAGATCAAGATAGAAATGGCCGCTGGCGGGACGCGAGACGCGGCCGACCTCGCCCCGGACCCGGACCCGGCCGAACTCGCCCTCGATCACCCGGCGCACCGCGCCGGCGATCTCCGATACCGTGAATTCCGGGGCGTTCCGGCCCTCCGGGGCCGCCGCCGGTTCCTCGAACAAGTCCATTCCGCCTCGCTTGCGCCTGCGCCGCGGCCACCATAGAACGCCGCCAGAGGCGGGCCAAGCGCGGGAGAGCCATGAACATCCTCATCCTCGGCGGCGGCGGACGCGAGCATGCCCTCGCCTGGGCCTTCGCCCAGAACCCCAAGGCGGACCTGGTCTTCTGCGCGCCCGGCAACGCCGGCATCGCCGAGCAGGCGACCTGCGTCGCGCTCGACATCCTCGACGGCGACAAGATCCTCGCCTTCTGCGCCGAGAACGCGGTCGGTTTCGTCATGGTCGGGCCGGAGGCGCCGCTGGCCGAGGGCGTCGCCGACGCCTTGCGCGCGGGCGGGATGCCGACGCTCGGCCCGGGGCGCGAGGCCGCCCGGCTCGAGGCGTCCAAGGCCTTCACCAAGGAAATCTGCGCCGCCCGCGACGTGCCCACCGCCGCCAGCCAGACCTTTACCGACCCCGAGGCGGCCGCCGCCTATGTCGCCGCGACCGGCGCGCCGATCGTGGTCAAGGCCGACGGTCTCGCCGCCGGCAAGGGCGTCACCGTCGCCATGACCCTGCCCGAGGCCAAAGCCGCGCTCGACGCGATCTTCGCCGAAGGCCCCGGCGCCCGGGTGGTGATCGAGGAATTCATGACCGGCGAGGAGGCGAGCCTGTTCATTCTCGCCGATGGCGAGGAACTGCTGGTGCTCGGCACCGCGCAGGATCACAAGCGCGCCTTCGACGGCGACACGGGGCCGAACACCGGCGGCATGGGCGCCTATTCCCCGGCGCCGATCCTGACGCCGGAGGTGATCGAGCGCGCGCTGGCCGAGATCGTGCGCCCGACGCTGGCCGAGATGGTGGCGCGGGGCGCGCCCTTTCAGGGCGTGCTCTATGCCGGGCTGATGATCGAGGACGGCCGGCCGCGGCTGGTCGAATACAATGTCCGGCTCGGCGATCCCGAGATCCAGGCGATCGCGCTGCGGCTCGGCGCGCAATTGTTCGACGTGTTCCTCGCCTGTGCCGAGGGGCGGCTCGGCGAGGCGCGGCTGAACTGGGCGAGCGACCATGCGCTGACCGTGGTGATGGCGGCGCGGGGCTATCCCGGCGACCATGCCCGCGGCGAGCCGATCGGCCTGCCCGAGATCGAGGATCCGCGGGTGCAGATCTTCCATGCGGGAACGCGCCTCGCGGAGGGACGGCTGGTCTCGAACGGCGGGCGCGTCCTCAATGTCACCGCGCGCGGCGCCACGCTGGCCGAGGCGCGCGACCGCGCCTATGCCGCCCTCGCCCGCGTCGACTGGCCCGGCGGCTTCGCCCGCTCCGACATCGGCTGGCGCGCGCTCGGCTGAGTCTCCGGCCCCGGGATCGTCAGGAAGGGGAGCGACGAAGCCGCCGCTCCCCGATGGGGCTCAGTGTTCGCCGCCGGCCATCGCCGCCGCGCGCATCTCCGCCTCGGTGCCGCCGCCGCCATTGAAGAAGGCGTTGAGCCCGACCGCGCCGATCGACGCGAGAAGGATGCCGCTGTCGATCAGCGGATGGATCGCATGCGGCAGCCACATCTTGAAGTCCGGCGCCACCACCGGGATCATCCCGAGGCCGACCGAGATCGCCACGACGAAGAGATTGTTGCGGCTGGTCTTGAAATCGACGGCGGAGAGGATGCGAACCCCCGTCGCCGCCACCATCCCGAACATCACGAGCCCCGCGCCGCCCAGAACCACCGTCGGCAGCGATTCCACCAGCGCGGCCATCTTGGGAATGAGGCCGAGCACAATCATGATCGCACCGCCCGCCACGCAGACATAGCGCGAGCGCACGCCGGTCACCCCCACGAGCCCGACGTTCTGCGAGAAGCTGGTGTAGGGAAAGGTGTTGAACAAGCCGCCGATCACCGTGCCGAGACCGTCGGTGCGCAGGCCGGCGGTCAGCTCCGCCTGGCTGATCTTCTTGCCGGTGATGTCGCTGAGCGCCAGGAACATGCCGGTCGATTCGATCATCACCACGATCATCACCAGCAGCATGGTGATGATCAGGATGGGATCGAAGGTCGGCATGCCGAAGTGGAACGGCGTGATCGGCGCGAACCAGGCGGCGCCCGCGACCTTGTCGAAATGCATCATGCCGAGCGCCGCCGCCAGCACGCCGCCGACGACGATGCCGACCAGCACCGCGATATTGGACAGGAAGCCCTTGGCATAGCGCGCGATGGCGACGATGACCGCGAGCACGATCAGCGAGATGACGATGTTGCCGATCGGCGCATAGGCGGGGTTGTCCACCTTGGGGGCGAGGGCGAGGCCGGCGGGCGGCGCCGGGATCTCCGCGCCGGCCGTGGCCGCGTCGGTGATCGCGGTCAGCCAGGCGGCGTGCTCGGGATTGATGATCCGGGGCGCGGTCGGGCCGACCGGATTGCCGAAGATCCAGTTGATGCCGACCCGCATCAGCGAGATGCCGATCACGAGAATGATGGTGCCTGTCACCACCGGCGGGAAGTAGCGCAGCATCCGGCCGATCAGCGGCGCGATCAGCATGGCGAGGATACCGGCGCCGATGATCGCGCCGAAGATCAACCGCGCGCCGTCCGAACCGGGATTGGCCATGCCGATCGAGACCATCGGTCCGACACTGGCGAAGGTGACGCCCATCATGACCGGCATGCGGATGCCGAACCATGGGCCGACCCCCAGCGACTGGATGATCGAGACCACGCCGCAAACGAAGAGATCGGCGGAGATCAGGAACGCCACGTCCTGCGGCGCGAGCTGCAACGCGCGCCCCACGATCAGCGGCACGGCGATGGCGCCGGCGTACATGACCAGCACATGCTGAAGGCCGAGCGTGAACAGTTTCGGCGCCGGCAGCACCTCGTCTACGGAATGAACGGCTTGCGCCATCTGCGATCTCCTCGTTGCGCCCCAAGGGAGACCACCCGGCCCACGCCCCGCGACCGACCCGGCACGGAGACGCTCCCTCGCGGAGAAGATAATCCGTTCACAGATTCATCATGTCCAGAAACGCGACGCACGCGGGGGGCGAAACTTCTTCCGGAAATGGCTGAAAGTCCGGCTAAATGCCCGAACTGCCGCGCGTTTGAGCAGTTGTTTCACCCCGTACTTCGGAGCAAGCGCGAGACGACGGGCCGCCGCCGAAGGCCGCCGCGCGCAGAGTCTGTTTGGAAATTCGACGGCGGAGGGCCGGCGGGGGACTTTTGTGCGCCGGCCGGATGTCACGGGGCGCGAAAAGACCCGCCGGACCAACCCGTCCGGGTTTTCAAACGGACTCTCAGATCTGCTTCTCGGGCATCCGTACGACGAGGCCGTCGATCGCATCCGTGACCTTGATCTGGCAGGTCAGGCGGCTGGTCTCCGGATCGGGCTGCCAGGCGAAATCCAGCATGTCCTCTTCCATCGCGTCCTTCGGCGGCAGGCGATCGACCCAGGTCGGATCGACATAGACATGGCAGGTCGAGCAGGCGCAGGCGCCGCCGCAATCGGCCTCGATCCCCGGGATGCTGTTGTCCCGCGCCCCTTCCATCACCGTCATGCCGGTCGCGACCTCGACCTGATGCGGGGTGCCGTTGAATTCTATATAGGTGATCTTTGCCATTCGCCTTTCCTCGCCGCGCCGCGCCATATCTAATGACGCCAACCGCGCGCCGCCATCCCCGAAACGCCGCGCGGCGGCGCGGGAGTTTCAGCCCGGGTTTCCTTTTTGACTGGCCGCCCGCCTCCGCCTTGCTACATGGTGCGCCGGCGACGCCGGTGGGCGCCGCCCAGCATCGGAGGAATTTTTCATGAAGCGCAGCGGATCGGCGGTCTGGAACGGCGAGATCAAGAGCGGCGAGGGCACGGTCTCGACCGAGAGCGGCGTGCTTTCGGCTGTGCCCTACAGCTTCGCCAAGCGGTTCGGCGACGCGAAGGGCACGAATCCGGAGGAACTGATCGGCGCGGCGCATGCCAGCTGCTTTTCGATGGCGCTGTCGGGCGCGCTCGGCGCCGCCGGCATGACGGCGGACGAAATCGCCACCACGGCCGAGGTGACGGTGGTTCCGGTGGAGGGCGGCTTCTCGATCACCGCCGTGCATCTGACGGTGCGCGCGAAGATCCCGGGCGCGGACGCCGAAGCCTTCAGGAAAGCCGCCGAGGGCGCGAAGGCCGGCTGTCCGGTCTCCAAGGTGCTGAATGCCGCCATCACCATGGACGCGGCCCTGGCCTGAGCCGAGCCGCGGATCTCGCGGCGCGGCGGCGACCATCCCGCCGCGCCGGCCCACGATCCCGCTCTCGCCCCCGCGTCGCCGCCCGACCTCCTGACCGCGCCCCGGCCAAACGAAAAGAGGGGCCGCGCGGCCCCTCTTTCCCTTTAGGCGTCAGGCACGTCTTCTTGGTCTGCTCGACCGGTCTTGCCCCCCGGCCTTGTTGCCAGACCCGCGCGCCTCACCCGGGCGCGGGCGTCGCATCCGTCAGCTGCAGCCGCTGGTGCCGCCGCAGGTGTTGCATTTCATGCAGGTGCCGTTGCGGACCAGCGTGAAATTGCCGCATTCGCCGCAGGGATCGCCCTCGTAGCCCTGCATCCGCGCCTTGGCGCGCGGGTCGATCGCCGTGACGCTGGCCGTCAGCGTTTCGCTCCGCACGGCGAGCCCGCTGAGCGCGCCACCGAGATCGAAAGCCCCCGCCACCGAGGCGCCGCCCTGCAGCAGCACCAGCTCCTGCGGCAGCCGCTTGCGCAGATACCCGGTCGAGGACAGCTGCTTGATCACGTCGATCGAATGCTGCGCGACCTCGCCCCGGATCTCGCGGACGTTGCCGTTCCGACCCTCGCCCTCGCCATTCCCCACGTCGTCGAAGCTTTCGCCCGTCGGTTTCACATGCGCGAGATCGGTGCGGTCGAGATAGGAGACCGCCAGCTCGCGGAAGATGTAGTCGAGGATCGAGGTGGCGTTCTTGATCGAGTCGTTGCCCTGCACCATTCCCGCCGGCTCGAAGCGGGTGAAGGTGAAGGCCTCGACGAATTCTTCAAGCGGAACACCGTATTGCAGGCCGACGCTCACCGCGATGGCGAAGTTGTTCATCATCGCCCGGAAGGCGGCGCCTTCCTTGTGCATGTCGATGAAGATTTCGCCGAGAGACCCGTCCTGATACTCGCCGGTGCGGAGATAGACCTTGTGGCCGCCGACGATCGCCTTCTGGGTGTAGCCCTTGCGGCGCTCGGGGAGGCGGGTGCGATTGGCCTTCTCGATCTCCTTCACGATGATCTTCTCGACGATCTTCTCGGCCAGCACGGTGACCCGCTCGCCCTGCGGCGCCTGAGCCAGAATCTCCTCCAGATCCTCGTCATCCTCGATCAGCGCGGCCGACAGCGGCTGGCTGAGCTTCGAGCCGTCGCGGTAGAGGGCGTTGGCCTTCACCCCGAGCGACCAGGACAATTCGTAGGCGGCCTTGCAGTCGCCGATCGTCGCCTCGTTCGGCATGTTGATCGTCTTGGAGATGGCGCCGGAGATGAAGCTCTGCGCTGCGGCCATCATGCGGATATGGCTGTCGACACTGAGATAGCGCGTGCCGATCTTGCCGCAGGCATTGGCGCAGTCGAAGACGACATAGTGCTCGGGACGCAGATGCGGCGCGCCTTCCAGGGTCATCGCGCCGCAGACATGGGCGTTGGCCGCTTCGACCTGCGCCCGGCCGAAGCCGAGGTGGCGCAGAAGGTCGAAGGCCGGATCGCGCAGCTTCTCGGCCGGGATGCCGAGAACCCGGGTGCAGAAATCCTCGCCCAGCGTCCACTGGTTGAAGACGAAGCGGATATCGAACGCGGTCGGCAGCGCGGCCTCGATCTTGGCGATCTCCTCCGCCCCGAAGCCCTGACCGATCAGCGCGGTCGGATTGATCTCGGGCGCGTTGCCGAGCGTGCCGTGGCCGACGGCGTAGGCGACGATCTCCTCGACCTGCGCCGAGGGATAGCCGAGATTGCGCAGGGCCTGCGGCACGGCGCGGTTGATGATCTTGAAATAGCCACCGCCCGCCAGCTTCTTGAACTTCACCAGCGCGAAGTCGGGCTCGATGCCGGTGGTGTCGC
>NZ_CALAGI010000114.1 GCF_937891315.1 uncultured Amaricoccus sp. | reverse complement strand
GCGGGCGCGCCACTGGCGCCCCCTCAGAGCGGTCCGCGGAGACATCTCGATCCGAACCCGCCAGGCGGTGGCCCGTACTAGAGGCCCGGCTGGCGGTCGAGAATGTCCGTGTCGATCTCGCGGATGTCGCGCTTGCCGCAGAGGGCCATGGTGATGTCGAGCTCGTTGCGCAGGATGTCGAGGCAGCGCGTCACCCCGGCCTTGCCGCCGGCGCCGAGGCCGTAGAGGAACGGGCGGCCGATCCAGACGCCCTTCGCCCCCAGCGCCACGGCCTTCAGGATGTCCTGACCGGAGCGGACGCCGCTGTCCATATGCACCTCCATCCGGTCGCCGACCGCCTCGACGATGTCGGGCAGGGCCGCGATCGACGAGCGGGCGCCGTCGAGCTGGCGGCCGCCGTGGTTGGAGACGATGATCGCGTCGGCGCCGGAATCAACCGAGCGGCGCGCGTCATCGGGGTCGAGGATGCCCTTCAGGATCAGCTTGCCGCCCCATTTCTCCTTGATCCAGGCGACATCGTCCCAGGACAGGCGCGGGTCGAACTGCTCCTTGGTCCAGGAGGCGAGCGAGGAAAGGTCGCCGACGTTGGAGGCGTGGCCGACGATATTGCCGAAGCTGTGGCGCTTGGTCCGCGCCATCTGCAGGCACCAGAGCGGGCGGGTCGCCAGCTGCCAGGCATGTTTCGGCGTCCATTTGGGCGGGGCGGAGAGGCCGTTCCTCAGATCCTTGTGGCGCTGGCCGAGGATCTGCAGGTCGAGGGTCATCACCAGGGCGGCGCAATTGGCGGCCTTCGCGCGGTCGATCAGGTTCTCGATGAAGCCGCGGTCGCGCATCACATAGAGCTGGAACCAGAACGGCTTTTTGGTGTTCGCCGCCACGTCCTCGATCGAACAGATCGACATGGTGGAGAGGCAGAAGGGCACGCCCGCCGCCTCGGCCGCCTGCGCGGCGAGGATCTCGCCGTCGGCGTGCTGCATGCCGCAGAAGCCGGTGGGGGCGAGGGCGACGGGCATCGACACCGGCTCGCCGATCATCTCGGTGGCGAGGTTGCGGTTGGTCATGTCGACGAGCACGCGCTGGCGGAGGAGGATCTTCGCGAAGTCGGCCTCGTTGGCGTTGTAGGTCTGTTCGGTCCAGGCGCCGGAATCGGCATAGTCGAAGAACATCTTCGGCACCCGGCGACGGGCCATGCGCTTCAGGTCGGCGATGGTCAGGGCGTTCTCAAGCATCGGTCTTCTCCGCTTCGTGCCAGTGGGCGCATTTCGGGGTGTGTCCGATCCCCGGGTTGAGGCTGTTGGTGGGATCGAGGTCGCGATAGAAGCCCGCGAGCGCCGGCTTCGCCTCATAGAGATGGCCGACATTGTGCTCGGCCGGGTACTCGGCGCCGCGCGCATCGAGCAGTTTCCACATCGCATGCTCCAGCGCGAGACAGTCGACGCCCTTCTTCGCGGCGTAGTCCTGATGGAAGACATGGCAGAAGAAGTGCCCGTAGTAGAGCTTCTTGTCGATCTGCGCGTCGATCTCGGGCGGCAGGCGCTCGAACCAGTCGCGGTCGTCGCGGCGGAGCGCGATGTCGAGCGCGACGATGTCCTCGACGGATGCCGGGTGGATGGCCCGGTAGCGCACCGCGGCGCCGGCGACGGCGAAGCGGTGCAGGAAGGCGGCCTTGCCCTCGGCGGGCGTGCATTCGAAGAAATCCCCCGCCGCCGAGGGGAAGAGCGTGCCGAGATAGGCGCGGGCCTCGGCGATGCCGGGGCCGCCCATGCGGATGAGGAGGTGGTGCTCGTAGCGGTCGCGCCAGGCGTTCATCCGCGCGGGCAGGTGCTGGGGGGCGAGGGCGGCGATCGCCTGCGCCATCCGGTCGGTCAGCGTGGCGCCGAGGCCGAGGCGCTCGGTGATCGCGTCGGCCCTGGCCTTGGCGGCGAAGAGGGCGGGCATCCGGTCGGTGCCGGCCTTCTCGATGAAGAGGAAGGTGTCCTTGCCGTATTTCGCCGCCACGTCGTAGGCGTCACGGTGGATGTATTCGCCGGCGATCGGCAGGCTCTCGAACGCGGCGAGGATGTGGCGGCGAATCCCGGTGAGTTCGTCAGGGTCGTTGGTGCCGATGTAGAAGACGGCCGTCTCGCCCGCGGCCTCGAAGGTGTCGAGGCGGACGGCGAAGACGGCGAGCTTGCCGGCGCAACCCGAGGCCTCGCGCAGGCGGCGCGGGTCGGCGTTGAAGCGGGCCGGCGTCCCGGCGTCGATATCGCGGACGTGGCGCGCATACTCGCGGTCCGAAGCCCAGGCCTCGGTCGGCTCGGGCGCCGGCAGGTCGCCTTTCTCGACGCGGGCGAGGATTTCTTCCGGATCGTCGCCGAGCGGCAGGCCGAGGTGGTTGACGAGGGCGACGGTACCGTCGGCGCGGACCTCGGCGAAGAGGGTCATCTCGGTATAGGCGGGGCCGCGGTGGATCAGCGCCCCGCCCGAGTTGTTGCAGATGCCGCCGAGGACCGACGCCCCGATGCAGGAGGAGCCGATGACGGAATGCGGTTCGCGCCCGAGCGGGCGGAGCGCCTTCTCCAGCGCGTCGAGCGTGGCGCCGGGCAGGCAGAGGACCTGGCGGCCGCCGTCGAGCAGATGGACGCCCTTGAGGCGGCGCAGGCTGACGAGGACGATCTCGCGGTCATAGTCGTCGCCCCAGGGCGTCGAGCCGCCGGTGAGGCCGGTGTTGGCCGCCTGGAAGATCACGATCCGGCCGGCGGCGATGGCGGCGGTGAGAACCCGCCACTGTTCGACGAGGCTGCCCGGGCGCACGACGGCGGCGACCGGGCCCGAGCCGTAGCGGAAGCCGCGGGTATAGCCGCGGGTGGCGCGTGCCGAGGTCAGCACGTGGCCCGCCCCGACGACGCGGCGGAGTTCGGCGATCAGCGTCTCTCGCGGTGTCATTGTTCCCCCCTCGTGGTGAAGGGTCCGGGAGCGCGCGCCCCCGGACCCGAGGCTTGGTCAGTTGGCGGCCGGGACCGCCTGGACCACGTCCGGCACCATCAGTGTGAACGGGTGGATATAGGCCTGCGCCATGACGAGGATGCCGACAAGGCAGGCGAGCGCGATCGAGTGGAAGAACACGAACCTGAGGATCGAGCCTTCGTGGCCGTACCACTTGGTCGCGGTCGAGGCGACGACGATCGACTGGGCGTCGATCATCTTGCCCATGACGCCGCCCGAGGAGTTGGCCGCCGCCATCAGCACCGGGTTGAGGCCGAGCTGCTGCGCCGTCACCCGTTGCAGGCCGCCGAACAGCACGTTCGACGCGGTGTCCGAACCGGTGACCGCGACGCCGAGCCAGCCGAGCAGGGTGCCGAAGAACGGGTAGAACCAGCCGGTGTGGGCGAAGGCGAGGCCCATCGTCGCGTCGGTGCCCGAGAAGCGGGTGACATAGCCGAGCGCCAGCATGCAGGCGATGGTCAGCAGCGAGAAGCGGATCATGTGGAGCGTGCGCCCGTACATCCGCAGGAGGCCCGCCGGCGTGTAGCCGAGCATGAAGCCGGCGACCAGGCTGGCGAGGAGGATGCCGGTGCCGGTCATCGACAGGATGTTGAAGTTGAAGATGGCGGTTTCGGCATGCGGTTCGGGGGCGACGGGCGGCACCTTCATCACCAGCTCGTGCAGGCCGGCGATCGGCAGCTTGGCGCTCCAGATCGAGTCGAGGAAGGCCTTGGCCTGCGGGACGCCCCAGATGAAGACGAAGACCGAGAGGATGAACCAGGGCATCCAGGCGCGCAGCGCGGCGCCGCGCGAGGTGACGTCGGCGGGGTGGTCGTGCTCCTCCTCGGCCGCGACATCCTTCGAGGACCAGTCCTTCGGCGCCTCGGTCATCGGCCTCGCCGGGTGCCAGACCCGCAGGAAGAGCGCGAGGGCGACCATCGAGACGATGGCGGCGACGATATCGACGAGCCAGGGCCCGTGGAAGTTCGAGACGAGATACTGCGGGATCGCGAAGGCGGCGCCGGCGACGAGCAGCGCCGGCCAGACCTCGATCATCCGGCGGAAGCCGACCATGGCCCAGATCAGCCAGAACGGCACGATCAGCGAGAAGAACGGCAGCTGTCGGCCGATCATCCCCGTGACCTCCATCAGGTCGAGCCCGGTCACCGCCGCGAGTGCCACCACCGGCGTGCCGAGCGCGCCGAAGGCGACGGGCGCGGTATTGGCGATCAGGCAGAGGCCGGCGGCGGAGAGCGGCGAGAAGCCGAGGCCCATCAGCATCGCGGCGGACACCGCGACCGGCGTGCCGAAGCCCGCCGCGCCCTCGAAGAAGGCGCCGAAGCTGAAGGCGATGAACAGCACCTGCATCCGGCGGTCGTCGGAAATGCCGCGGATCGAGTGGCGGAGCACGTCGAACTCGCCTTTCTCGTTGGTGAGCTGGTAGAGGAAGATGACGTTGAGGATGATCCAGCCGATCGGCATCAGGCCGTAGCCGGCGCCGTAGACCGCGGCCATCCCGGCCATGCCGGCGGGCATGCCGAACACGAATATCGCGACGAGAAGCGCGGTCGCGAGGCCGAGCATCGCGGCGATATGGGCGCGTATCTCGAAGATACCGATCGCGCCGAGCAGCACGACGACGGGAATCGCGGCGGCGATCGTCGAGAGCGCCAGGTTCCCGAGCGGATCGTAGACTTGTGACCAGATCAAGCGGTCTTCCTCCGTATTTTGCGCATGACGCCGAAACCGGTGGAAGCCGGCGGCGCGATTGCCTTGTTGAACTTCATGATTCAGGGGGGGTCGGCAACCGCCGGTTGGTCGGGCAGAGGGCCCGTCCCGCGGGCCTGCGTTTCCTCCGGTTGTGGGTGCTGGCCTTCTGATGGACCAAGCTGTAATTTATGGTAAATTAATTTTACCTGTCGCGTCAACTGGAAAAGTTTACTTTCCGGGAGCGATTTCTCCCGCTATCATGCCCCCTGATGGATTGCGGTCGGCCAAGGCGCTGGAATCCATGGCGAACAAGGATGGCGCTGGCATGGACAGAAAAGCGATCAAGGGCGCCGGCGCGGGGATGAACACCGCGCGGCATATCGAGGATCTGATCCTCGAAGGCTCACTCCGGCCCGGTGAGTCGCTTTTACCCGAAAGGGAGATGGCGACGAGGCTCAATGTCTCGCGCCCGACGGTGCGACAGGGGATAAAGCTGCTCGAGGACAAGGGGCTGCTGGTCGCCGAGGCGGGCGGGGGCAGGGTCGTGGCGCCCCTTGCCACGAGCCTGACCGATCCCCTGATCGAGCTGCTGTCGTCGCGGGCCGACGTGGTGGACGATTATCTCGAATTGCGCGCGACGCTGGAAAGCATGGCGGCGTCGCTGGCGGCGACCCGCGCCAACGAGGTCGATCGCGAGACCTTGCGCGGCTGCATGGAGCGGATCGACGCCGCGCATGGCAAGGCCGACGCCCATGACGAGGCGGAGGCGGATGCCGATCTGCATGTCGCGGTCTACGAGGCGAGCCACAATGTCGTGCTGCTGCAAATCATGCGGGCGCTGTCCGGCCTGCTGCGCGAGGGCGTGTTTCACAACCGCGTGAAGCTCTATGCCCGACCGGAGGTGCGCGACGTGCTGCTCGACCAGCATCGCGCGATCTTCGACGGGATAATGGCGCGCGATCCCGAGGCCGCGGGAAAGGCGGCGGCGGGACATATGGCCTATACCCAGCGCGTGCTGAGCGAGATCGTCGCCGCCGATGCCCGGCTCGAAATCTCCCTGCGCCGGATCGATGGCGGCAACATCAGCGCCCGCGCGCGGAGCCGGCCGGCCGGGCCCGACGCCGGGCCCGACGGGGGGTGACACTTCGGGCGCGGTTTCCCGGACCCGTTTCGGCGGACAACCGCCGATGGCCGAAAGCGGGCGCCGCCGCCGATTGACGCGGACCTCTCCAAACCGACAATCGCGCGACGATCCCGTTCGGAGAAACCGAGATGTCGCCCGAGGCCCGCCCGCTCGCCGCGCTTGTCACGCTGATCCTTCTCGGCCTCGCCGGCTGCGCCGAAGCCCCGGCGGCGCCGGCGCCCGAGGCGTCGCGGGCGCTGAATCCGAACGAGACGCCGGAACTCCGGGCGCTGATCGAGCGCTATTCCCAGACCTACGGAGTGCCCGTCGCCCTGACCCAGCGGGTGGTGATCCGCGAGAGCACCCACAATCCCGGCGCCCGCAACGGACCCTATTACGGGTTGATGCAGATCCTGCCGGCGACCGCCCGGCAGATGGGCTATCAGGGCAGTCCGGACGGGTTGCTCGACGCCGAGACCAATCTGAAATTCGCGGTGAAATACCTGCGCGGTGCCTGGCTGGTCGCGGATGGCGATCCGGACGCGGCGGTCGGCTGGTATTCCAGGGGCTATTACTACGAGGCCAAGAAGAAGGGCCTGCTGGAAGAAACCGGCCTGCGCTAGAGCGGAGGCCGATCCGGCAGAGCCGGCTCGTCCGCTCTAGAGTCTTGATTTAGCGCAATATCTTAGCCACCAGACGATTCCGTCTGGTTGGATATTGCGCTAGCGGCGGGCCGGGGCGGGTTCTACCGGGACGGCTTGCGGGCAGGCGGCGGACCGAGGTCCGCCCCGCGGTTTTTGGGGAGTTTCGTTTGTGCATGAGGGGGACCGGGCATGGTGAGGATCGTCGGGATTTCGGGCAGCCTGCGGGCCGGCTCGTTCAACGCGGCGCTTCTGCGCGCGGCGGTGGAGCTCGCGCCCGAGGGCTGCGAGATCATCGAGGAGACCATCCATGGCGTGCCGCTCTATGACGGCGATCTCGAAGCCGCCGAGGGTATCCCGCCGGCCGTCACCCGGCTGAAGGACGCGGTGGCGGCGGCGGATGGCCTGTTGCTGGTGACGCCGGAATACAACAATTCGATTCCGGGTGTGTTCAAGAACGCCATCGACTGGATGACCCGGCCGACCGGGGACATTCCGCGGGTGTTCGGCGGCAAGCCGGTGGCGCTGATCGGTGCCTCGCCGGGGAATTTCGGCACCATCCTGTCGCAGAACGCCTGGTTGCCGGTTCTGCGCACGCTCGGCACCGACGCGTGGTTCGACGGCCGGCTGATGGTCAGCCGCGCCGGGTCGGAGTTCGTGGACGGGCGGCTGGCGGGCGAGGAAGCCCGCAAGCGCCTGGCGACGTATCTGAGCGGCTTCGCGAACTATGTGAAAGCGCGCACGTAGGGCGGACCTCGGTCCGCCTTTGAGGCGGTCGCGCTGGCCGGATGATGCTCGTCGCGTTCGCGGCGACGGAGCCGGGGGTGTGCGAGTGAGCCCGGGAGGCCGGAACGGACCCCGGTCGGGCGCCGGCGAATCCTCCGCCGGAGCGGAGTCCGATCCGGCAAAGCCGGCTCACCCACTCCGGAGTCCTGATTTGACGCAATATCCTGACCGGTCCCCCGGAAGCGTCGCCTCGCGTCAGGAAACGCCCATATGGTTTCCATGTGCGAATTTCCGATCGTTTTCCGCCTGATGGATCGAATCTCATGGTCAGTGCGATTTCTGCCGCTGGACCGACGCGGCCGCTTGCGCCATAACTGTCGGGACGCGGACCTCCGAGGATGCCCATGGGCCTGAAGACCATCGTGCTCGACCTCCTTACCTGGTGGAACAACCAGACCATCGCCACGCGCTTCCATACCTGGCGCAAGGGCCAGCGGGTGGGCGAGGATTCCCAAGGCAACGTCTATTACCAGACGGCCGACGGCGCGCGACGCTGGGTCATCTACAATGGCGAGATCGAGGCGAGCCGGATCGCGCCCGAATGGCACGGCTGGCTGCACCACACCTGGCAGCAGCCGCCAACGACGGCGCCACTGCCGCGCAAGCCGTGGGAAAAGCCGCATGAGCCGAACCTGACCGGTACCGATCTCGCCTACCATCCGTCCGGCAGCCTGCTGGCCGCCGGGCCGGCGGTGTCGCGCGACTACGAGGCCTGGAAGCCGGAATAGGGGCCCCGACATGGCCAACAACGTGGCCGAGGCCGTCATCGGCGCGGCCGTCGTCTTCGTCGCCGCCGGTTTCGTGGTCTATGCCGGCCAGACCAGCGGCTACCGCGTGACGGGCGACAGCTATCCGCTGACGGCGAACTTTCGCAATGTCGATGGCGTCTCGGTCGGCACCGATGTGCGGATCGCGGGGATCAAGGTCGGGAGCGTGACATCGCTCGACCTCGACGACGCGACCTTCATGGCCAGGGCGCGCTTCACCGTCCGCGACGGGCTGAGCGTCCCGGAGGATTCGGATGTGAAGATCGCGTCCGAAGGGTTGCTCGGCGGCAACTTCGTCGAGATCACGCCCGGCGCGTCCGACATCATGCTGGCGTCCGGGGACGAGATCACCAATACCCAAGGCTCGGTCGATCTCCTGAACCTGCTCATGCGGTTCGGCACCGGAAAATGACGCGCCTGCTGATTCTTTTCGCCACGCTCTGCGCCGGAATGCAGGCGGTGGCGGCGCAGTCGGTGCAGATCGCCAACGACCAGCGGACGCGCCAGGTGAACGAGCTGCATCTGCGCGCCCTCGACACGCTGAACGGCGCGACCACCGATCTGACGGTTCAGGTGGGCGAGACGGTGCGTTTCGGCCGGCTGGAGATCACCGCCGACACCTGCCGCGTGCCGGAGGACAATCCCAAGGGCGACGCCTATGCCTTTCTGCGCATCCGTGACACGCGCGAGGATCATCCGCGGTTTTCCGGCTGGATGTTCGCCTCGTCGCCGGCGCTGTCGGCGCTGGATCATCCGCGTTACGACGTCTGGGTCGTGAGCTGCAACAACCGCTGACGCGGCGTATCCATGGGGAGCGCGAGAAAGCTCGCCGGCCGGTTGGTGGCCGTGCGCAACCGCTGGTGATAGTCGGCGCGGGAGATTTCGATTCCGCCGAGGCTGGCGAGATGTGGCGTGATGAACTGGGTGTCGAGCAGGGTGAAGCCGCCGGCCCGCAGCCGCGCGACCAGCGCGATCAGCGCGAATTTCGACGTGTCGCGGGCGCGACTGAACATGCTCTCGCCGAAGAAGGCGCCGCCGAGCGCCACGCCATAGAGCCCGCCCCGGAGCGCGCCGCCTGACCAGATTTCGACGGAATGCGCGAAGCCCATCCGGTGCAGGTCGCGATAGAGACGATGGATCTGGCCGTTGATCCAGGTCTCCGGCCGGTCGGCGCAGGCCGTGACCACCTCGGCGAAGGCGCGGTTCACATGGATCTCGACTTCGTCGGAACGAAAGGCGCGGGCGAGACGCCGGGGCACATGCATGGCATCGAGCGGCAGGATGCCGCGCTGCTCCGGGTCGATCCAGTAGACATCCTCGGCATCCGCCGCGTCCGCCATCGGAAACACGCCCGAGGCATAGGCGCGCAGCAGCAGCATCGGCGTGATGTCGGGGCCGTCGCGCATGGCCGCCTCTAGAACGCGTTCCGGTCGGGTGAAATCGTCCGATGTTTGCGAAATCGCGTCAATTCCAATGCCGTATGAACCTCGGACCAGATGTCGCGGGGACCAGAGCGAAAGCCGATCCGGCAGAGCCGGCCCGTCCACCCCAGAGGCTTGATTCAACGCGATATCCTGACCACCAGACGATTCCGTCTGGTTGGATATTGCGCTATTGCGTCTCGCGCGCCAGCCACTCCTCGAGCCAGTGGATGGTATACTTGCCCTTCTGGATGTCCGGTTCGTCGAGCAGCGCGTGAAACAGCGGCGTCGTGGTGTCGATGCCGTCGACCACCAGCTCCGACAGCGCGCGGCGCAGGCGGGCGAGGGCGAGATCGCGGGTGCGGGCATGAACGATCAGCTTGCCGATCAGGCTGTCGTAATAGGGGGGGATCGTGTAGCCGTCGTAGATCGCGCTGTCCATCCGCACGCCGAGACCGCCCGGCGCGTAATAGGTGGCGATCCTGCCCGGGCTCGGCTGGAAGCCGGGCAGCTTTTCCGCGTTGATCCGGCATTCGATCGCATGGCCGTTCGGCACCAGATCGTCCTGGGTGAAGGACATCTTGTGGCCGGCGGCGACGCGGATCTGTTCCTGCACGATATCGACGTCGTAGATCGCCTCGGTCACCGGATGCTCGACCTGCAGACGCGTGTTCATCTCGATGAAATAAAACTCGCCCCTCTCGTAGAGAAACTCGATGGTGCCGGCGCCGGAATACTTGATCCTGGCGATCGCATCCGAGCAGACCTTGCCGATCTTCGCCCGGGTCTTGGCGTCGATCACCGGCGAGGGCGCTTCCTCGAACACCTTCTGGTGGCGGCGCTGCAGCGAGCAGTCGCGTTCGCCGAGATGCACCGCGCCGCCCTTGCCGTCGCCGAACACCTGGATTTCGATATGCCGGGGGGCGCCGAGATATTTCTCGAGATAGACCTCGTCGTTGCCGAAGGCCGCCTTGGCCTCGGACCGCGCGGTGGTGAAGGCGGTCTCCATGTCGGAGGCGGCGCGGGCGAGCTTCATGCCGCGACCGCCACCGCCGGCGGTCGCCTTGACGATCACCGGATAGCCGATGCTCGCGGCGACCTTGCGTGCCTCGTCGAGCGTCGCCACGCCGCCGTCCGAGCCGGGGACGCAAGGCACGCCGAGGCCCTTCATCGTGTCCTTCGCGGTGATCTTGTCGCCCATCAGGCGGATATGCGCGGCACTCGGGCCGATGAAGGTGATGCCGTGATCCTCGACGATCTGCACGAAGGTCGCGTTCTCGGAGAGAAAGCCATAGCCTGGATGGATCGCGTCGGCGCCGGTGATCTCGCAGGCGGCGATGATGTTCGGCACCGAGAGATAGCTCTGCGACGCCGGAGGCGGCCCGATGCAGACACGTTCGTCGGCCATGCGGACATGCATCGCATTCGCGTCCGCCGTCGAATGGATCGCGACGGTCTGGATGCCCATTTCCTTGCAGGCGCGGTGAATGCGCAGCGCGATCTCGCCCCGGTTGGCGATCAGGACCTTCTTGAACATGGGCGCCTCGAGCTTTGGGGGGATCGCGCCGGGTCGGCCGTCATTCCAGGATGATGAGCGGAGCACCGAATTCGACCGGCGAGCCGTCCTCGACCAGGATCCGCTTCACGCGGCCGGGCCGCGGGGCGGGGATCTGGTTCATGGTCTTCATCGCCTCGATGATCAGGATGGTCTGGCCCTCGGTCACCACGTCGCCGACCTTGACGAAGGGTGGCGAGCCGGGCTCGCCCTGGAGATAGACGGTACCGACCATGGGCGAGGCGACGAGGCCGGGGTCGTCGGACGGATCGGCCGCCGCCGGCACGCCGGCCGGCGCGGGCAGGGCGGCCGCCGGCGGCGCCGTCGGAACGCCGACCTGGACCGGGACCGGAGCGGCGGTGATCTGACGCGCGACCCGCACGGTCAGCACGTCGTCGTCGCCATATTCCCGGTTGACCTCGATCTCGGTCAGGTCCGTCTCGCGCAGCAATTCGGCCAGAGCCCGAATGAACGCGATGTCGGACTCCTGCGGTGACTTGTCCATCGATTGCCCTGTGTTGTTCTTGGAAGCGGGGGGCCCTGCTCCGATGTGGCCCCTGTATATGCGGTGCGCCGGGGGGTGAAAAGTGCTGAAATCGGAGGCGCCCGACCGGGCCTCGCCCGGCGGGGCCCAGTTCGGCGCGGCTCAGTTCGCGGTGCGCAGCTCCTGGACCAGCTTTTCGAGATCCCCGCGCGGCACGTAGCCTCGCACCATCTTCGAATCGACCACGAAGGTGGGTGTGCCGGTGATGGCGAGCGTCTGGGCGAGCGTCTTGTTCTGCGCGAGGCGGCGGTCGATCTCTGGATCGCCCATGCCGGCGCGGACCGCCGCCGGGTCGAGGTCGGCCTCGGCCAGGGCACGGTCCAGGCTCGCGTCGGTCACCGGCTCGCGCAGGCCCATGAGCGTCGCGTTCAGCCGGCCATAGGCTTCCGGCCCCTGGCTGATCATGGTGGCGATCGCGGCGCGGGCGGCGAGGTCCGATCCCGGGCCGAGGATCGGGAAATCCTTGACGATCAGCCGGATATCGCCGTCGGCATCGACCATGTCATGCACATCCGTGAAGGACTTCCGGCAGTAGCCGCACTGATAGTCGACGAATTCCACGATGGTGAAGGCGCCGTCCGGGTTGCCGGCGACATAGGAATAGCCGTCCTGAAACAACGGGGCCGCGTTCTCGGAGACCAGCGCCGCGTCGGACTTGTCCGCCGCCGCCTTCTGCCGCGCGTCGAGCAGCGCCAGCATCTCCATCAGCACCTCGGGATTCGCGAGGAGATAGTCATGCACCTCGGCCCGGAACGCCGCGCGCTCGGCCTCGGACATGGATTTCGCGGCGTCGGTCGCACCGGCCGGGGCCAGCGTCGCGGCGAGGAGGAGGATGGTCGTCGTCGCCACCAGTCGCTTCAGGGCCATGGGCTCAGTTTCTCCTCTTCACGCGCCGCGTCATGGTAATCAGATCCTGCGCCCGCCGCCAGCCCGGCGAACCGGTGGGCAAGAGATCGGCGGCGCGGATCGCGTTTCGCGCGGCGTCGGGCATCTTGCCCTCGATCGCGAACCGCTCGGCGGTGGCGAGCGCGGCGGCGCCTTCGTTGCCCAACCGCGCCTCGGCGAGGGCGAGGTCGCGCAGCACCGAGGGATTGGCCTTGTCGAGCCGGACCGAGCTGGTCAGCGCCGCGCGGGCTTCCGCCGTGTCGCCGTCATCCCCGGTGTTGAGCAGCGCCCGGCCGAGGCCGCCGAGCAGCAGCGGCTCCTTCGGTGCGAACTCGACGGCGCGGCGATAGGCGGCCACCGCGCCGGCCGCGTCGCCGGATTCGAGCAGGAACTGCCCCTTCAACTCCAGATAGAACGGATCGTCGGGGCGCGAGGCGAGCAGCGCCTCCATCTGACGGGTACCGCGTGCCACGTCCGGCTGGCGGTGATAGGCGATGGCGCGCGCCAGCGCCGCCGTCTCGGAGGTGTCGGACGGCGGATAGGTCTTCAGCGTCTGGGCCGGGGCCTTCAGGAACCCCTCGAGCTTCGCAACCATCCGCTTGTGCCAATAGACCTCCTCCTCGGACGGGGGTGTTCCCTTCGGCAGGGTTGCGACCCGCTCCTCCAGCATGGCGACCCGGTCGCCCCAGAGCGGATGGGTTCTGGCGTAGGGGTCCATCTGGGATGGCATCAGGGCCTCCTGGCCCGCGAAGCGATTGATGACCGTCAGCACGGCGGTCGGATCGGCGCCGGCCGAGACCATGAAGCGCAGGCCGGCCTGGTCGGCCGCCGCTTCCTCGCCGCGGCTGTGGGAGAGCATTTCGCGCTTCGCCACCTGCTGGCTGCCGGCGGCGATTGCCATGCCGGCCTCCGGGCTGCCGCCGATGGTCACGGCGGCGGCGCCGATCATGCCGAGGATCGCCATGCCTTTGGAACCCTGGAGCGACTGGTCCCGCCGGGCCAGATGCCCGCCGGCGATATGTCCGGTCTCGTGGGCGATGACCGCGCGCAACTCGTCGATCGAGCCGAGCTTGGTCAAGAGGCCGGTATTGATGAAGATATTCTGTCCACCGGCGACGAAGGCGTTCAACTCGCGGTCGTTGACGACGTAGATATGCACGCTGGACGGGGTGACGCTCGCCGCGCGCAGGATCGGATTGGCGATATGGGCGAGGGTGCGTTCGATCTCGGCGTCGCGGATCATGCTGGCCGCACCCGCCGGGCCGGCGGCGACCATCGCCGAGAGAACCGCCGCGAGGAACCGGATGGGGACGGGCAAGGGACGCGCTCCTCAAGGTTGCGCACGGGTCAAGGTTGCGCGCGGGGGCGTTTCGTGCCCCAAGGGGCGCCGCGCACGGCGCGGCAGGGTAGGAGACGAGCGGTGCGAAGTTCAAGGCGGGGGGAGGTCGATCCCTTCATCGTGATGGACATGATGTAGGTCCAGGCCGCTGATTTCTCAGGCCCTGAGTGTCGGTTGGTCACCCTCGGTTCCCGGTATGTCCGGGGGTTTCGTTGCATATCGTGGCGGGCAGCCTTGGTTCCAGGAGAGGTCGGACGCTCGTCGCAGCGCTCCTGTCGCCCCCCAAACTGACGCACGACCCTACAATCCCGACGCCCGGACTACCCGAGCGCGATGCGCTATGGAACAATATGGGAACTCAACCCGAGTCGCCCGAGGCCGATGGCGCGCAGAACGACAGCCCAGCACAAGATCGACGGCGCGGCGTTCCCCGTGCGCGTCGTGATCCTCGTGCCCGAGCGCGGCTTTCGTGGGCTCGAAACCTCGGTCCAGCGATGGCTCGACCAAACCGTCGGCCGGGAGGACTACGCCGTGCACGGTGTCGCCGGCCCTGGGTTCCGTGACGCTGTCGCCCACTATTTTCGGTCGGTCGAGGACGCGGCTCGCATGATCGAGGCGTTTCCTGAGCTCGTCCTCGCGGACGGGACGGACACGCCGCACTACTACTCGCCGCACTTGTCGCTGGGGCATCGGGAGCCGGGAGGAACCGCCATCTGCAATCTCTACAGCCAGACCAAATCGCAGGAGGCGATGCGGCGGCTATTTCCGGATGCCCGCGACCTGCTGGGCAACCTGCAGCCCCTGCCGGGCATTTATCCGGACATGGCCGCGCCGATCGTGCGCCCCTCGGCTGAGGGGCGGGAGCTGGTCCTCGCCCGTTGGGGCATGCCGACGCCGCCCCAGTACCTCGGCGGCAAGCGGGTCGACAGGGGTGTCACCAACATCCGCCGGGTGGATTCGCCGCACTGGCGCGCCTGGCTCGGCCAGCCGCATCGCTGCCTCGTGCCGGTGACCAGTTTCGCGGAATACGAGACGCTCCGCGACGGCGCGCGGGCGCCCGTCTGGTTCGCGCTCGGCGAGCATCGGCCCTTGGCATTCTTCGCCGGCGTCTGGACGCGCTGGCGGGGCACAAGGAAGGTGAAGGAGGGTGAGATCGAGGTCGATCTCTTCGGCTTCCTGACGACGACTGCCAACGCCGAGGTGCGGCCGATCCATTCACAGGCCATGCCCGTGATCCTGACCGAGCCGGCCGAGTGGGAGGCGTGGCTTACCGCGCCCTGGTCAGAGGCGCGAGCGCTGCAGCGGCCACTGCCGGACGGCACACTCCGGATTGTGGCGCGGGGCGACCCGGAAGATCCGGTGCCGGCGCCCTGACCACGGACAGTGACCGCGCGCTCAAGGGGAATCTCGCCTCCGCCGCGCGCGGGTCGGCCATGTCAATTTGGTTCGGGTCCAGGCTCGAAACCGACTCATGAGACCGACGACGTCGGGACCCAAGCTAAGACCCCAAAGCAAACCGATCGGGGTAAAAACAAAGACACCCGCGACGGCCTCGAACGGGCCGCCAACAATCCCAGTACCAGCACCGACCGCGAATCCGAGTAGACCCCCAACCACCAAGCCTACCCATCTGGATGTTCGCAATGTCGCCTCCGCGTCTCAATCAGAGCACCGGTGAAGCCGACGATTCTTCCGGGTAGACGATTCGTGTCAATTCGGATCATCGCCACCGTGCTCGCGCGATGTTCCGGGCGATTCGCCCGCGACACCTTAACCGTGAATCGCCGCCAACGTTGCGCGTGCGTGCCTCCGGCGGTCACCCGCAAACAGGAATACGGCACCATGCCCAAGGGACCGAAAGGCGAGAAGCGCCCCGCCGACGTGATCGGCGCTGCCGTTCTGGTAGCGAAGATCGCCACGGGCGAGGTCGAGGATGCATCCGAGGACGACGGGAAGGACAAGGCTGCGCAGGAGCTGGGCCGCAAGGGCGGGAAGGCTCGGGCGGGCAGCATGACGCCCGAGCGGCGCGCGGAGATCGCCCGGAAGGCGGCGGCAAGTCGTTGGAAAAACGCAAAAGCATAGAATCGGCATAATTTGCATCATAATTTGCATCGCTTCAGGACCTCGGCCGAGGCCTGCTCCGCCGCGCGAGCGGCCCGATCCAGCGACTGGAGACGCGGCCGGCGCAAGCTCTCGCCGGGCGGCTAGATCAGGCCCCGAAACAGGCCCGGAGGATCGCGGGCAGGCTCCACCAGGTCAGGACCGCGCAGGCGACCCCGGCGA
>NZ_CALAGI010000113.1 GCF_937891315.1 uncultured Amaricoccus sp. | reverse complement strand
GCGATGAAGCCGTGCGGGTGGTCCGTCGCGCCGGAGTAGATCGTCCAAAGGATGAGGGCCGGGCGGACCGACATCGCGTGGTGCCGGCTACCGTCAACCATGGCGGGTCTCCTCGAACGGGCGCTGGCCAACGTTGCTTTCGGCGCTGGGCGCGCCTATCCGGAGTCCGGTTAGGAAGCCGAAGGGCATGCGATTCCCAGGATCGGTGAAGCCCCAGAGGTGATACTGGTTCGCCGAGTCGACCACCCGGCTCTCGGCCGGGTAGAGTTCGACCGCCTCGCATTCCGGTCCGAGCAGCTCGCTTTTGATGCGTTGCAGGTCGCGCCAGTCGTGGATCGGCGCGCGGTCGTGGCGCTTGATCGAGAGATGCGCGGTCTCAACCGAGGGATCCTGGTCCCATGGCTCGCGGCGGAGAACAACATGATAGGTGTCGTTGATCCAGTGCTCGGCCCCGGTCTCATATTTCTCGTAGGCCCGGCGGACCTCCTCGACTGAGGCGATATGCCCCGCGAGGTTCGCGTCGGCGACCATCGCCTCCAGCGCTCCGGCGTTGAGCCGCGGACGGTCGCGGCGGTAGAGCGGGTGCCACGTCATTGCGCCCGAACCCTGACCGTGACGGTGGCCAAGGACACGCTGCCAAGGTGAGAGCGTGCATCGCCCTCCTGGCGCCCGCCGAGCTCTTCAGACATCGCTTCGCCCTCCCGCGGGCCGAAGCGGCGCCGGCAGCCAGTCCCCGATCCGGGCAGCCAGATCACCCGGCATCGGCCAATTCGCGGCGCGTATCCGGGCTTCGGTCTTCGCGGGATGGGCGAACAGCTCGGCGACGAGACCGACCGCGTCGTCCTTCCTGGGCTTGATCAGGCGATCGGAGATCCCGTGTGTCCCGCCGGTCAGGTCGCGATAGAGGGCGTCCAGCTGCGCCATGCTCAACCGGGCGAGGAAGGCCTCGCCTGGTGTCCAGACCTCGCGCAGGCGCAAGACGGGACAGGCGCAGCCCCGCGCGGCGGCGGCCGGGGAGCCGGGTCTGGGGTCATCGGGTTCGACGGCGGTCATTCGGCGATCTCGGCGCGCGGGGTGAGTCCGGGCGGGGAGAGTTCGGGCGGCTGGCCGGCGCGCCAGTCGTCGATCGCCCAGGCGGCGAGGATGCCGGCGCAGACGCCGGCGGCGAGGACCGCCCAGGCGACGGCGCAGAGCAGCGCGGCGACGCGCATTTCGCCCGGGGTCACGACCAGGCCACCAGGGCGGCGAGGGCGAGCAGGGCCACGCCGACGACGCGGGCGGCGATGTCGGTCGCGGCCTCGTCGGCCTCGGACGCGGGGTCGGGGGCGGCGGCTGGCCGGGGGCGCCAGAAGCCGGCGAGGAGCGAGAAGGCTCCGGCGAGGGTGAGAAGCGCGGGGAGAGAGGACATGCGGGCTCCGGGTGGGGGATCAGGCCTTCGGTTGATTGGTTATATCCAATCATTAACGATGTAAATTGGATTAATCCAATGTTCATGTCGAACATGATTGTGACGAATCCAAGGTGCTCCGCGAATCAGGCGGCCCATAAACCATGCGCGCCCTCGCGGCTTGCCCGGAGCCCGCCGGACGCCGATTGTCGGGCGGTGCGCGAGGGGGGCGAAGGATGGCAAGGATCGGATTTTCGGCGGCGGCGCTGGCGGCGGGACTGGGCGTGGCGGGCGCGGCCTTCGCGGGGGCGATCGGCGGCCCGGCCGAGGTGGTCGACGGCGACGGGCTGCGATTCGGCCCGGTCGCGGTGCGGCTGCACGGGATCGACGCGCCCGAGCTCGGCCAGAAATGCGCGAAGCCGGGCGGTGGCAAGTGGGACTGCGGCGCCGCGGCGGCCGACCGGCTGGAGCAGCTGGTGGCCGGGGGCGAGGTGCGCTGCGCGCCGCTCGACCGCGACGGCTACGGCCGGGTCATCGCGCGCTGCGAGGCGGGCGGCGTCGATCTCGGGGCGGCGCTGGCCGGCGAGGGGCTGGCCTGGGCGTTCGTGCGCTACTCGAGCGACTACGTGGCCGAGGAGACGGCGGCCCGGACGGCGAAGCGCGGCGTCTGGCAGGCGGCGAGCGAGCCGCCGTGGGAGTTCCGCGCCGAGCGCTGGGCGGGCGCGGCCCAGACGGCGCCGCGCCCGGACTGTCCGATCAAGGGCAACGTCAACGACGAGGGCGAGCGGATCTACCACACGCCCTGGTCGCCCTGGTACGGCAAGACGAAGATCGACGAGGCGAAGGGCGAGGCCTGGTTCTGCGACGAGGCCGAGGCGCTGGCCGCCGGCTGGCGACCCGCGCGGTTCCGGGGCTAGAGGCGGCCGGGCCGGGCCTGAACCTCGAGCACGGAGTCGGCGTCGGGATCGTAGACGCAGGTGTAGACGTGGCGCTGGAAGGCGCCGAAGCCGTTCTGGAATTCGATCTCGTCGCCGAGGTAGGCGATCACGCCGGCGGCCTTGTCGGACCAGCGGTAGTGCGAGAATTTCACCCCGAGCCAACCGTCGGTCCAGCGCGCCGAGTATTTCGCGAGGCGCTCGATCTCGCCCGGGCATTGCTCGCGGGCGGCGCGCGCGTGCTCCTCGCCCCAGCAGGAGAGGTCGGCGCGGCAGGTGGCCTCGGCGAAGCCGGGCGGGCGCCGGATCGGCGGCGGGGCCACGATCGGGGTCGCCGGCTCGGCCGCCAGCTCGACCGCCGGGCCGGTCCCGAGCGGCGGAGCCGGGGCGGACGGCGCGGCGGCGGCGGCCGCGCGCCCGGCGCTGACCTCAAGCCTGCGCGCGGCGAAGTCGGGGCTGAGCGCCACGCCGCCGATCGCCGCGACGAAGGCGAGGCCGAGCGCCGCCAGCCCGCGCCAGGCGAGGCGGCGCGACCAGCGGACCAGCGCGCCGACCAGGAAGAAGACCGCCGCGGCGAGCAGCGCCATCGCGATCAGAATGCCGAGAATTCCACTGTCCATCGCAATCGCCTCGAAGGTTCTTCGGAAAGCCGCCGGGTGGGCGCCTCAGGCGATCACTTCCTCGATGATGGACTTGGCGCCCCTGGTGAGCATGACGAGCAGGCCCAGAATCACGGCGCCGGCGGCCCAGAAGACCAGCACGAAGCCGACGCCGATCGTCGCGCCGATCTCATGCGCGGCGCGAAGGTTCGCGTCGGTTGGCGTCTGGCCGCCGATGTTCGCGAGCCCGGCCAGCAGGCACCACGCCATCAATGCGTTGAAGCCAAGGAAAAGGATGAAAAATATCCAGCCGAAAAAGCCACGCTTGCGGACCTCGGTGCGGACTACGGATGCCAATTGTCATTCTCCTCAAAGACAAGACCACCACGATTTCGCAAAACGGGCGGCGTCAAGGCAACTGTTTCCTTAGAGTTTTGTTAACATGGCCGGTCCCGTCATCCGCGTCAGTGCGCGCCGCGGATTTCGTTGGCGGTGGCGAGCGCGATGAAGGCCGAGCGGGTGAGGCGCATGTCCTTCGCGGCCTGGTCGATGGCGTCGAGGGTGCCGGTGTCGAGGCTGATGTTCACGCGGCGCTGGGTGGTGGTGCGGCGGACGTAGGGCACGGCGAGCAGGAAGGCGCCGTCGCGCAGGTCGGCGGCGACCGCCTCGCGGATCGCGGCGAGGTCGCGCGGCTCGACCGGGTCGGCGTCCTCGAACCACAGGGCCAGCGCCTCGGCCGCGTTGGCGAGCAGATCGCCGAAGTCGTCCGCCGCCGAGTGGCAGCCCGGAAGATCGGGAAAGGACACGCCCCAGGCGCTGTCCGGATCCTTGTGCACCAGGGCGAGGTAGGTCTTCATCGTTCGATCTCCCGAGCTTCGCGTCATTCCCACCCGGCCATCCGCGCGATCGAGCGGGCGGTGCCGAGGGGCAGGTCCTTCTTCGGGTGCGGGACGATCACGGTCCGGCCGTCCTTGCGGAACTTGTGGTGCGAGCCCCTGATCGAGACGAGGGTCCAGCCTTCCGCCTGAAGCCGCTTGACGATCCGTTTGCTGTCGCGTTCCATTCCCGTCCCCGTTTGTGTAGTTATTTACACACGGAACGGCCCGCCCGTCAAGAGTGTTTGCGCAATTATGTGCGCAAAAACGTAGGGCCGGCTTTCAGGCCGACCCCTCGATCAGTTCCGGTTCCGCCTCGGGCAGGCGCCAGCTGGCGATCACGACGAGACCCGGGACGGTTTAATCTAATTTTCGACTGATTTATTTATTGCAGTTGGCGATATGGTCGTTTCAAACTAACAAAATTGCGACCTATCGTGTTCTTGCAGAGGTTCTTTTGAAGGAAATCGAGCAACTTATTTCTAACTTGGGGGGACTGCTTTCTTGTCAGCTTCGTCTTGTTCTTCAGGTTTCCGATCAGTTGGCCGGAGCTGAATCTCCGAAACGATCTTTGACAACAAATCCGCGGATTCTGGCAGCATGGTGCCGTAGTTGTGGAGGATCCGCACAAGCATCTCGCGCGTGTCCGATGATAGAAGAAGCGCCACGCTTGGAACGCTGAGCCCGTAGGCGAGTTTCTGGACGCTCTCCAACGTCATGTTTCCCGTCTTGGACTTGGCAAAGTTCGCGAAAAAGGACGGATTGAGCTCTGCTTTCCTCAGGACTTTCGCTTGGTCGAGGTCGTCGTTCGCCTCGATTATCGCGAGAGCGTTCTTCACCACGATCATAGACAGGGACGGCTGATCCATACCGGTCGGATTTATCCGATCTCGGCATTTCTGCCGATCTGGACATTTCCATCTTGCGTCGATTGGATATATCCAATTATGATGCGGCATGACCTACGATCCGATCCAAGCCAACCAGCCGATTCTGCGAGAGATCGCCGATTTCTGCGCGGCCAATGCCATGACAAAGACCGCGTTCGGCCTCGGGGTCATGAACGATCGCGCGTTCGTGACCGATCTCGAGAACGGCCGGCAGCTGACACAGAGGCTCATGTTTCGCTTGCGGGCCGTGCTCGACGGTGCCGGCGCTGATCAAGTCGCCGGCGCCGTCCCGCCGAAAAAAGGGGCGGCCTGATGGACCAGGCCGCCCCTCGCCCGAACCGGGTCTCCATCGCCACGCGCCGCACCGGACCGGGCGCCCCCCTCAGGGCCGGGACCATGCGTAGCGAGGGTGATGCGGAAATGTCCTGCGGAAAACACGGGGTGCGCGGCGTCGGGCTGCTGGCGCCGGAGGAGGCGGAGCGCGCCTGGTTCGCCGGCCTCCTGTGGAAGGCCTTCCCCGAGGCGCGGTCGGAGAACGAGCTGGCCGACCTCGCCGCCGAGGTGCTGAGCTCGGCCCGCCGGTCGGTGCATCCGCGCACCGTGCGCAACTGGCTGCGCTGCGAGAACAGCCCGCATTTCCGCTACGTGCTGCAGGTGATCGCCATGGCCGGCGCCGAGAGCGTGTTCCAGATCATCGGCCCGGAGGAGGCGCGCCCCGGTGGGCCGGCGACGAACCGCGACCCGGAGCGCCGATCATGAAGCACGCCCCGGTGGGTCGATGAACTGGCTCTGGCGGATCCGCGGGCGGTTCAACGCGGCGCGCGCGCGGCGGGCGCGCGCGCTCGCCGTCGTCTTCGAAGCGCGGGCGGAAAAGTTTTTCCGCAGGATCAAGGGCTTGTCGTCGTGACCTGCGCCGTGCCACCCCGTCCCCGTTCCTTCCGCCGCCGGTTCGCGGTGGCGGCCCTGGGCGCCGGAAGACCGCTTCCTTCCGGCGCACCCCACCCCTCACGCGACCAGACCAGGGCCGCCTCCCCGAACCGGCCGCCGAACCGCCGGCCGGGCTTTTTCCCATCGGTTTCCGCGCGCGGGTCTGCCGACCGCCCGTCCCCGTCGCGCGCGGAGGGCCAGAGGAACGGGGGCGGGCTCCCCTTGCCCGGCGGGGTCGCACCCGCCGGGCCTTTTCGCGAGGCGTGTCATGCGGCGGACTGAAATTCTCGATCGGGCGCGCGACTGCGTCACCCGCGACCGGGCGGCGCTGTACGGCGCGGCCGAGGACAGCCTCGGCCGGATCGCGGCGCTGTGGTCGGCCGACCTCGGGCTGGCGCTCGGCGGCGCCGACGTCGCGCGGCTGATGGCCCTGTTCAAGATCGGCCGCGCGCGCGGCAACCCCGGCCATGCCGACAGCTGGATCGACCTCGCCAGCTACGCCGCGCTCGGCGGCGAGCTGGCGGCGGCCGCGCCCGAGCCGGCGCCGCTGCCCGCGCCAACTTCTTCGCCCTCGCCGTCGCCAACGCCCGCGCCTTCGCCCGCGCCCTCGCCTCCGCCGCCGCCGACGCCAACGCCCGCGCCTACGCCGTCGCCAACGCCCTCGCCCACGCCTTCGCCGACGTCTGCGCCATCGCCATCGCCTGCGCCTCCGCCCGCGCCATCGCCTCCGCCCACGCCTCCGGTTGCCGAAGTCGTGGTCCCGATCGACCCGCCCGACGCGGCGGAGGCCAGCCCCGGCGATCACGCGCCGGAGGTCGGGCCGGCCGTGCCGCCCGTGGCGGTGCCGGACACCGATTCCGCGCCGGCGGAAGCCCCGGAAACGGGAACCCTGGAGGTGGAGGCGCCGGAGCCCGGCGCCGACCTGCCCGATCCGGGGCGGCCCTGGACCGAGGAGGATTGCCAGGAGGCGTTCGAGCGCCACCGGGGCGGCATGGCGCCGGCGGAGGTCGCGCGCTGGCTGAACCGCGATCCGAAACAGGTGGCGAACTTGCTGCGGGTGCGCGGGCGGCGCGACGGTGCCGCCGCGCCGCCCGAGGCGGAGGCGGAGGCCGCGCCCCTCCCGGAAGAACCCGAGCCCGAGCCCGAGCCGCGTGAGCCCGCGCCCGAGCCTGAGCCGAATCCCTGCGACGTCGCCGACGAGACCGGCTGGACGCCGCGCGAGGACCTCGAGCTGCTCGAGCGCTTCACCGCCGGCGAGAAATCCTACGCGATCGCCCGCGCGATGCCCGGGCGGAACGCGCCCGGAATCGTGCGGCGGTTCCGGCAGCTGGTGCCGGTGCCCGGGGCCGTCAACCAGGCGCGGGCGCTCGAGCGGCAGCGGGCGCGGGTGGCCGAGGTGGACGCGGCGATGAAGGCGGCGGAGTAGGAGGCGGGAAATGGCGCGACGCGGCAAGCAGAACAAGCGGGTGAACGGCGTGACCGCCGGCGAGCTGCGCGGGTTCATCGAGCGCTACGAGGAGCTGTCGGCCGAGGTCGCGGAGATCCTCGATCGCCGCAAGGAGGTGATGGCCGAGGCGAAGGGCCGCGGCTACGACACCAAGGTGCTGCGCCTGCTGATCCGCGAGCGGGGGCGCGATCCGGACGATCTGGCCGAGGAACGGGCGATCGCCGCGCTCTACCGCGACGCGCTCGGCATGGAAGGCACGCCGCTCGACGACTGGGCCAGGGGCGCGGCGCCGGAGGTGGTGGCGGCCGTCAAGCATCTCTACGCGCGGCCCTCGGTCCGCGACGCGCTGGACGAGGCGGAGGCGGCGGCCAGCGCGGCGCGGGTCGATGACATCGCCGGGCGGGCGACGCGGGCGCGGAGCGAGGCGGTCGTCACGCTGAAGTTCCGTGCGCCGGACGACGAGCCACCGCCGCCCGAAGCGGCGTGACGGCATGGGCCAGAACATCAGCCAGGCCGTGATGGCGCGGCGCGCGGAGCCGCGTGACAGCCTCGAAAGGTGGCGGCCGATCGCCGGCTGGCCCGGGTACGAGGTCAGCGATCATGGGCGCGTTCGATCGTGGAAATGGCCCGGTGCCGGGCGCCAGTGGCGCGAGGATCGCACCAGGGGGGCACGGATGCTTCGGCAGGACTCATCGAGTGGGTACCGGTCGGTCCTTCTGTGCGACGTCTCTCGCGGCAAGAAGCACGCTCTCGTCCATGCATTGGTGCTCGGGGCGTTCGTGGGGCCGCGTCCTGAGGGCTGGCACGGCGCCCACGGGAATGGCGTCGGGTCCGACAATCGCTTGGCAAACCTTCGATGGGCATCCGCCGCCGAAAACAACGCCGACAAGCGCGCACACGGTTCTCACCGGGCCGGTGAGCGAATCGGGTCTGCCAAGCTCCGCGACGCCCAGGTGCGCGAGATTGTTCGACTGCGCGCGGCGGGCGAGCGCGTGGTCGATCTGGCGACGCGGTTCGGCGTCTGTCGAAACACGATCTCCAGCATCACCGGTGGGCACAGCTGGCGGGAGGTGACCCGTGGCGCAGAATAGGTCCACGGCTGTCATGAGCCGCCGGGTAGAGCCAATCGACTCGCTGGATTTCTTTGTAACGCCGCCCTGGGCGACGCGGGCGCTCTGCGAGATGCTGGGCGCGGCCGGGCTGATCACGCCGGGGCTCGGCACCGTCTGGGAGCCGGCCGCCGGGATGGGCCACATGGCCGCGCCGCTGGCGGAGTATTTCGGCGAGGTCTGGGCCAGCGACGTGCACGACTACGGCGTCGGGCTGCCCACGGCCGATTTCCTGATCCCCGGCACCGGGCCGCGTTGCCCGCGCCGGCCGGACTGGGTGATCACCAACCCGCCGTTCCGCCTCGGTCAGGCTTTCGTCGAGCGGGCCGGCCAGGTCGCGGTGGAGGGCTGCGCGATGCTGGTGCGGACCGCCTTCCTGGAGGGCGTGTCGCGGTTCCAGGACCTCTACCGTGTCCGGCCGCCGGCCTTCGTCTGGCAGTTCACCGAGCGGGTGCCGATGCACCGGGGCAAGCTGACCGCCACCGGCTCGACGGCGACCGCCTACTGCTGGCTGGTCTGGGTCGCCGGCGCGGAAGGCACCGGCTTCGGCTGGATCCCGCCCTGCCGCAAGCGGCTGGAGCGGGCGAGCGACTACGCCGGGGTGGCGGCGTGAGTGCCGGGGCCACGCCGGCCGTCCGGCCCGACTGCCTGCCGTTGCCGGCGGCGATGCTCGGCCGCCCGGTCGAGCCGCGCGGCTATCCGGTGCCCTGGTTCGCGACGGCGATCGACGGCGCCTGGGACCTGCGCGTGGTGCGGCCCGAGCGCTGGGCCGAGGCGGT
>NZ_CALAGI010000112.1 GCF_937891315.1 uncultured Amaricoccus sp. | reverse complement strand
CCGGTCAGCATCTTCATCGTCGTGGTCTTGCCGCAGCCGTTCGAGCCGAGGAAGCCGAAGATCTCGCCCTTGTCGATGCGGAAGCTCACGTGATCGACGGCGGTGAAATCGCCGAAGCGCATGGTCAGCCCATCCGCCTCGATCGCCGGGGGACCGCCCGCGGCGATTGTCCGCGGCGGGATCGCGAGTTCGTCGTAGCCCCGCCGCCGCTCCTCGGGCAGCAGCGCGACGAAGGCGGTGTCGAGGTCGGAGGTCTTCGTCCGCGCCATCAGCTCCGCCGGCGTGCCGGTCGCGAGGACCCGGCCCCCGTCCATGGCGACGAGGTGGTCGAAGCGCGCCGCCTCCTCCATGTAGGCGGTGGCGACGATGACGCTCATGCCCGCGCGGGCATGACGGATCGAGTCGATCAGCTCCCAGAACTGCCGGCGCGACAGCGGATCGACGCCCGTCGTCGGCTCGTCGAGGATCAGGAGGTCCGGGTCGTGGATCAGCGCGCAGCAGAGGCCGAGCTTCTGCTTCATTCCGCCCGAAAGCTTCTGCGCCGGCCGGTCGGCGAAGGGCGCGAGGCCGGTGCTCGCGAGCAGCCGCGCGATCCGCTCCCGCCGCTCGGCCGCGTCCTGGCCGAAGAGGCGGCCGAAGAACTCGACGTTCTCGGTGACCGACAGCGTCGGATAGAGGTTCCTGCCGAGCCCCTGCGGCATGTAGGCGACGCGCGGCTGCGCCGCGGCACGGTGGCGGGCGTCGGCGATGTCGCCGCCGAGCACGGTGACCCGCCCGGCCTGAACCGCGCGCGCGCCGGCGATGAGCGAGAGCAGCGTCGATTTGCCCACCCCATCCGGCCCGATCAGACCGACCATGCAGCTCGAGGGCAGCTCGAGCGTCACCTCCGCCAGCGCCCGCGTCCGGCCAAAGGTGAGGCTGACGCCGTCGAGGCGCGCGACCGGCCCGGACGCGGCTTCCGTCATTGCACGAGGTTCTGCGACAGGAACTCCGGCCATTCCGCCTCGGGATCGAGGCGGACATAGGCCATGCCGGGCAGACCGGTCTTCACGTACTGGATGTACTTCCGCAGCAACTCCTTCGGCACCTGCGCCCGCACCCGGAACATGAGCTTCTGCCGCTCCTCCTCGGTCTCGACGGTCTTGGGCGTGAACTGCGCCACGTCGGCGACGAAGCGCACCGTCGCGGGGACCACCCAGCGCGGCGCGGCGTCGAGCACGAGCCGCACCTCGGTGCCGATCGCCACCCGACCCGCCTGCGCCGTCGGCAGGAAGAAGGTCATGTAGACGTCGCCGAGGTCGACCATGTTGAGCACCCGTCCGCCGGCGGCCACCACTTCGCCCGGCTGGGCGACACGGTATTGCACCCGGCCGTCGCGCGGGGCGCGCAGGGTCGAGTCGTCGATGTTGGCCTCTATCGCCTCGATCGCCGCCCCCGCGGCGTCGACGGCCGCCCCGGCGTCGACCACCGAGGCCTGCGCCGCGCTGATCGCCGCCTCGGCCGCGGCGAGTTGGGCCTCGGCGGCGGCGAGCCCGGCCGCGGCGCCCTCGGCGGCGGCGCGGTCGTTGTCGAGCACCGACTGCGAGATGGTTTTGGCCCGCGCCAGCGGCTCGGAGCGCGCGAGCTGACGCTGGGCCGCGTCGTTGGTGGCGCGGCGCTGTGCCACCACCGCGGCGGCGGCCCGCTCCTCGGCCTCGCGCTGCTTGACCAGACTGCCGGCGGTGTCGACGCCGATCCTCGCCCGCCTCTGCTCGGCCTCCGCCTGGCGCAGCTGTGCCTCGAGCTGGACGGTGTCCATGCGGGCAAGCTCCTGCCCCGCCGTCACGAAGTCGCCCTCGTTGACCAGGATGTCACCGATGCGGCCGGCGACCTTGGCGGAGATGTCGATGTCCACCGCCTCGATCCGGCCGTTGCCGCTGGCGAATCCCGCCGGCAGGCCGGCGCCGCTCAGGCGCTGAAACGCGACATATCCGACCACGGCGACGATCAGCAGCCCCACGGCGGCGAGGATCACGCCCCGCCTTCCCTTGACGCTCGTAGCCATGCCCATCCTTCCAGAAGCCGCCGATCGCGCCACTATTGTCCGCCGCCCCTCGCGCGCGCAATCCACGATCTGACCGACGGGTCGAGGCTCGGGCGGGCTCTCCGCGCCCGCTCCGCCGGCAACCGAGCCGGGCCGTGACATCAAGCCTGTTCGCGCGAAGCAGAGCCATCAGTGTTTGATGGAATGGCGGACGTTTCGGCGCGGTTGGACATTGCTCCAGCCGGTCACCGAAGCGCCGCGGTTCCGCCACCGGCCTCCCCCGTCCCACCGGGGGGCGGGGAATCGGCCCGCGCGGAGGCGTTTCGCCGGAACTCGCCCGGGCTCTGGCCGGTCCAGCGGCGGAACGCGCGCCCGAAGCTCGATTCATCGCTGTAGCCGGCGAGGCGCGCGACGCGCTTCAGCGGCAGATCGCCACGGCGGAGCAGTTCCTCCGCGCGGAGGCGACGGGCCTCGGACTGGAGGTCAAGGAACGACGTGCCCTCATCCCGCAGATGCCGCTGCAGGCTGCGCAGCGAAATGCCGAGATGCCCGGCGACCTCCTCGGCGTTGGCCAGAGGGTCGGTACTGGCCACTATGAAACCGTTGATCCTCTGCGACAGCAGTCTGTCCTGACGGTATCGCCTCGCCATCAACGGTATCGGGTTCCGCAGCAGCCCGCTCAGCGAGGCGTCGTCGCGGACGACCGGCAGCCGCAGATAGGACGCGTCGAAGCGCAATTCGGTCTCGGGGGCGTCGAATGCGATCTCGCCGCCGAACATCCGGCCGTAGGCTTCGGCATGCGCCGGCGCCGGGAAGGGGAACCGAGCGACAATCGGCGCAATACGAGAGTCGGCGAGCCAGCAGGCGATTCCGTGGACGTTGCGCAAGAGGCTGACGAGGCAGAACTCGCGCAGGACACCGAGATCCACGAACTCCCTGATCCGGATCACGCCGACCTCTTCCTCAAGCCGGAGCTCGATCCGGACATCCTCGGTCAGCAGTCCATGATGCCGGCACCATCGCCGAACGGCGAGCTCCAGACCGGGCGCGGTGAGCGAGGCGCGGAGCAGCATGCCGTAGCTGCCCCAGGGCAGGCGCCGCGAGAACCAGCCGAGCGCCTCGTCGTCGAGCTCGCTCATCGCATCGGCGGTGAAGGCCTCGAATGGTGCGATCGCGACCCGTTCCCCCGGATCGAGCACCCCCTCCGGCGCGAGGCCCGCCTTCCGCAGCGCCGCGCCCGGATCCATGCCCCGGCGCTCATAGGCTTGCACGATCGCCAGGACGAATGCGACGGGGGTCTGGGGGAGACGCGAAGCAGCCTTCCGCATATGCACCTCCGAATGGCGCATTCTGCACAGGAATTGGCAGCGAATGCAATCGACGCCGCGGCAGTATCCACCAACCCGTTTGGACCCGAAGGAACCAAAGCATAAAAAAATGGAGGAAATGCCGTGTCGGATCAGAGATTTCTGATTGTCCGCGACGGCGGCGCGGAAGCTGCGTCACCCCGGCATCGCCACCGCCTTCGTGACGGGGCTGGCGCGCACCGCCGGCTGCCGCGGCGCTCTCGGCGCGGCGAAAGACCGAGGCTGACGGGTGTCCGCCAGCCGGGGCCCGCCTCTCTCCAGTGAAATTCAGGATATCCACGCCGGGCGCGCGGGACGCGGGCCCGGCGCAACCGGGAGGAAGCAATGTTCGACGCCGTGATGAGCTTCGGGCTCAGCGAGGAGATCGAGGCGCTGCGCGACATGGTGCGCCGCTTCGCGGCCGAGGAGATCGCGCCGAGAGCCGCGCGGATCGACGCCGACAACGCGTTCCCCACCGATCTCTGGCAGAAGTTCGGGGCGCTCGGGCTGCTCGGGATCACCGTCCCGGAGGAGGATGGCGGCGCCGGCATGGGCTATCTCGCCCATTGCGTCGCGATCGAGGAGATCAGCCGCGCATCGGCGTCGGTCGGGCTCTCCTACGGGGCGCATTCCAACCTCTGCGTCAACCAGCTGCGCCGCTGGGGCAACGCCGAGCAGAAGGCGAAGTACCTGCCGAAGCTCATCTCCGGCGAGCATGTCGGCGCGCTCGCCATGTCCGAGCCTGGCGCGGGATCCGATGTCGTCGGGATGAAGCTCCGCGCGCGCAGGCGGAATGACGGCTTCCTCCTGAACGGCAACAAGATGTGGATCACCAACGGTCCCGACGCGAGCACGCTGATCGTCTACGCCAAGACCGATCCCGAGGCCGGGACAAGAGGGATCACCGCGTTCCTGATCGAACGCGACATGCCGGGATTCTCGACCGCGCAGAAGCTCGACAAGCTCGGGATGCGCGGCTCGAACACCTGCGAGCTTGTGTTCCAGGACTGTCTCGTCCCCTTCGGAAACGTGCTGGGGGAGGAGGGCAAGGGCGTCAAGGTGCTGATGTCGGGGCTCGACTACGAGCGGACGGTGTTGGCGGCCGGGCCGATCGGCATCATGGCGGCCGCCCTCGATCTCGTCGTGCCCTACGTCCACCAGCGCGAACAGTTCGGCAAGCCGATCGGCACCTTCCAGTTGATGCAGGCGAAGCTCGCCGACATGTACACGACGACGAACGCCTGCCGCGCCTATGTCTACGCGGTGGCCGCCGCCGGCGACCGCGGCGAGATCACGCGGCAGGACAGCGCCGGCTGCATCCTCTACGCCGCCGAAAAGGCGACGCAGGTGGCGCTCGACGCGATCCAGTGCCTTGGCGGCAACGGCTACATCAACGAGTTCGCCGCGGGCCGGCTGCTGCGCGATGCGAAACTCTACGAGATCGGCGCGGGGACCTCGGAAATCCGGCGGATGCTGATCGGCCGCGAGATCTTCGAGCAGACGAAATGAGCCGGCTCACCAGCAAGCTGGCGCCGGGCGGGGCCGAGTTCGCCGCCAACGCGGCGCGGATGGCGGGGCTCGTCGCCGACTTCGCGGCGCGGGCCGAGCGCACCATGCGGGGCGGCGACGAGAAGTCCCGGGCGCGGCACGTCTCCCGCGGCAAGCTGCTGCCGCGCGAGCGGGTGACGCGGCTGCTCGACCCGGGCAGCCCGTTCCTCGAGATCGGCCTCTTCGCGGCGGACGGCGTCTACGACGACCCGATCCCGGCGGCGGGGGTGATCGCCGGCATCGGCCGCGTCTCGGGGCGCGACTGCGTGATCCTGTGCAACGACGCGACGGTGAAGGGCGGGACGTACTATCCGCTGACGGTCAAGAAGCACCTGCGGGCGCAGGAGGTGGCGGAGGAGAACCGCCTGCCCTGCATCTATCTCGTCGACAGCGGCGGGGCGAACCTGCCGAACCAGGACGAGGTCTTTCCCGACCGCGACCATTTCGGCCGGATCTTCTACAATCAGGCGCGGATGAGCGCGAAGGGCATCGCCCAGATCGCCGTCGTCATGGGCTCCTGCACCGCGGGCGGCGCCTACGTGCCGGCGATGAGCGACCAGACGATCATCGTCAAGGAACAGGGCACGATCTTTCTCGCCGGCCCGCCGCTGGTCAAGGCCGCCACCGGCGAGGTGGTGGATGCCGAGACGCTGGGCGGCGGCGACACGCACACGCGCTTGTCGGGGGTCGCGGACTATCTCGCCGAGAACGACGCCCACGCGCTGGCGCTGGCGCGGCAGGCGGTGAAGAACCTCGGGCCCGCCCCCGCCCCAGCGATCCCGCTGCGGTCGGCGCAGCCCCCGGCAATGGATCCGCAGGAGATCCTCGGGGTGGTCCCGGCCGACGCCAAGACGCCCTTCGACATCCGCGAGGTGATCGGGCGGATCGTCGATGGCTCGGACTTCGAGGAGTTCAAGGAGCGGTTCGGGACGACGCTGGTCTGCGGCTTCGCGCATATCGACGGAGTGCCGGTCGGGATTGTCGCCAACAACGGCGTGCTGTTCTCCGAAAGCGCGCAGAAAGGGGCGCATTTCATCGGGCTCTGCTGCCAGCGGCGGATCCCGCTCCTGTTCCTGCAGAACATCACCGGCTTCATGGTCGGCTCGAAGTACGAGGCCGGCGGCATCGCCCGCGACGGGGCCAAGCTCGTCAACGCGGTCTCGACGGCGGCGGTGCCGAAGGTGACGGTGATCGTCGGCGGCTCGTTCGGCGCCGGCAACTACGGGATGTGCGGCCGCGCCTTCGGCCCGCGCTTCCTCTGGATGTGGCCCAACGCCCGCATCTCGGTGATGGGCGGCGAGCAGGCCGCCGGGGTCCTCGCCACGGTGCGGCGGGCGGCGATAGAGGTTCGCGGCGGCGGTTGGAGCAGCGAGGAGGAGGCGCGCTTCAAGCAGCCGGTCCTCGACCAGTTCGAGGAGCAGTCGCATCCGCTCTATGCCTCGTCCCGGCTCTGGGACGACGGAATCATCGACCCGCGCACCACACGCGATGTCGTGGCGCTGTCGCTCCGCGCGGCCTTGAACGCGCGGATCGAGGAAACGCGTTTCGGCGTGTTCCGGATGTAGGGAGGCGCGGGGATGTTTGCGAAGATACTCATCGCCAACCGCGGCGAGATCGCCTGTCGCGTCATCGAGACCGCCCGCCGGATGGGCGTCGCGACCGTCGCCGTCTATTCCGACGCCGACGCCGAGGCCCGCCACCGCGCGCTCGCCGACGAGGCGATCCACATCGGCCCGGCGCCTGCTTCCGAGAGCTATCTGAAGGGCGACCGGATCATCGAAGCGGCGCTCGCCACCGGCGCCGAGGCGATCCACCCGGGCTACGGCTTCCTGTCCGAGAACCCGGAGTTCGTCGAGGCCGTCGAGGCCGCCGGCCTCGTCTTCATCGGCCCTTCCGCCGCCTCGATCCGGGCCATGGGCCTCAAGGACGCCGCGAAGGCGCTGATGGCAGAGGCCGGGGTCCCCATCGTGCCCGGCTATCACGGCGCGCGCCAGGACCTCGCCTTCCTCGCCGCCGAAGCCGACAGGATCGGCTATCCGGTCCTGATCAAGGCGCGCGCCGGCGGCGGCGGCAAGGGGATGCGCCTCGTCGAGAACCCGGCCGACTTCGCCGCCGCGCTCGAAGGCGCCCAGCGCGAGGGCAAGTCGAGCTTCGGGGACGGCGCGGTCCTCATCGAGCGATACGTCACCACGCCGCGCCACATCGAGGTGCAGGTCTTCGGCGACCAACAGGGCAACGTCGTCCATCTCTACGAACGCGACTGCTCGCCGCAGCGCCGCCACCAGAAGGTGATCGAGGAGGCGCCCGCCCCGGGAATGCCCCCCGAGGTCCGCGCCGCCATGACCGACGCGGCGGTTCGCGCCGCGCGCGCGGTCGACTACCACAATGCCGGCACGATCGAGTTCATCGTCGACGGCTCGGGACCGCTCCGCCCGGACGGGTTCTGGTTCATGGAGATGAACACCCGGCTTCAGGTCGAGCACCCGGTGACCGAGGCGATCACCGGCCTCGACCTCGTCGAATGGCAGCTTCGGGTCGCCTCCGGCGAGCCCCTGCCGCTCGCGCAGGCGCGGATCCCGCTCAACGGCCACGCCTTCGAGGCCCGGATCTACGCCGAGGATCCGGCGAAGAACTTCCTGCCCGCGCCCGGTCCGCTGTCGCATGTCGTCTTCCCGGAGGACGTGCGCATCGACACTGGCGTCGGGCGCGGCGACCGGATCAGCGCGCATTACGATCCGATGATCGCCAAGATCACGGCGCACGCGCCGCTCCGGGCCGAGGCGCTGTTCCGCCTGCGCCAGGCGCTCGGCCGCACCCATATCTCCGGCACCGCGACCAACCTCGGCTTCCTGCGGGCGCTCTGCCTCGATCCCGACTTCGCCGCCGGACGCATGGACACGGGCCTCATCGGCCGCAAGCGGGAGGCGCTCACCCAGGTCGGTCCGCCGGACGAGGCGGCCATCCTTTTCGCGGCGCTCGCCGCCCTCGATCTCGACCCGAGCCGTCCCCATTTCGGCTTCCGGCTCTGGGGCTCGGCGAGCCGGCGGATCGAGCTCATCTCGAACGGCGAACGCGTCACGCGGGACCTGCGGCTGCTCGGGCCCGAGCACATGGCGCTCGAGCATGGCGGGCGCTCGACGGCCTTCGAGGCGGTCTCCGTCCGCCCGGACGGCATGCGCGCGCGCCAGGGCGGCCGCAACCTGCTCGCCCGGGTGGCGCGCTTCGGCGATACGGTCTCGGTGCTTCTGGGCGGCCGGATCACCGACTTCGCCACCATCGACCCGCTCGCCGTCGAGCGTTCGGGCGCCGCCGCCGAGAACCAGATCACCGCGCCGATGACCGGCCTCGTCCGGTCGGTGCCGGTGAGCGCCGGCGGCGCCGTCGCCCGCGGCGACATCCTCGTGGTCCTCGAGGCGATGAAGATGGAACATTCCTTGCGCGCCGCGATGGACGGCGTCGTCGTGGCGGTCCACTGCGACGTGGGCGACAACGTGAGCGACGGCACGCTCCTCGTCGAGTTCGCGCCGAACGCCGAGGAGGCCGCGCCCGGGGCCGGGGAGGAGAACCTTGTCTGAGCATGTGACCGTCTACGAAGTCGGCCCGCGCGACGGGCTGCAGAACGAGCCGGGCTTCGTCCCGACCGCGAACAAGATCGCGCTCATCGATCTCCTCTCCGAGACCGGCCTCACCCGGATCGAGGCGACGAGCTTCGTCTCGCCGAAGTGGGTGCCGCGGATGGGCGACGCGGCGGAGGTGATGGCGGGGATCCGGCGCAAGCCGGGGATCCGCTACGCCGTGCTCAGCCCGAACATGCGCGGCTTCGAAGCCGCGGTGGCGGCGGGCGCCGACGAGGTGGCGATCTTCGCCTCCGCCTCCGAGGGGTTCAGCGCCAGGAACATCAACTGCTCGATCGACGAGAGCTTCGAGATGTTCGCGCCTGTCGCCCAGGCGGCGCGGTCCGCCGGCCTGCCGCTCCGCGGCTATGTCTCCTGCGTGATCGAATGCCCCTATGACGGCCCCGTCGCGCCCGAGGCGGTCGCATCGGTAAGCCAGCGGCTGATCAACGCGGGCTGCTACGAGGTATCGCTCGGCGACACCGTCGGCCGCGGCACGCCGGAGACGGTGGAGCGTCTGCTCGACCGGCTGACCGGCACCATCGACGCCCGCCGCCTCGCCGGCCATTTCCACGACACGAACGGCCGCGCCCTCGACAACGTCGCGGTGGCGCTCGGCTTCGGGCTCCGCACCTTCGACAGCGCGGTCGGCGGACTCGGCGGCTGCCCCTACGCCCCGGGGGCGAAGGGCAACGTCTCGACGCTGCCGCTGGCGCGGATGCTGGCCGCGGGCGGCTGGGAGACCGGGCTCGACATCGCGGCGCTTGAACGCGCGGAAGCCTACATGACGGAAAACATCGCGGCGGCGCCAAAGCTCGCGGGGGCAGGACGATGACGAAATTCGAGACCATCCTTGTCGATGCCGACGCCGACGGCATCGCCACGCTGACGCTCAACCGCCCCGACAAGCACCATGCGATGAACGCGCGGATGATCTCCGAGCTGAGCGAGGCCGCGGCGCTCCTCGGCGAAGACGCCGGAGTCCGCGCCGTCATCCTCGCCGCCTCCGGCCCGAGCTTCTGCGCCGGCGGTGATCTCGAGTGGATGCGTGCCCAGCAGGCGGCCGATCGCGCCGGCAAGATGGCCGAGGCCGGCCGGCTCTCGGCGATGCTCGCCGCCCTGAACGCCCTGCCGAAGCCGCTCATCGCGCGGGTTCAGGGCAACGTCCACGGCGGCGGCGTCGGCCTCGTCGCGGTCAGCGACATCGCGATCGGCGCCGAGGACATCACGCTCGCGCTGACCGAGACGAAGCTCGGGTTGATCCCGGCGACCATTGGCCCCTTCGTCGTCGCCCGCATGGGCCAGGGGATGGCGCGGCAGGTGTTCTTCTCGGGGACCACCTTCGGTCCGGACTTCGCCCAACGCGCCGGCCTGTTGCATGAGGTCTGCGCGTCGGGCGAGCTCGACGCCCGGGTGCGGCGCCACGCCGAAGCGGTGCTGAAGACCGCTCCCGGCGCGGTCGCCTCCGCCAAGGCGCTCTGCCTGTCCCTCGGCGACGACGAGGCGGCCGATATCCGCGCCTCGATCACCGCGCTCGCCGACCGGTGGGAGAGCGACGAGGCGCGGGAGCGGATCCGCGCCTTCCTGGGCCGATCGACCATGGCCGCGAGACGAATGGATCCGGGAAATCAGCATGGGTGACACGAGCTACGTCTCTGGCGTCCCGGACATCCGCCTTCTCGGTCATCCACCACAACACCCTCGACAACGGCTCCTTCGTCGGCCGGGCGCTCCGGCCGACCGACGCGGCCCGTATCAGCGTCCGGGTGCCGCTCTACCATTGCTTCGGCATGGTCATGGGCCATCCCGCCGCCCTGACCCACGGCGGAGCCATCGTCTGTTCCGGCGAGGGATTCGATCCCGAGGCGACGCTCAGAACCGTCGAGGCCGAGCGATGCACCGCGCTCCACGGCGTGCCGCCGCGCTGCGACCATGTTTCAGCCTGTGTTCGCGAGGCTTTCTTTTTCCCGGTATCGGGCCGAACGCTGTCCATTGATCTCGAAATACCGAAGATCGAAAATTCGCGATTCATGCACAACCTGCCGCCAACCGCGGCACCCGTATTTCGCGGGGAGTTGTTCCGGGAACCGCTCGGCAATCCATTCGCCCGCCTCCGCGATGGATGCCCATCCATCGACGGCCAATTCGCCGGCCGCGTGCCGCAAGGCGCTCACGATACCCGCGGCGGGCCAATACACAGTGCCATCCGGGGCAATGCCATTGACGAACAAATCGTGGAGCGCATCCGACTGGATGGCCTCCGCGGCCAGACGCCGGGCTTGTTCCATATCTTCCGCCCATTCCCGCAGTTGTTCGCAACATTGGTCAATGTGCCTGTAGGCGGCGACCAGAGCAGCGCTGGCGCGAACGCATCCATCCACGCTCCAGATATCGTGCTGCTCGATGAAATGGTGAACAAGGTCGTTTCGCAGCGTCACCAGTTCCCGGAGTTCATTTTTTGTCCGGGCGTAGTCCGTGTCCGACAGGCTCAGCCCCATGCGGAAGCTGACCGCAACGGGTTCCGCTGGACAATCGGGCAGGTCTTTGGACGTATCGCCGATCTCGTTGGGTGTGACATACGATCCGAGCAGATCGCCGACCAGCATGCCGAGTGTCTTGCGCGCGCTGGAGTCGATCCGCGCCGCCCGGATCTCCTCCAGCTTGTCAGCCGGCCCGGTGATTTCATGATGCGCCACAATGGCCTTGATCCCACGCTCGTATTGCTGCAACCGCAGCAGGCATCGCCCCAGCAATCGCTGCACTTCACGTTGATGCGTTGGCAGCGCTTCGTCCGACAATGTCGTCATGCCGCGGCCCGTTTCCTGCTCATACCAACTTCACCCGCCCGCGGAACTGGTCCCCGGCCGGCACGGTGCTGCAAAAAACCTACGAAATCCCTCATCGGCGACATGGTGGGCACCGGCGACGCGATCCGCGCCCGGAATCCATGCTCGCCAGACGCGATCAGGAGCCCGGCGTCGGTTCCGACCCAGGCCGCGATCCGGGTGCCGAACCCGTGTTCATCATGGCATTGATCCGGGCGGGTCGTCCGTCAGCCGAGCGATCCGGCGTCCTTCTCACTCCCGTTCGGGGTCGAAGCGGAGCAGTCGCAGCGCGTTCAGCGTGACGAGCACCGTCGCGCCGGTGTCGGCGAGGATGGCGATCCAGAGGCCGGTGACCCCGAGCACGGTCGTCACCAGGAACACCGCCTTCAGGCCGAGCGCGACGGTGATGTTCTGGCGGATGTTGGCCATCGTCGCCCGGGCGAGCCGGATCAGCGCCGCGACGTCGGTGACGCGGTTGCGCAGCAGGGCGCCGTCGGCGGTCTCGAGCGCCACGTCGGTGCCAGAGCCCATGGCGATCCCGACGGTGGCGGTGGCGAGCGCCGGGGCGTCGTTGATGCCGTCGCCGACCATCATCAGCCCGCCGGCCCCCGAGAGCCGGCGGATCGCCGCGACCTTGTCATCGGGCAGCAGCTCGGCCTCGTGGCCCATGCCGAGCCCGCCGGCGATGGCGGCGGCGGTCCGGGCATTGTCCCCGGTCAGCATTACCGCGCCGACGCCGAGCTTCTTCAGGGCGCCCATGGCCGCGGCGGCATCCTCGCGGGGCTCGTCGCGCAGCGCGATGAGGCCGAAGACCTCGCGCTCGCCGGCGACGACGGCCACGGTCTTTCCATCGGACTCCAGCGCCTCGATCCGGGCACGGGCGGCGGTGTCGATCAGCCCCTCCTCGGCGGCATGTCGGGGCGAGCCGACGAAGGCGCGCCCGTCGGCGGTCTCGGCTTCGACGCCGCGGCCGGGCAGCGCCCGGGCGCCCGTCGCCGGCACCGCCGCGACGTCGCGCGCGGCGGCCTCGGCCAGCACCGCCTCGGCGAGCGGGTGGGACGAGCCGGCCTCGACGCCGGCGGCGAGCGCCAGCACCGCCGCCTCGTCGCGGCCGAGGGCGACCACGTCGGTCACCTTCGGCCGGCCGACGGTGAGCGTGCCGGTCTTGTCGAAGGCGACGGTGGCGGTGGTCGCCGTCGCCTCGATCACCGCGCCGCCTTTCATCAGGAGGCCGCGGCGCGCGCCGGCCGACAGGGACGAGGCGATCGCCGCGGGGACGGAGATCACCAGCGCGCAGGGGCAGCCGATCAGGAGCAGCGCCAGCGCCCGGTAGATCCAGGTGTCCCACGGCTGGCCGGCCACGACCGGCGGCAGGGTGGCGACGAGGGCGGCGAGCCCGACGATCGCCGGCATGTACCAGCGGCTGAAGCGATCGATGAGGCGCTCGGTCGGGGCGCGAGCCTCCTGCGCCTCCTCGACGAGGCGGATGATGCGGGCGATGGTATTGTCCTCGGCCGTCTTCGTCACCGTCACGGTCAGGGCCGCCTCGGCGTTGATCGAGCCGGCGAAGACTTCCTCGCCCGGACCCTTGGTCTTCGGGACGGACTCTCCTGTCACCGGGCTCTCGTCGATGCCCGAGACGCCCTCGGTGATGGTCCCGTCCGCCGGGACGCGGTCGCCCGGCCGCACCAGCACCCGGTCGCCGATGGCGAGGGCGGCGGCGTCGACCTTGCGCGTGTCGCCTTCCGGCCCGAGGAGGAGCGCGGTCTTCGGCACCAGGGCGCCGAGGGCGCGGATCGAGGCGCGGGCGCGGTTGGCGGCGACGCCTTCCAGCACCTCGCCGACGGCGAAGAGGAAGACGACCAGCGCCGCCTCCTCCGCCGCGCCGATCAGCAGCGCGCCAGTTCCGGCGATCGTCATCAGCCCCTCGATGGTGAAGGGCTGCCCCACCCGCGCGGCGGCGAAGGCCCGCCGCGCGATCGGGACGAGGCCGACGACGCAGGCGAGCGCGAAAAGCCAGGGCGCGACCGCGCCGGGGACGATGAAGCGCAGGAGCCACGCCAGCACCAGGAGCCCGCCGGTCAGGACGACGAGCCGGCCCTTCCCGGTGGCGTGCCAGGGCGTGCCGACGGGCGCCTCCGGCCCGTGGTCGTGGCCGTGGTCGTGATCGTGATCCGCAGTGGCGGGCATCGGCGAGGGCGTGGCGTCGGTCGGGAGGGCGAAGCCCCTGTCCGGTGCCGGCCCGCCGATGGCAACGGTGTAGCCGAGCCCCGCTACCGTCCGCTCGATCGCCTCCGGCGCCGTGGCGCCCGCCGCGAGCCGCAGCGTCAGCTTCTCCGCCATCACCGAGACGCCGACGTCCGACACCCCCGGCAGCCGCTCGACGGCGCCGCGGATCTTCGTCGCGCAGGCGGCGCAGTCCATGCCGCCGACGCTCCAGGTCAGCGTCTCGGCGGTGGCGGTGTCATCGTCGGCCATGGTCCGGTCTCCTTGAGTCGGCGCGACCGTAAGTGCTACAGCCACTGTAGGTTCAAGGAGAAATGCAATGCAGGCGTTCACCATCGGCCATGTCGCCCGCGAGACCGGCTGCAAGGCGCAGACCATCCGCTACTACGAGCAGATCGGGCTGATGCCGCCGCCCGACCGCACCGAGGGCAACCAGCGGCTCTACACCCGTGCCGAGATCGACCGGCTGGCCTTCATCCGCCACACCCGCGATCTCGGCTTCTCGATCGAGGCGATCCGCGAGCTCCTCGGCATGGCCGATCGCCCGGACATGCCCTGCGTCGACGCCGACACCATCGTTTTCCGCCACCTCCAGGACGTGAAGTCGCGCATCGCCCGGATGCAGGCACTCCAGGCCGAACTCGAGCGGATGCTCCGGCAATGCGCGGGTGGCGCCATCTCCGATTGCCGGGTGATCGAGGCGCTCGGCGACCACCGCCAGTGCCTCGCGGTCACCCACGGCGCGGCCTGACCGCGACCATGTCCGCCCGCGGGTCGCCGCGCTGCCTGGCACCTGACTGACCATTGTCGCTCTCGCATTTCTCGCCCGCCGCCGCGAGGCACGGAGCCGCCCGACGCAGTTGGCCACGCCGCTCCTCTTCGTGAGCTTCGCCGCCCTGTTCGCGGCCAACGGCTTCGGCTTGCTTCCGTCCGCCGGGATGGTCCCGGCCAAAGGCCGCGGTCCTGTACGCACCATCCATCCCGGATCCGTTTGTCTGGCAGCGCGATCGGCATCTTTTTCCTCGATGTATTTCCCCGCGCCGGCCTGAGGCCGGGCGGCATGATACCTCCCAATTCGCGCACGCCACGATCAAGAGAGTTGCCAAGAGGGACGGGATCCGACATCTTAACGTTAATATTCGCATTTTCCGCGTGCCCACGCGCTGAATCGAGCGACACAAGAACAACTACAAGGGGAGGATGGCGACAACATGTCAGCCAATGTTATGGTTATTGTCGAGCGACAGTTCGACTATCCACGGCCCATTGTGTTCAGAGCGTGGACGGCGCCCGAGGAGATGGCCGCGTGGCGCGGCAGCCCCGGCTGGCACGTCGAGAAGGAGACGGTGACGTCCGACCTTCGGATCGGCGGCAAGCATCACCACGTCAAGGTGCGCGACAACGACGCCACCACCCGGGTGACGACCGACGCGGTCTTCACCGAGTTCTTCGACCCCGACGTCTTCGTCGCCCGCCAGCGGATCACCGGCGACTCCGGCATCGACCCGGACAAGCCGCTCGAACTGCGCGTCGAGTTCACCAGGATGGGGCGCGACGGCACGTTGGTGCGCATCATCCAGGGCCCCTACGACGCCGGCGTCGCCGGCTATCACGCCGAGGGCTGGGAGCGCGAACTCGGCCGGCTCCAGGACCATCTCGATCGCAAGGGCGGAGGCAGCAAATGAGCAGCGCGACGGCAACCCTCGACGGCGGCGCGCCCGCCTCCGGATCCGAAGTGGTCCACACAACGATCGTCCGGCAGAAGCCGCTGATGGACATGCGGCAGATCCTGCTGATGAACTTCGGCTTCTTCGGCATCCAGTACAGCTTCGGGATGCAACAGACGGCGATCAACCCGATCTTCCAGTTCATCGGGGCGAGCGCCCACAATCTGCCGATCCTGAACCTCGCCGGACCGATGACCGGGCTTCTGATCCAGCCGATCATCGGCGCGCTGTCGGATCGCACATGGAGCCCGCGCTGGGGCCGGCGCAAGCCGTTCTTCCTGATCGGCGCCCTCGGCTGCTCGATCTGCCTCTTCCTCTTCCCGTTCGTCTCGGCGCTCTGGATGGCGGTCCTGCTGCTCTGGCTGCTCGACGCCTCGAACAACACCGCGATGGAGCCCTATCGCGCCTTCATCGCCGACAAGCTGCCGCCGTCGCAGCTCGGCAAGGGCTTCCTCGCCCAGAG
>NZ_CALAGI010000111.1 GCF_937891315.1 uncultured Amaricoccus sp. | reverse complement strand
GGCATCGTCTTCTCGATCTACACCTCGGCCGGCTATTCGCTTGCCACCGTGGGCGTCGAACTCGACGCCATCGCCGCCGTCGTCATCGGCGGCACGCTCCTCTCGGGCGGCAGCGGCTATGTCGCCGGCACGCTGATCGGCGTGCTCATCATGGGGCTGATCCAGACCTACATCACCTTCGACGGCACGCTCTCGAGCTGGTGGACCAAGATCGTCATCGGCCTGCTGCTCTTCGCCTTCATCCTGCTGCAGAAGGGCCTGCTGTGGCTGACCTCGCGGTCGGCCCCGGCCGCCGCCCACTAGGGAGACCGCCCGCGCCCGCGCTCACCGGCAAGCAGGACGCTGTCCCGCCACCCCCTTCGTTCGAGAAAGCCCATGACCTCCCAGCTCAACCAGCTCCGCGCCATGACCACCGTCGTCGCCGACACCGGCGACATCGAGGCGGTGCGCCGCCTGAAGCCCGTCGATTGCACGACCAATCCCTCGATCGTCCTGAAGGCGCTCGGCACGCCTGAGTTCGAGGACACCATGAAGGAGGCCGTCGCCTGGGGCGCGCGCCGGAACGGCGGGGCCGAGGCCCGCGTCGGCGCGGTGGCCGACCGGCTCGCCGTCTCGGTCGGCGCGGCGCTCGCCGCCATCGTCCCCGGCCGCGTCTCGACCGAGGTCGACGCCGACCTCTCCTTCGACGCGAAGCGATCGGTCGCCCGCGCCCAAGAGATCATCGCGGACTACGAGACCCGCCAGATCCCGCGCGAGCGCATCCTGGTGAAGCTCGCCTCCACCTGGGAGGGCATCCGCGCGGCGGAGGATCTGCAGAAGAAGGGCATCGACACCAACCTCACGCTGCTCTTCAGCAAGGCCCAGGCCATCGCCTGCGCCGACGCCGGCGTCTTCCTGATCTCGCCCTTCGTCGGCCGCATCACCGACTGGTACAAGAAGGCGACCGGCACCACCGACTATCCGCCGGCCGAGGATCCGGGCGTGACTTCCGTTCGCGGCATCTACAACTACTACAAGGCGCACGGCGTCCCGACCGTGGTGATGGGCGCCTCCTTCCGCTCGACCGGCCAGATCGCCGCCCTCGCCGGCTGCGACCGGCTGACGATCGCCCCGAACTTCCTCGAGGCGCTCGACGCCAGCGACGCGCCGCTTGACCGCGCCCTCTCGCCCGACGCCTTCGAGCCCGAGCCCGCCGTCGCGATGGACGAGCAGCGCTTCCGCTGGGAGATGAACGAGGACGCGATGGCGACCGAGATGCTCGCCGCCGGCATCCGCGGCTTCGCGACGGACCTCGGCAAGCTCCGCGACATCCTCCGCCAGAAGCTGAACTGAGGCCTGTTGCCCGGCGTCATGTCCCCCGACGTGGCGCGGGAGGCCGCCGGCGCCCCCATGGCGGATCGGCAACGCGGTGGCCGAATTGCCCGCGCAACCGTTGCCAAGCCGCCGATCCGCCACTAGCCATGCGAGGGATAGCCAGCGCCGCGCCAGCCGGACCTTCGGGACGATGGGGCGCGAGCAATGGGTGGGATTTCTCCAGGACAGGACGGGCCGGCGCGGTCATACGGCGCGGCGATCTTCGACGGCGTGGCGCTGGTCGGACTGCTGTTCGGCGGCGGGGCGTTCGCGCAGGAGGCGGCGGTGGCGGCCGGGGCGGAGACCGCCGCCATCGAGACCGAGGCGCCCGGCGAGGGCACGCTCGTCCTCGACACGCTCGAAATCACCGCGGCGCCGGGCACGACGACCGAGGACACCGGCTCGTGGACGACCGAATGGATGCGCTCGGCCACCGGCATGCCGCTCTCCCAGAAGGAAACGCCGCAATCGACCAGCGTCATAACCGACGCCCAGATGAAGGACCGCAACATCACCTCCGTCGACGAGACGCTGGCCGCGGCCACCGGCATCACCGTGCTGCCCTACGACAGCGAACGCTCGATCTTCCACGCGCGCGGCTTCGAGATCACCGCCTACCAGTACGACGGCGTGCCGATCCCGCGGGACAGCACCTGGCAGTTCGGCGACAACAACGCCGACATGGTGCTCTACGACCATGTCGAGATCGTGCGCGGCGCCACCGGCCTGATGCAGGGCGCGGGCGAGCCCGGCGCCTCGATCAACTTCGTCCGCAAGCGGCCGACCAGCTTCCTGCGCCGCGAGGTCGCCGCCGCCCTCGCCTATCCGACCGGCGGCCGGGCGGAGGTCGACATCTCCGGGCCGCTCAACGAGAGCGGCACGGTCCGCGGGCGCCTGATCGGCGCCGCCGACGCCCGCGAGAGCAGCCTCGACCGCTACTTCAAGGAGCGCTACACCGGCTTCGGCGCCCTCGAATTCGACCTCACCGACAGCACATTGCTCAATGTCGGTATCAGCTACCAGGACACGCGGGCCAATAATGTGAGCTGGGCGGGCCTGCCGGCCTGGTACGCCGACGGCTCGCTGATCGACTGGCCCCGCGGCTTCAACCTCGGCGCCGACTGGACGAAGAACGACACCCAGCGCACCGAGGCCTATGCCTCGCTCGAACATGTCTTCGACAACGGCTGGACCGGCCGCGTCGTCGCCACTCACGTCCGCAACGACATGCAAGCGAAGCTGCTCTGGGTCACCGACGGCCTCACGGCCGACGGCGAACCGATCTTCGTCGATCCGGCCACCGGCGTCGGGCCGGTCGCGGATTCGGCCGGCAACTACGATGGCGGCTATACCCAGAACTCGCTGAACGCCGTGGTGAACGGCGACTTCGAGGCCCTCGGTCGCACCCATCAGTTCGTGGTCGGCCTGTTCGGATCGAAGGGCGACGGCGACTTTGACGGATACAGCGTGGATTACGCGACGCTCGGGCCGGTCGGCAATGTCTTCGCCTGGGACGGAAGCTTCGCGGAACCGTCGTGGTCGCCCACCGTCGACCAGAACTGGGCGAGCAACACGACACAGGTCGGCCTCTACGGCACGACGCAGTTCCATGCGACCGACGCCCTCGCCATCATCGGCGGCGCCCGGCTGAACTACTGGGACGGCTCGGTCTCCGACACCTACACCGGCGAGGCTTCCTATAGCTACCGGAACATCGTGACCCCCTATCTCGGCGTCACCTACGACATCAACCAGACCTTCACCGCCTACGGCAGCGTCACGAGCATCTACCAGCCGAACCTGCTGCAGGACGCCAACGGAGACTTCCTCGGCCCGACCTATGGCTGGAACTACGAGGTCGGCGTGAAGGCCGGCTTGTTCGACGGCGCGATGTACGCTTCGGCCGCGCTGTTTCGTACCGACCAGAAGGACGTGCCGGAATTCGTCGACCAATATACCGACCCGAGCGGCCGCGTGCACACCGTCTACCGCTCGATCGACGGCACCACCACGCAGGGCTTCGAGATCGAGGCGGCCGGCGCGATCAACGAACGGTGGAACGCGTCCTTCGGCTATACCTACGCCACTTCCGAGGACAATGCCGGCAACGAGGTCAATACCGACACCCCGCGCAACACCCTGAAGGCCGCCACCGACTACCGGGTTCCGGGCTTCCTCGACGAACGGCTGACGGTGGGCGGCGCGGTGCGCTGGCAGAGCACGACCGACGGCATCCCCTGGTACGACGACCTGCCGAATGTCAAGCAGGACCCCTACGCGGTCTTCGACCTCAACGCTTCCTACGACGTGACCGAGGAATCGGTGCTGACGCTCTCGGTCAACAACATCCTTGACGAGAAATACTACGCCAGCACCGGCTTCTACAACGCCGTGACCTACGGCGACGGGATCAGCGCCGAACTGATGCTCCGCGCCCGCTTCTAGCGCGGAGTCCGCCCCGGCAGAGCCGGCGCGTCCGCTCCAGAGTCTTGATCTAGCGCGATATCCTAGCCACCGGACGATTCCGTCTGGTTGGATATTGCTCTAGCCCCGCGACGCCCGGCCGTCTTCCCGGCGCCGGCGCCCCCGGATTCTCCGCAGCCCCCCCTGGTCGATGACGCGGATCTGGCGATACGCGCTTTCGATGAGCCCGCCCGCTTCGAACGCCTGAAGAAGGCGCCCGGTGCTCGACCGCGAAAGATTGGCCATCCGCGCCAGCATGTCCTGGCTGACATCGATCGTCACCGGGGCCGCCGCGTCCCCGGGCGCGCCCTGCCCTGACAGGACCAGCAGGATCGCGGCCAGCCGCTCGGCCGCGCCCGGTATCATCAGCGCGTCGGCGACCGCCAGGGCGAGCAAGGCGCTGCGCAGGGCGAGCAGCGCGGCCCAGCGCCAGGCCTCGGGATCGCTGCGGACGATCGCGTCCCACTGGGCGAGCGGCAGATAGGCGAGAACGCTGTCCCGCGTCGCCCGAATGCCGATGAGCCGCGGGCCGCGGGTCAGGACCGATCCCTCCCCGATCCAGAAGCCCGGCCGGGCGAAGGTGCCGATATAGGGCGCGCGGTCATCGGGCGAGAGCTCGACGCCGACGCCGCCCTCGATCAATCCGTAGATCCCGCCGGCCGGATCACCGGCGCGGTAGATCGCATCGCCCCGGCGATACCGCCTGAGACGACACCGTCCGAGAACGGCGTCCCGGAACAGCCCGGGCGTCTCGGCGAGCCACCCGGAGGTGGCGAGAATATCCAGCTCGCGGTCCCATATTTGTGTCATCGAATTCCCCGGAACCGCGGAATTCTACGCAGTCACCGCGCCCGGATGCAACTATGCACGCATCACCGAGAAGTCTGACGGAGACCGATTTCCCATGCCGACAGATCGGAAGAGCGTCGTGTAGGGAAAGAGTGTCTTCGCCTGTGTAGA